>NZ_BAAGXU010000022.1:0-44094 GCF_054779675.1 Emticicia fontis
ACAAATATCTCATTTTTTTGCCCTTTTGACTTTTTATTCTAATCCCGAACTCACGTTAAACTTAATAAAACCAGATTAGCAGAGACTGCTACCCATGCCCCAAAGGAAGAAAATGGACTGGTAGCACTATACAGCAGTTGAAAACGAATAGCAAAATATAAGAGAATACAGATGACTATATTAGTTATGACAGACATATAGCCAAATTTTTCAGGAAAAATAAGAATAATGAAAATAGTAGTTCCAAGTAAATAAAGAAGACCAGGACCACTCGTACCCAAATAGTAAATTAATACAAGTGCCACTATATAAAGTACACTAATAAATAAAACCTTGCGCACAAGAATATTCAATCTCTTGCTAAAAGAGATAGTTATTACAAACGAGACTCCTAGTAAATCAACGATAGCAAGTGTAGGAATACCTCCTATGATTGACATGATAACACCTGGTATAAGTGCTAAAAAACTAATGGGTATCCAATAGGTAAGAATAATAGTGAACAGGCGGTTTTGCCAATAGAGTAATCCATCCTTTTGAGTATAAGCACCTAAGCAGTTTCTTTGAATCGTGTTCTTGTATGTATTCCAGATATGCATATTAATAAATTGGCTTAAATAGAAATACAAAACCTTATTCAAGATATACCTTTATCAGCAAAAACCTATCCACTTGCTTAGTTTTATCTAATTATGTGTTATGAAATACAAATTTACATTTTTACTAAATATTTTTGTTTACGTATATACATCTATCATTATACGTTTAAGGTTGTGGCATAAAATTTGACGCTCCATTAAATAAATCTAATTATCTATTACCTCAATTTAGCCATCAATTATTTTTCATGTGCAGCTAATTAGAAATATTAGTATCAGGGTGATTATACTGCTCTGGTCTTCGACCAATCCTTAGATAAAGAAATATCCTATGATTAATGGTTATATTTCTAAACCTTTTAGAGTAGATTTATTAAAAAAATTAATTCACTAATGAAAAACATTTATCCTGAAATATATTAAACAAAAAATCCCGCTGGAGCAATCCGGCGGGATTTTATTTAAAAAGATATGATTATTACTTCACATCGAAAGTACCACGGCCGATACTAAAACCTTCTGAATAAAGTTCGATAGTATATTTGCCTTTTTCATAGGAACTTCCACGTGAGTAAACAAAATCAACATTTTGCCCTGAGTTGTCATACATCACTGTTTGTTTTGAAGTATAAACGGTTTCGTTTCCACCAAAATTAAAAGTACCCGAACCTGTCGCCATGTCTGAAACTACATTGCCTTTAGGATCAAGTAATCTCATATAAATAACTTTCTCTTCTCTTTTGGTAAGCGCGTTCTCAGCCAGTTTGAAAGATATTTTTACTTTATCTACTCTTTTAGCTTTGTATTCGCCACCGTCACGCTCTTTACCACGAGAGTTGATAGCATTTACATTTACGTTCATGGCTTTTAGTGCTGCTGCTAAAGTTACTTTTTCTGCAAGCTCTTTATTTTTAACACCTACGTTATACACTGAATCTGCTAGTGCTTGTTTATCGGTTTTTAAGCCGGTGTTTTCTGTTTTTAAGTTATTGTTTTCGCTACCTAAAGTCTCGTTCTGTGTAGTTAGTACTGCGTTTTCTTCTTTGAGTTTGGCAATTTCATTGTCTTTTTCTGTCAATGCCAACTCATAATTTTTAATTTTGCCTTCGTATTGTTTAATACTTACACTTTTTGAGTTAACTAAATTTTTCTTGTCTTGCTCTAATTGAGCTTTCAACGCTTGTAAATCCTCTACTTGTCCACCTAAGGCTTGTACTTCAGCAATTTTTGCATCAAGTTGTACGGCAATGGAATCAAGTTTAGAGTTTGTAAGGAGCAGTTCTTTTGTTTTTTGCGATACGTCAACATTCTTTGAATCAATGTCTTGACGCGCATTGAAATAAAGGAAGCCAAATAGTGCTGCTAAAGCACAGGCTAAAACAAGTCCGGCGGTCATTGCCGTGTTACTTCTTCTTTCTTGAGTTTGTTCCATAGAAATCTGAATATTTAGTATTTAACGGTTTAGGCTTATTAACGACAAAACTAGCCTTTTATTGAATATGTTTCAGAAAATTACCAAAAATGTCGTTATTTTTTTTCGCGAAATTCTATACGAATCTCTATTTTCGTGAAACTTTGTTAATACATGAAAAAATCAACTTTTTTACTAGTATTAGTTGCAGCGTTAGGTTATTTCGTAGATGCGTATGACTTGATTCTATTCGTTGTGCTCCGTCATAGCAGTCTAACCGAATTAGGTGTAGTAGGTGTCGATAATACGAGTGTCGGTTTATGGCTATTTAACGTACAAATGATCGGCTTATTGTGTGGCGGTATTTTTTTTGGTATTTTGGGTGATAAAAAAGGCCGCCTCTCAGTTTTATTCGGGTCAATTATACTTTACTCAACCGCTACCATCATTAACGGATTTGTACAGGATATCTATATATACGGAATATTAAGATTTTTGGCCGGAATTGGTCTGGCAGGAGAATTGGGCGCCGGAATAACCATCGTCGCTGAAACCATGCCGAAAGAAAAACGCGGCTATGGAACCATGATTATGGCATCTGTAGGGGCTTTGGGGGCAGTAGTAGCTGCCTTAGTTGGCGATGCCTTTTATTGGCGAACAGCCTATTTTATTGGCGGTGGTATGGGTTTACTCCTATTATTATTAAGAGTAGGCACTTTTGAATCCAAAATGTATAAACATGCCGAAGAGCAAAATATTACCAGAGGAGACTTTTTAAGTCTTTTTACCAATAAAGACCGCTTCAAGCGCTACATCGCCTGTATGTTTATTGGTTTCCCTATCTTTTTTATTGTCAGCATCCTGATGCAGTTAGCACCTGAAGTGGCCAAGGCCTTAGGCATTGAAGGAAAAGTTACAGCCGGACAAGCCGTAATGTATGTATATATAGGCCTAACCTGCGGTGATCTTATTAGTGGGTACGTAAGCCAACGATTACAAAACCGCCGAAAAACCATCTTCATTTTCCAGGCTATCTGCTTGTGCTTGTGTCTGATTTATCTCAACCTTTGGGGAGCGAGTAATACGGCTATATTTATTATGTGTGTATTGATGGGGGCAGCCTCAGGCTATTGGATTGTGTTAATCACGATGTCGGCCGAACAATTTGGTACGAATATAAGAGCTACTGTTGCTACTACTATTCCGAATTTTGCCCGCGGTGGTGCTGTACCTATTTTATTAGGCCATCAATATCTTACCAAGGCGCTTAATGGCAATTTGATTTTAAGTGCTACTATTATAGGTATTATTTGTTTTGGAGCTGCATTTATTGCTAACGCCTCGCTTAAAGAAACCTTTTCTAAAGATTTAGATTATGTAGAGTAATAAAGATGAAATGTGGCGAGAACCGAGTGACCGTCGCTCGGTTCTGGCCACATTTTATTCATATCAACTTTTTAAAACCGCCCACAATAACAGCAGCCAACCTGCAATCATTAATGTACCGCCTATTGGAGCAATCGCGCCAAAGGTTTTAATTCCTGTAAAACAGATAAGGTACAAGGCACCGCTAAAAATAAGCGTGCCCCCTAAAAAGCAATAACCGCTATAAGTAAGATTTTTTGAAGCAATTTCTTTTGCTAATATTCCTACCAATACCAAAGCCAAGGCATGGTAAAACTGATATTTTACGGCCGTTTCAAATGTTTCCATTCTGCCTGAGGCCGTTAGTTTATCTTTTAACGCATGAGCGCCAAAAGCGCCTAATGCCACTCCTATTGCCCCTAAAAGAGCCCCTGCCTGTAAGAAAAATTTATTCATTGATTTATCTTTAGTTTATATATATAAGGAATAAGGGCAAAAATAAGACTGCATCGGCAATAAAAATAGAATATAGGTCATAATGTAATCAAATAAAGCATAATTCATTTATATTCAGCCATTTATCTCCCATTTTGCGTAGATTTAAATTTCCCCATTAATAATTGAATTTTATTGACAAAAAAATAGTTGTATCTACATATAATGTATATGTATGAAAAGATTAGACTTTTTAAAAAAACTAAGCATTTTACCTTTTACGACTCACGCAATGAATTTACAGGATTTAAAAAATATAACAGATGGTTTCTCCAAATCAGAGAAAATGCCATCTATTTTCATTGGGCATGGTAGCCCTATGAATGCTTTAGCAGATAATAATTTTACGCATAGTTTAAATACTTTAGGAAAAAGCATTGAACGCCCAAGAGCGATTCTGGTTATTTCGGCTCACTGGCTGACTATGAATAAAACTTATGTATCGGTAAATCCAGCACCACAAACCATTTATGATTTTGGCGGTTTCCCGAAAGAATTATATGAGGTAAAATATGAGCCCAAAGGTGCACCGGAAGTAGCCAGAGAGTTAATTAACGAAGTAAAATCTATTGGTATAATAGAAGAACATAAAATGGGACTTGATCATGGAGCCTGGTCTGTTCTTCGACATATCTATCCGGAAGCAGATATTCCGACTTTTCAGATGAGTATCGATTTCTCAAAGCCGCCTCAATTTCATTTCGAACTGGCAAAGGAATTGCAAAACTTAAGAAATAGAGGCGTATTGATTCTGACTAGCGGTAATATTGTACATAATCTGCGACAGATAAACTGGCACGGCGATGCATCAAAACCTTTTGATTGGGCTTTGGAATTTGATACCCTTGTTAAGAATAAATTAGATAACAGACAATTAGCTGACCTGGCTGATTTCAAATCATTTGGTTCTTTAGGACAAATAGCTCATCCGAGTTACGACCATTATTTACCTATGCTTTATACAGCAGGCTTGGTTAACAAAGATGAAGCTATCAAATATACCTACGAGGGCTTTGATATGGGTAGTATCAGTATGAGATGTTTTCAGGTTGGGTAAAATCAAGTTGTATAAACACGATTTCCAAAAATCTTACTACCGACCCGAATCATGGTGCTTCCTTCTTCAATAGCAATGGCATAATCACCACTCATGCCCATTGAAATGTTTGTGAGATATGGATAAGAGGGAAGCAAAGAAGTATGAAAGGTTTTGAGTTTTCTGAACTCTTTTCTGACCTGATTTTCGTTGTCAGTAAAAGTACTCATACCCATCAAACCAGTTATTCTGATATTGGTAAGATTTTTTAACTTTTCTGATTGAAGAATTTCCAGGCATTCTTCTTCGGTCATGCCACTTTTAGTGTCTTCTTCCGCAATATATATCTGCAACAGGCAGTCAATCACCCGATTATTTTTGGCTGCCTGTTTGTTTATCTCTTGCAATAATTTAAAACTATCTACCGAATGAATCAGGCTCACAAAAGGTGCAATGTATTTCACCTTATTCGATTGCAGATGCCCGATAAAATGCCATTCAATATCTCTAGGCATTTTCTCCTGTTTTTCGGTGAGTTCCTGCACATAGTTTTCTCCAAAACGTTTAAAGCCTGAGTTATATACTTCCATGAGCATTTCAATAGGCTTTGTTTTAGAAACTGCTACAAGCGTAACGTCTTTTCCACTAATCTCGTTTTCTATTTCTTTTATATTATTTACAATTGGCATATTCTAAGATTTCTGTTCCCAGATTCGTACTAAATTAATAATTACTTCTGTTGCTTTCTCCATATCCTGCACCGATACCCACTCCAGTTTAGAATGAAAGGCATGTTCTCCGGCAAAAATATTCGGGCACGGCAAACCCATAAAAGATAATCGAGAGCCATCTGTCCCTCCTCTAATGCTCCTTTGTTCCGGCTTCATACCCGAGCGTCTGATGGCCTCCAGCGCATATTCTACTACTTTAGGGTGATTCACCAATACCTCTTTCATATTACGATACTGCTCAATCACTTTAAAATCAACACTTGAATTAGGGTAATTTTTTAATACCTTATCTACTATATCCTGCAAATAAGTTTCTTTTTCATGCAAACCTGCTACCGCAAAATCTCTGATGATAAAATCCAGCTTTACCTGCTCCTGAATGCCTGATATTTGTGTAGGATGAATAAATCCTTCGTAGTCTTCGGTAGTTTCTGGTGATAACGTATCTTTTGGCAAAGCCGCTAAAATATCAGCAGCTATTTTCATTGCATTCTCCAACTTACCTTTGGCAAAACCCGGATGCGTACTTACACCATTAATCATTAAACTTACGGCATCAGCCGAAAAAGTTTCGTCTTCCAGCGTACCGACCGTTTCACCATCCATAGTATAAGCATAATCAGCACCCAGTTTCTTCAAATCTACTTTTTCCGTTCCTCGTCCTACTTCCTCGTCAGGCGTAAATAAAATCTTGATTGTACCATGTATAATTTCAGGATGCTGCATCAGGTACTCTGCTGCTGCCATGATTTCTGCAACGCCAGATTTATTGTCAGCACCTAATAAAGTAGTTCCACTGGCAGTAATAATATCATTTCCTAGCTGATGCTTTAAATCAGGGTGCTCCGACATCTTAATTATCTGCGTAGGGTCATCTGGCAAAACAATGTTTGTACCATCCCAAAACTCATTTACTATAGGCTTCACTCCTGCCCCACTACAATCAGGTGAAGTATCCACATGCGAACAAAAACAAATTACCGGAACATTTTTAGTTGAGTTACCCGGAATAGTAGCATATACATATCCCCATTCATCCAAATGAGCATCAGCGATGCCCATCGCCAATAATTCTTCAACCAAAACCTTACTCAAATCTTTTTGCTTCTCAGTTGATGGATTTGAGATAGAATTCGGGTCTGATTGTGTATCAATTTGTACATAACGGAGAAACTTCTCTTTTACATTATATATAGCATCAGCAAGAGGGGTCATGATTAATGAGTGAATGAGTGATTGAGAGAATGAGTGATTATTAGGTAGTGATTTAATAATTTGCTACCACCAATCAATCGGCAGGTATACCTATAATTCTTTGTAAGTCTGCCGGAGAATAGTTGATGTTCTTCAAAGTCTTGTCATCACCTTTTCTATATACCAGAAATTTCCCTTCTACTTCTTTATAATAAGATTCTGTTCCTTTTTCTGCATAGTGCTTCATGGTGTCTTCGGCTTCAGCCACTGATGTACATGCCTTACTCATATTCGAACGTTGCACTTCATCAAACAATTCACGGAATTTTTCTCCCAGGCCAAACTCTAAAATTGCTCCTGCTAATACATATTGTATATCGGCTAAAGCATCTGCTACGGCTACAATATCTTTTTCATCAATGGCTTCTTTTAATTCATTTAATTCTTCGGCAATAAGCGATATTCTTAAGTCACATCTTTGTTTTGACGGGATTTGAGGGCTTTCTAAAATAGGATGTTGGAAAGTCCGGTGAAAATCAGCAACCTGATTAAGACAGTCTAATGCTTGCATAGAATAGGAGAAATTTATTTTCTTATTTAATAAAATTTTAATGAACAGGCTTTACACCAATTTTGGGTTTATTTTATTTCAAAAACGCGATACAGAAAATATCTTTTTCTTTTTTCCACTAATTATTTTCGCCGTAAAATAAATAAACCGATATTCGCATTTGCAAAGTTGAGCAAATTTCAATAATATTGCTACGTAACTGAAGTCAAATTATCAAAACCCAACAAATCATGAACAAATTTTATAGACTTCTTTCAGTGGTAACGCTAGCGTTATCTGTTGCTTTATGGTCATGTAAAGGAGATCAAGGTCCTCAAGGTCCTGCTGGTCCACAAGGTGCTCAAGGTCCTCAAGGTGCTGCTGGTCCACAAGGTGCTACTGGTGCTACTGGTTCTACTGGTGCAGTAGGAGCTACTGGTGCTACTGGTACTAACGGTACTAATGGTAAGGACGGAAATGCCAATGTTAAAAATGCCGAAGTAACAGTTAAAACAACAGACTGGAAGACAGTAGATGCAGCTGGTATCGGAACAGGCAACACAGGCCAAACTGGTGCGTTTGAAGTAATGGACGCAAACGTCTCAGCTGGTAGTATTGTAGTAGCCTACGTGAAAGTTGGTGCTCAATGGCTAGCATTGCCAAGAGTTATCATTAAAGAAACTGACGGCTCAACAGAACAAGTAAATTTTGCGTTCCAAACAGGAAAGGTAACATTCTTTTATAGCTCTCAAACTGCCGCTATCGGTGGTGTGAAAAGTTATAAACCACAAACAGATCTTACTTTCTCTTACGTAACTATCGAGAAGACCTTACGTCTATCTATGGAGGCATCTGGTGTTAATCTAAGAAGCCGCGAATCTGTAAATAGCTATTTACAAAGTCATCGTTAATCTGTAAACTACACAATATAAGTAGGTTACGTAGAAAAGAAAAAAAAACCTCCTGAACGGGAGGTTTTTTTATTGCAATTTTGTTAACAAAGGGTATTACTATAAACTTTTATGAGAAGGCTGTTTATTTTTTTTATCCTTATCCAACTTTTTAGCGTTTCTACCTCTGCACAATTGCTGACTGATAACGACTCCAAACAAACCATTATTAAAGGTCTGGACAAATTATACAACTATGAATTTAAAGAGGCCGATGCTTTTTTTCAGAAAGTAAAAGCTAAATATCCACAACATCCGGTTACTCCGCTTTTAAGTGCCATTCAGGTACAATGGCAGAATCTCCCACTCGAAAAAAATCCGAAGGCGGTCAATTTATACATGTCGCTTCTGGAAAAATGTGAAGCTTTGGCAGAGCCCATGTTAAAAGACCCCAATAAAAAGGCAGAAGCGACTTTCTTTTTATTGGCTTCGCATGGATATATCACGCTGGCATATAATTACAGGAAAGAACCTATGAAAGCCGCCAACGAAGCTAGAAAAGCCTATGGCTATATGAAAGACGGGTTTGGAATGATAGAGCGAAACCCTGAGTTTTATTTTACTTCCGGTCTATACAATTATTACCGTATTCAATATCCGGAAACTCATCCGATAGTAAAGCCTGTTGTTATTTTTTTCGAAAACGGGAACAAAAAATTAGGTTTAACACAATTGGAATTAGCTACACAGAAATCTGTATTTTCAAGAATTGAGGCGGCATATTATTTTATGAATCTAAACCTTAAGTATGAATTGAATTATCATAAAGGTCTTTTCTATGCTGATTTATTGCATGATAAATACCCGAATAACCCCATTTATCTTATGCGATATGCTGAAGCACTTATTCTATCAGGAAAATATGATGAAGTAATTCCGAAAATTAATGACTTGCGGAAAACAGGTGGTTCTGTTTATCAGATTGCGGCCAATCTGTTTGATGGATTGATAGCCGAAAAAGTAAAAAGGAATGATAAACTGGCTTTAGAATTCTATAATACTGTGCTAAAAAATGAACCTGATGAGCGTTATACAAAAGATTATTATGCTATGACCTACCTTGGTTTAGGCAGAATTGCTGAAAGAGCTGGCAATAAAAAACGTGCGAATGAGCTATATAACAAAGCTTTAGACACCGCAGAAAATAAAGGCGTAATTGCCGAAGCGAAAAAAAATTTAGAAAAATAAGCAACTAATTTTCAAGAATATTCCTGCCGGAAATATACTTGAACCTTATCAATATTTTACAATTTTTACGGGGATTAAAAATCAAACCTAAGCACCTGATAATTAAATTATTATCAGGTATTTTTTTGGCTTGTTTCTGTATCATCCTACTAGGCTTTTATCCAATTTAAGCAACCTACCTTAGCAAATTCTTCGTCTGATCAATAAAACAGGAAGCTATCAATTTTTATTTGGCCACGCAACCCTCATTTTAAAATGTCCGTAAAGCTTATAATTACTACGCATTTTAAACCAAATAAATCTTATACTTTCTATGGAACAAACACAATTAAGTAGAGGGCAATTTTTACGACAGCTTGGATTGAGTACAGGTGCATTGATGGCTTTTTATTGCATGGGTACAGGATTAACTGCCTGCTCAGGTTCGGGGAGCGATGACCCAACTCCGGGAGGTACAGGTGGCACAGGCGGAACCGGAGGTACAGGCGGTACCAGTGGTGCAGTAAAAGGCACAACCAGTGGTGCTGGTATCGATTTCACAGTCGATTTAACGAATGCTGATTACAGCAAAATGAAAACCGCAGGTGAATTTAATTACGTAGCAAACATCATCATTGTAAACACAGGTGGTACTTACGTAGCTTTATCGAAATTATGTACGCATGAAGGTAGTACAATTGCTTATCGGACTGCAACTAATGATTTCAAATGTCCGAATCATGGCTCAGAATTTAATCTGGATGGTTCAGTAAAACTATCTCCCGCAGAAAAATCTTTAACGGTTTATAAAACCGAAATTCAGAATAGCGGTAATACACTAAGAGTTTTTGCCTGACCGGCTTTGTGGATATATGTGTTTCTTATAAGACTTTGATATATGTGTTTTTTGAATAAAAGTGGATATGTGTGTTTCCGGATAGCGTGTTTTTAGGGCAAGGAGGATGGCAACATCCTCCCCTTTTATGAACCAACCAATTTTAATATAAATATGAAACGAATTTCTTTATTGCTCTTTTTTATCCTGTTTGCTGGTTTCGCTTTTGCTCAGGTCACGCAATCTGATAGCCTTTTGGCTGATTTAGATACAACTGCCGAAACACCAAAGCTATTGCCGGATAAGATGTTATTGACTCAAAGGATTTTCTGGGGAGAAAAAGGGCTATTGAGAAAAGTGGGTATTGCACCTGAACTAACTGCTGAAAACAGAGCCAGAGAATTGAAAGTAAGAAGAACGATGTTCAAAATCCATCAGGCAATGGGTTTATTAACTGCCGCAGGTATGTTAGCTCAGGGCTTTTTGGGCGCTAAATTATACAGAGCAGGTGGTGATGATTATACCCGTATCAAAAGAGCGCATGAAGCTACCGCAACAGGTATCAATATAGCTTATGCTACTACTGCCCTGATGGCTTTTACAGCACCTCCGGGTATGCTCAACCGCAAAGGCATCAGCAATGTGAAAGTACATAAAATCTTATCGTATATTCACCTGACGGGTATGATAACCACCAATGTGCTGGCTCATAAAATCAGTGATAATTTTAAACTAAAGCCTTATCACCGCGCGGCAGCATATACCACTTTCGGGGCCTATTTTGCAGCTATGGCTGTTTTGAAATTTGAGTTTTAATACGCCTGAAATTGTATGAAATGCCCTAATTAAGATCCTTCGCAACATTAAAAACATTAAGCTAATTAGAGAGATGAGAACCTTAAAGAACTTTATAGCCATTCTTATTTTATTGACTATTTTTGCTTTTTCACCCAATATAGAGAGCAGAAAAATCACCGCTGACAAAAAGACTTCTATTGTTACTTATGCCATGAGCCACCCGGCTCATGATTGGGAGGGAGTTTGCAAAGATGTAAATGCAGTGATTGTGTATGACGATGCCACCAAGGCCATCAGTCAGGTCGCAGTTTCATTAAAAGTAGAAGCCTTTGATAGTGGCAATGCCAACCGCGATTCACACGCCATAGAAGTAATGGAAGGATTGAAATATCCGAAAGTTACTTTTACAAGCAATAAAATAAAAAATGATAATAATACATTAACTGCGGACGGAAACCTGACTTTTCACGGAGTTACCAAACCAGTAACGATTACTGTCACCCGCACTGATAGTGATAAAAGGGTAGCACTTGATGGGAAATTTGATATTTTACTGAGTCAGTTTCAGGTTGAACGTCCGTCATTATTCGGAGTAAAAACGAAAGATGAAGTGAAGCTTAGTTTTAAAGTATTTTTCCCTTTATAATAGCTCAGCTTTAGGCCATGAAAAAGTGGAAATAGTGTAAAGATTCACATTATTTCCACTTTAATGTTTCCAGGATATGTCGGCAATCGGCTTTCAGATAATCAATTACCGGACGAAGAGAATCATTCTGCGTAGCTGTTGTCAGGTATACTGCTCCTCTTAAATAATTTTTGGTAGTATCAGTTACAAAAAACTGAAAATGGCTTGGCACCTCTCCCTCCAACTCAAAAACTACTGCCCTTTTTCCAGATTTTGTTGTTAATATCCCATCTTTAATTGAATACGCCTTTTTATCATGATGAAACGCCAGTTTAGCTGCATCACTCATCATATTCTGCAAACGCTTAGGATCATTATTGACAGGTTTATAAGTAAACTGAATAAGGGCATTTAAGCTAGGATAACGCAGAATAATCCAATGAGGCTCGGCCAGTTTAAAAGTGTCTCTTTGCACAATTGCGGCTTTCGAATATTCAAAAGTATAAGGGTGTTCTTCTTTCAAAGGCTGATAGGCATGTGGAGGTAGATCCAGACGGTTAAACCCTGTGGGTTTAGGATGATAATCCTGTTCCTTCTCACCACAGGCATAAAGCGCGCCTGTTATTGCAAAAACCAATACGAACCTAATAAGGTTGAGTTTTGAAATCATTCTTCAACAACATTAATATAAATACACGCCTGTTTTTGCTTCATCACTCAGAATCACCTGGATATGCTCGTTTAAAGTAGTAGAGAGCGAGTACCCCACATAATCGGCGGCGATAGGGTACATCGGATGATTTCTGTCAACAATAACAGCTACCTGTATTTTCTTTAAAGGAATACTTAAAAACGGACGTAAACTATAAGCCAGCGTTCGGCCTGTATTTAGTACATCATCGCATATAACGACATTCTTGTTCCGAAAAGTATCTACTTCACTTTCTATCTTAATATCGGGTTGCGATTGCGCCTGTTTATCTACACTCACCTTGGCAATTGTTACATTCAAAGCCGAGATTTGTTTCAATTCAGCTACCAATCTTTCGGCGAAATGATACCCCTCGCCATTGACACCTGCAATGATTACTTCTGATTCATCAAAATTCTGTTCGTAAATCTGATAGGCTATGCGGCGGATTTTTTGAAAAGTCTCGGTACTGTTCAATAATTGGTTGGACATAATTTTTTCAATTAGATCATGATAGGCATTTTATACCAAGTATTTCATTAAGGGTAGTATATAATTTTGGCATAGTTTATGTAAAAGACTATGCGTCGTAAATCACCAACAAAGATAATAAAACTTAGCATAAACTATCTATGAAGCTATTGAAATACGTATTCTCAGCTTTAGTGTTGATCCTCTTTATAAATGCATCAAAACCAGGTGGAAGAGTTTCAAGCCCAAAGAAAAGAATCGATAACGAATTAACAGACCGAATACGGATGTCGTTCAAAGGAGGTAATCCGAAAATGCTTGCCAGTTGCCTCAGTCAGGAAATAGAACTCATTATTGATTCCGAAAAAATAGATTTTAATAAAATATCCTCTCAGCAAGCCGAACAGATTTTTAAATTGTTCTTCCAGCATAATCCACCTTTATCGTTTCAGTTCGTTTATCAGGGGGCGTCAAATATTGATTTACGTTATAGCGTAGGTAATTATCGCAGCCGTAATAAAGATTTTCTGGTGTATATTCTGGTAAAAAGAGACGCCAGTAATAAATACGTAATAGACACCATCCAGTTCAGAGAAAGTTAAATAATCATATATATCTTTCTAGTTTACCTAAAAAGTATAAAATAATTCTAAAGGTTCTGATATTATCAGAGCCTTTTTCTATTTTTGTGCTTTCATTTAAGTTCTAACCAAAAAAATGATAGTTAAAACAAAAAAGTTTGCATTAGATAAAAAAGATTACGTAAGTATTGCCTTTAAGCGCCATATGCGCAAAGATTGGAAATGGTTGTTGATTCCGGCGGCAGTAGTTATCTTAGGATTAGTACTACATTTTACAGGTTCATACAAAAACTGGTGGATTCCGGTAGTAGCAGTTGTAGGAGGTGGTCTATATGTTTTGTTCTGGTATGCGCAATTTTATGCGGCTTCACAAATGGAGCAGAACAAACAGATGTTTGATAAATTCATGTATGAAATAGATAGCCGTCAGATATTGGTAAAGCTGAATCAGAAAGAGGGTGGTATCATGAAATGGGAGAGCATTCAATCGGCAGAAAAAACTGAAGATGCTTATCTACTGATTATTGGAAAAGGTCAATTTTTACGCTTTCCTTTCAATGTATTCAACAGCGAACACGATTTGAAACTATTTGAGTCTATCCTGAAAAGAAAAGAATTACTTCCGGCATAATATACAATAAAGCCTCGCACTGATTATGCGAGGCTTTATTGTAACAATATTTCTTCAATTTATTTGAGATTTAATTTCTTCTTTACTTCCTTCAATTCAAGCGTTGGAGGCATCTGGCCTTTCACTACTTTACTCATAGCTAATAGCGCTATTTTCTTCGCATCTTTTTCTGTTTTAAAAGCCTGATTACCTGCTAAAGCCGGAATAATGGGTTGATTCACTAAAAGTTTATACCGTAAATATAGCTTATAGCCCCAACCGCTTGGCAATGGATAGGTTTCATATTGCAGGCTATCGTTATACGCATATAAAATACCATAGTCCTGATTTTTGGTTGATGCTCGCTCAGGTGTTTGTCCTACACCAACCAGGCTTATACTTATAAAAAAAGATACTAACACAAGTATTTTCATAGTTACCTGATATTTGCCATTATGAACACAGATTATAATATCTGTTTAATCACCTTTTCAAACTCCGCCAGATGTTCATCTGAAAAATCATGGTGTGTTACAAATCTTACCAGGTGTTTGCCGAAAGTTACACAGCCTAGATTATATTCTTTTGCTTTAGCGACAAACTCGGTAGCGAGAACTAAATCAGGTAATCTGAAAATGACAATATTTGTATCAATCGGGTAAATCTCCTCTACAAATGGTAAGCTCTCTAACATTTGCCCGATTTTTCTGGCTCTGGCATGGTCTTCTTTCAGACGTTCGATATGATTATCTAAAGCATAAATTCCTGCCGCAGCTAAAAAACCGGCTTGGCGCCAACCTCCACCCATTACTTTACGGAAGCGACGAGCCTTTTTAATAAAATCTTTTTTACCTATCAATAAAGATCCAACCGGGCAACCTAAACCTTTTGAAAGACAGATACTAATCGAATCGAATAATTGGCCATGTGTCAAGGTTGATTCACCAGTCTCAACTAAAGCATTAAATAGTCTTGCGCCATCTAAATGCAAAGGAAGCTGATGTTCATTACATACTTGTCTGATGGCTTCAATTTCAGATAATTCATAATAGCATCCCCCACCTTTATTCATCGTGTTTTCAAGAGACACCAATCGGGTGATAGGCTGATGAATATCGTCTGGGTTATTAATGGCATCACGCACTTGCTGCGCATTAATTCTACCCTTATCTCCCTCTAATAATTTTAAAGAAGAGAAAGAATTAAGTGATACTCCCCCACCCTCATATAGATAAATATGTGATAATTTATCGCAAATCACCTCACTTCCTGGCAAAGTATGCACTCTGATAGCCAATTGGTTAGTCATTGTTCCCGAGGTGCAGAATAGTGCTGCTTCCATACCGAACATGGCTGCGACTTTTTCTTCTAACGCTATCACAGTCGGGTCGTCGCCAAATACATCGTCGCCTAATTCAGCCGAAAACATGGCTTCTCTCATTCCCTGAGTGGGTTTCGTAACGGTATCGCTTCTTAAATCTATAAACATGGGTAGGTAAAAAGGATAATTTATTTATGAAATGTAAAAGACGATGCAAGGTAATATTTTTTGTCCTAAGCATTCTTACTAAAATAGTGAAAGCCGATTAAAATAGCCAAAGCTAATAAATGATGAGAGCAAGCGTACGTTTGTTCATGGTTACATCATGTACAGAATTAATATATTTTCTGACGTTCGTCGAATATCTGAGATAATAATTGCAAAAGTCTCAACTTTTGTAAACTTTTACATTAGTTTAGACTAATCTATTACTACTACAACTATGGCAGTTTATAACTTAACAGTAAATAATAAGAAAGTTAAAGTGGATGTCGAGCCTGATATGCCACTTCTTTGGGTAATCCGTGATTTTGTTGGTTTAAAAGGAACCAAATTTGGTTGCGGAATGGCCATGTGCGGTGCCTGCACAGTTCATCTGAACGGTCAACCGATTCGTTCTTGTCAGACACCTATCTCAGTAGTTGCCAAAAATGCCAAAATAACCACTATCGAAGGTATTGGCGAGGTGCAATTACATGCAGTTCAACAGGCATGGATTGATGAACAAGTACCTCAATGTGGTTATTGTCAGTCAGGACAAATCATGTCGGCGGTAGCTTTGTTGAAGACTACACCTAATCCTACCGACGAGGATATTGATGCGGCCATGAGCGGTAATCTTTGCCGTTGCGGCACTTACGACCGCATTCGCAAAGCCATTCACAAAGCATCTGATACGATGAAAAGTAGTGCAGGTGCTAATGTTGGTGGAGGAAAATAATCTAACCTATTTACTATAAAACGACTAACATTATGACTTCAAGACGCAATTTCATAAAAACCACGAGTTTAACCACTTTTGGTTTTGCCTTGGGAGTATCTTCTTTTGCCAAAGATGCTACACTCAAAAAGATAACTCCTGCCATCGTAAGTCTCGAAATAAATCCTTTTATTATTATTGATACTGCCGGAAACATCACACTGGTAAATCCTCGCCCGGATATGGGCCAAGGTTCTACACAGGCAGTCCCCTCACTTTTGGCCGAAGAACTGGAAGTAACACTCGAAAAAGTGAAGATTGTACAAAGTGATGGCAAAGGAAAATATGGCGACCAGACCTCAGGCGGAAGTAGTTCGGTTAGGGCTTTATGGCAACCTATCCGCAAAGCCGGAGCTGCAGCCCGTGAAATGCTTACCGAAACTGCTGCCAAACGCTGGAATGTTTCAACTACTGAATGTTTTGCGCAAGATGGTAAAATTATTCATCGCATTAGTGGTAAAAGTCTCACTTATGGAGAATTGGCTGATGATGCTTCTAAATTAGAAATACCAAAAAATCCGAAGCTGAAAGAAGCCAAGGATTTTAAGATAATAGGTAAATACAATAAACGCCTGGATGTACCTGAGCGTGTGACAGGTAAAGCAGTATATGGCTTAGACGTAGACATACCGGGCATGGTATATGCCAGTGTTTTGCACTCACCTATGTTGCATGGCAAAATAGCTTCTATTGATGATACCGACACCAAAAAAGTAGCCGGAGTTTTACAGGTAGTAAAAACCGAACGCCCAATGCCTCACCGCACGTCAGAAGCCGTGGCCGTAATTGCTACTAATTGGTGGGCAGCACTCAAAGGCAAAAAAGCCTTAAAAGTTCAATGGGATAATGGCAACTATGACAAAACTGTAAGTACCCAGAAATACTTTAATGAAACTTATGAGGCAGCTAAGAAAGAAGGCATTAATTATGAAGAAAAAGGCGATTTTTCAGCAAAATATGCTTCTGCCAAACAAAAAATTGAAGCGAATTACGAAACCCCGTTCCTATCTCATGCCCCTATTGAGCCGGTAAATGCGGTGGTACACGTAAAAGATGATGGTTCAATAGAAATCTGGGCACCTGTACAAGGGCCAGACTGGACATTGAGAGATGTATGTGGTTATATGAAAGTAAAACCCGAGCAGGTAAAAATCAATGTGACGCTTCTGGGTGGTGCATTTGGTCGTAAAGCCTATCATGATTTTTTATTAGAAGCCTGTCATTTATCAAAAGAATTGAAAAAGCCTGTCAAGGTTATCTGGACACGGGAAGATGATATTACCCAAGGGCCATACCGCCCGGGAATGTTGAGCCATATGCAGGGATTTGTAGAAGAAAACAAAATCACCGGATTTCACCACCATGCTATTGGCGAATCTATTGTAGGCCAGGTCTTTAAAGGCTTAAAAGAAGATGAAGCAGACCCTTGGTTAAGCGGAGAAATAAGCACTGAAAACAGTAAATATAATTTTGCAACAGCCTCAAAAGTAAGCTGGACGAATGTAAAAACCGAAATACCAATTGTCTGGTGGCGCTCGGTGTATGCTTCAAATTTTGGATGGGGACAAGAATGCTTTATAGATGAATTAGCCCATTTAGCTGGTAAAGACCCTTTACAGGCACGTCTGGATATTTTAACTGATGAACGTTTCAGAAAAGTATTGGAAACACTAGCCGAAAAAGCGAACTGGAACGAGAAACTGCCAGCAGGACAAGGCAAAGGCTTAGCTGTATTCCGTTCGTTTGATAGTATTTCAGCCGCTTGCATTACGGTAAGTAAAAAGGAAAACGGAGTGAAGATAGATAAAGTAGTGTCTGTGATTGATTGTGGGTATTATGTAAACCCTGATAATGTAAAAGCTCAGACTGAAGGCAATATTGTAATGGGTCTGACGGCCGCCATTAAAGATGGGATTACTTTTACCGACGGTATTTGCGACCAAACCAATTTCCATCAATTCAATCTGATGCGTATCAACGAAGCGCCAAAAATGGAAATTCATATTATTGACAGCGGTGCGAATCCGGGTGGCGTGGGTGAACCTGGCCTGCCTCCTATTGCTCCTGCATTGGGTAATGCGATTTTTGCCGCTACTGGCAAACGCATACGGAAATTACCTTTTGATATTACAAATCTTGCTTAGTGTAGTATATTTAAGAGCAGAATTCAGATTCTGCTCTTTTTATTTATAAAATATAGCACTAATTATTGCACCAATGTCTACAAGCCTACTCAACCATATTAAAAATTACCTTGATTTAGACGAACAGGAAGAAAAGACGATAGCAGCTTGTGTACAAAGTTTAAAGGTAAAAAAGAAAGAATATATACTAAAAGAAGGTCAAGTGTGCAAAGCCAGTTATTTTGTTGAGAAAGGCTGTCTGCGAATGTTTTTTGTGAGCGATAAGGGCGATGAGTTGACAGTAAACTTCGCGCTAGAAAACTGGTGGTTGAGTGATTATTCAACTCTTTTAAGCCAAAAGCCTTCACTTTTTTATATTCAGGCTATTGAACCTTCTGACTTATTGGTTCTTACGGCCGAACAGCAAGAAGTTTTATCGAAAGAAGTCCCTAAAATCGAGCGCTATTTCAGGCTTATTCTTCAAAGAGCCTATGGTGCTTCACAGATGCGTTTCAAACATGCTTACAATCTTTCAAGAGAAGATATGTATCGCAATTTTCTTGATCTACATCCTGAGTTTGTTAACCGTGTACCGCAATATATGTTAGCCACTTATCTGGGCCTTACGCCTGAGTATCTGAGCGAAATACGCAAAAAAAAGAGATAATTCGCATTTCTTAAACCTGTTTAAGTTTTTTCAGACGGCAGCTACCGACATTTGTACTCATTAAAACACAAACAAAAATGAGCACAAGAATCAATATCCAACAGGTAGAACCAGCAGCATTTAAGGCTATGTATGGGCTGGCAAATTATGTACAAAATTCACAGGTTAGCAAAATACATCAACATTTAATCAAGATAAAAGCCTCTATGATTAACGGTTGCGCTTTTTGTATTAATATGCACACCCGCGAAGCTAAAAAAGATGGAGAAACCGAACAACGCATCTATTTATTAAGTGCCTGGCGCGAAACAACACTCTATACAGAAGAAGAGAGAGCTATACTAGCCTTGACTGAAGAAATAACCTCAATTCAGAATCACGTTTCTGAAGAAACGTATAAAGCTGCTGAGCGTTTATTTGATGCCAATCATTTAGCACAAATTATTGTAGCTATTGTAGCAATTAATGCCTGGAATAGAATAGCCATTACAACTGAATTACCTCTCGATTAATCTTTTTTAAGCAATAAAAGCCATAGGAATATGGATTCTTATGGCTTTTGTTTTTATATATCCACACAATGATTACTTTTGTATTGTAGAAACAGGAAATGGTGTCTTCCTAATTGAACCGCCTTAAACAAGCTGATGGCGCCTGATTGTAAATGTCGGAACATTTAATCAGGATTTGTATGTCAAACAAGAAACAATCTCGCAAAATCATTCTTCACATTCGTCTGTTTTTCAGACAATTCCCTGCTATCCCTTATTTGCTTAAATGGCTTCTCATTAGTTCAGTTATTGGTACTTGTATTGGTATTGCCTCCGCTATCTTCTTGCGCTCGCTTGATTGGATAACTGATTTCAGAGAAACTCATCTATGGCTCATTGCCTTGTTACCCATTGGAGGATTTGCAATTGGTTTACTCTATCAGCATCTGGGCAAAGGAATCGAAGCAGGCAATAATTTATTGATAGATACCATCCATCAGCCACAGGAAATTATTCCGTTTCGGATGGCGCCGTTTATTTATATAGGAACCCTGGTTACCCATTTATTAGGCGGTTCGGCCGGAAGAGAGGGCACTGCCTTACAAATGGCAGGCGCAATTGCCGACCAGTTCAACAAACCTTTCAGGCTTAATAAAGATGAAAGAAAGATAATCATTATAGCTGCCATTTCAGCTGGTTTTGGGTCTGTATTTGGTACTCCCTTAGCTGGGGCAGTTTTTGGGCTGGAGTTTTTTTTGATAGGCAGAATTAGGTACGATGCTATTCTCCCAGCTTTTCTTTCAGCTATCATTGCTGATTTAGTAACTAAACTATGTAAAGTTCAACATACAATATATCATATTGAGTTTGTTCCTGATATTTCTGCTTTGAATCTATTATATGCGCTACTGGCAGGTATTGCAGCAGGAATCTGTGCCGCAACTTTCAGTCGTACTATTCATTTTATGGGCAGCCAATTCAAGAAATATATTAGTTATGCACCGTTTCGACCTTTCGTTGGAGGTATTATGGTTGCCATTGCTATCTGGTTGATTGGTACTACCAAATATATAGGCTTAGGTATCCCGACTATCTTACAGGCCTTTAATGAGACTTTACCTGCTTATGATTTTGTTTTGAAAATGGCATTTACCATTCTTACACTAGCCGCAGGTTTTAAAGGTGGCGAGGTAACTCCTTTATTCTTTATAGGTGCTACTTTAGGTAATGCTTTATCTTATTTTATTCCGCTACCAATAGGTTTATTAACAGGAATGGGTTTTGTAGCGGTCTTTGCCGGCGCTACTAATACTCCTCTGGCCTGTATGTTGATGGGAATAGAACTATTTGGGCATGAGTGCGGTATTTATGTAGCCATTGCCTGCGTTGTGGCTTATTTATTATCGGGCAATACCACTATTTATCAGAAACAAATGATTGGCGAACCAAAACATAGTAGATTTGCACATCTGAAAGGCAAACGGATGAATGAGTTGAAGTAAAATATTTATCACGATTTTTCAAATCGTGATACACTATAAATTTAAAATATGGCATTAGAAATAGAAAGAAAATACTTAATCCATCAGGACAAATGGGATAGTTTCCCAAAACCGGAAGGACAATTGTTCAGACAAGGATATATTCTGAAAGACCCTGAAAAAACTATTCGGGTGAGGGTAACTGATAAAAATGCTTACTTAACTATAAAAGGTGCTTCTGTGGGTGCCACCAGAACAGAGTTTGAATATGAGATTCCGAAAGAAGAAGGGATTGAGTTGTTGGATAATTTTGCAGTATCAGAACTTTCTAAAATCAGATATAAAGTACTCCACGTTAATAAACTCTGGGAAGTTGATGTTTTCTTAGGTAGCAATGAGGGATTGGTTGTGGCTGAAATAGAATTAGAAAGTGAAGACGAAGCTTTTGAATTACCTGAATGGATAAACATTGAAGTAACCGGAGATAATAGATATTATAATTCAAACTTATCAGCAAATCCTTTTAAAAACTGGTAAAATGAACAAGAAAAGACCCATAAGAGAAAATGAGAAAGAGCTAATCAATTTTTTGCTCACACAATTAAATCTGAATCCAGCTGATTATCCTTATGATGAATATGTAGACGAATATGAAGGAGGAAAAATGGGAAGCATCAGTCTGGGTGGTGATGTGGAAGGCTATGCCGGTGATTTGATTCAGGTAGAATATACAGATATAGATGGTACGCCAGTCGTAATTACTTTAACCAGAGATCACCAGAATCGTCTGCTTGATCTGGACTTCTGGAAAGTTGATTTTTCTAAATTACTTGAATATCCTACAACCGACAAAGTTACCGTTAGACCAGTAGAATAAGCCTATTTAAATATAGTTCATATGCATTCTCAATTAAAAGTTTTATTTGTGCTAGCTGTTTTGATATTTCCTTATCAATTAATGGCACAAAAAAAATTCACACTTCAAATTGAGTTTCCACCAAAAATAAAAAATGCGAGTATTTATATTAACTATGATAACGGGAGAGATGTCAATAACGAATTAAAACCCAATATAAAAGCTAATCGGTGTGTGATTACAGGTGAGTTTTTCTCTAGATATGCCACGATTATGATTGGTTTTGAAGATGATGCTGAATCTTATTATGGTCGTTTCTGGGTGACAGAAAAGCCGGGTACTATAAAATTCACTAATATTATTAAGAAAAAACTAACGAATGTTATCGACTTAAAAACAATTGAGGCAGAAAAATTTAATCCGTTTGTTTCGTCTGAGCAGAAGAATCTGGATGACTTTTTTAATGCCAATTATACAAAATTAAGAGATAACGATTCTTTACGTGCTATCTATTCTCAAAAAGTGGATATGCTACAACGGAAACAATTAGAATTTGTTAAAACCTATAACAAAGACTATTACAGTCTATGGTTATTCAGAGACCTTACTTATACTGATAATAGTCTGGATAGTCTCAATAAAATTTATACTAGCTTCCCCGATAGCTTACGACATACCTTTGAAGGGAAATTAATTGAACGGATTCTTTATAGCAGGTCAATAAAAAATGGAGTGAAAGCGCCCGATTTTATTACCAAAGATATCAAAGGAAATACCATTTCATTAGCAGATTTTAAAGGCAAATACCTTCTTCTTAATTTCTGGGCATCGTGGTGTGAGCCATGTATAGCCGAATTACCAGCCATTAATCTTATACATGATACTTATCCCAGCAATCAAATAGAAATCCTTTCAGTTACGCAGGATGTAAAGTATAAAGCCTTTGAAATAGCTATTAAAAAATACAGAATGAACTGGATACACGTTTTTAGAGACATGGATTTGTTAAAATCCTATGGGGATATGGGTATTCCAAAAGTCTTTTTAATTGACCCAGTTGGAACCATTATTTATATTAGAGATGAGGTAAATGATTTTGATTTGAGTATCTTAACTCAATTACTCAAAGATAAGTTGCAAAAATAAGAAGTGTAGATAAGTTTAGAATCCTTACACCTACAGATACTAGAATAGCGCACTACGATTATATTTGTTTTTATAGGCAATGGGCGATAAGCCTGTTACCTTTTTAAAAGTACTTCTGAACGCCTTATTATCAGTGTAGCCCACATCATACATTACTTCGGTAATATTCTTCCGGCTGGTTTCAAAGCGTTTTTTGGCCGCTTCAATTTTCACCCGCTGGATATACTCCATTACTGTATTATTGGTTGCTTTCTTGAATCTTCGTTCCAGACTCCGGCGACCAATGGCAAACATATCAGACAATTGGTCGAGCGTGATTTTATCCTCAAAGTTTTTCTCGATAAACTCCTGTGCTTTTTTCACGGCATCATCCTCATGTCCTTTCTGCCCGTTGAATATCATAAATGAAGCCTGGCTATTTCTTTCAATATCAATTGCAAAATATTTGGCTGCCTTAATAGCCATTTCTCGATTTACGTTTTTTTCAACTAAATGCAATAGCAGATTCCAGTAAGAGCTGGCTCCACCACTAGAATAAAGTCCCTGGTCTTCTGTAATAATTTTATCGTCTACCAGTTCAATCTCAGGAAACATTGCTCTGAATTCATTAGCAAATAGCCAATGGGTTGAGCATCTTTTACCATTGAGCAATCCGGTAGAGGCTAATAAAAACGCACCCACACATAGGCTTATTACTTCTGCCCCGTTCTCATATTGCTTGACAATCCAAGGTAGAAAATCCTTGTTCGATTCCAAAGCCCTTTGCATATCTCCACTCAAAGCAGGTACAAAAACCATATCTGTTTTTTCTATCTCGTCAATAGTGGCATCAGCATGTACAGTAAACAGATTGTCATGAAGTTTTACCTCTTTGGTAAGCCCTACCATTTGCACTTGGAAGGCAGCAGGTTTACCAGCCAATTGCAGAAATTGATTAACCGACGCAAAGATATTACGCGGGTCGTTAATGCTGGCTAATACTGCATTTTCGGGAATCAGAATCGTAATATTTTTCATAGGATTAAAGGCAAAATAGAATGGCGGATTTGACCCTTTTATTGTCGTTTTTACACCACTTCAAAGTTAATCAATCTATCTAATTTTGTATACATTAAATTTTTTACATTTTTGGTCATGAGCCTTATAGATATTGATTATACCCGAAACATCATCACAGTACGAGATGCTTGCATTGATCATTCTACTTTTGATTGCGTAAGTCTGCAAAATCTGGTTTTTAACAATGTTAATCTCAGCGGAACCAAAATCACAAATGCTAATATGAGCAATGTCGAGATTGAGGGAGCAGGATTAGGAGGCGCTTACATTCATAATATTGGTATGCCTCCAGAAGGACATCCTGCCTACGACCCTGATGCCAAACATCCACCTATAAGATTCGAAGATTGCGATTTCGAAGCAAGTACCATTACAAACTGCAATCTGGCCTATGTGGCTGTCAATGACTGTAACCTGAAAGGCATGACTATCAACGGTATTTCGGTTGAAGCTTTACTGGAAAATTTCACACAAAATAATAATCAATAAATTCACCTTTTAAATAAACACTACACAATGAGAAAGATTAAATTACAGATGCAGGTTACATTAGATGGCTTTGTTTGTGGCCCTAATGGAGAAATGGATTGGACAAACCATAACTGGGACGAAGAATTAAAAAACTATGTATCTCAATTAATGGCTCCGGCAGATTCATTTATTATCGGCCGGGTATTGTACGAAGGAATGTCAATGTATTGGCCTTTTGCCGAAACAAACCCTGAGACTGATGAAGAGACCAGAGTAGCCGCAAAAGCCTTTAATAGTATGCCTAAACACGTTTTTTCCAAAACGCTGTCAACCGCCAACTGGAACAATGCTATCATCGAAAGTGGTGATTTAGTTGAGACAATCAATACATTAAAGAATCAGGAAGGTGGAGATATAATGCTATATGGTGGGGTTAGTATGGTTTCAGCCTTTATTCAGAATAACCTGATTGATGAGTATCATCTTTTTGTAAACTCTACCGCTATTGGAAAAGGCAGGTCTATTTTCGGGGATTTGGCAAGTAATCTGGGTTTACAATTAGTGAAGAGTCAGTCCTTTAGTTGTGGTATTGTAGTTTTGCATTATGCCCCTACGAAAGAATCATAGAAATTGCTGAAAGAATACCATACGCCTTCGACGCATCAATTAATCAGCACAATGCGAATTAAATGGGGCTATCAAATTTGCTGATAGCTCCCTATCTTTTTATAATCAATTACTCTGAAACTTCTCACGATAAGCTGTTGGTGTCATACCAACAATCTTTCTGAAGATTCGTCGAAACGCTTTAGGATCGTTATAGCCGGAGCTAAAAATTACCTCGCCCATGTGCTGATTGGTCTGCTCCAATAGTTTCTTTGCCGCTTCAATGCGTATTTGTTGAAGGTATTCGATGGGTGGTATTCCTGTAATCTGCTTAAATCTTCTCAACACGTTCCGTCGGCTTGATGGAATATCTTTTATCAATTCTTCAATGGTTTCAGCTTCCTGATAATTGGCTTCTATTTTCTGTTGCACCATCGCCACTATATTATCGTTATGGTCGCGCGAAGGCTGGAAAGTACTGAAATATGATTGATTCTGCCTATCCATATCAATGGCAAAAATCTTGGCAATTTTCACGGCTACATCACGGTTACAATATTTCTGAACCAGATGTAATAATAAGTGAAAAGAAGAAGTAGAACCGCCACTGGTAAAGAGTCTTCCATCTTGCGTTACGGTCTTGTCTCCTCTTAAAACTACTTCCGGAAAAGAGTTGGAAAAGGCTGGGCAAGCATCTACATGAGTAGTCGCTACTTTGCCATTTAGCAAGCCACTGGCGCCCAATAAAAAAGCACCCGTACAGAAAGTAGCTATTTCTGTTCCTCGCTGAAACTGCTGGTGTAGCCAGGGAATATAAGCCCTGTTTTTACCAATGGTTTGTTTCATATCATCGGTGCTGAACGAAGGAATCAGAATTAAATCAAGCCGATTTTCCTGCTCAATTTTAGCAACCGGATAGCCATGAAACGAACCCAGAATATGCTGATCGGGCTCGGCTAACTGGTATAAACCAATAGTAAAAGGAGCTGTTTCGCTATTGGTTTTGTAAATTTTATTGGCAGCCTCTAGCACATCTAAAATGGCTGCAATACTTAATAACCTGTAATCATGTGGAAGTAAAATACCTACGCTTATCATAGATTTTTTTTCTGTAAAAATACGAAAAAATTGTCTTAAATACCCCCTATAATTGACTTTTTTAGCACCCTTAAAAATGGCCTTTGTTACTTAATTTTGCTCATATAATTCACAATTAAACTTTTAATATTCATGGCAACAATCAACACCTACCTTAACTTTCCAGGTAATACTGAAGAGGCTTTTAATTTTTATAAATCAGTTTTCGGCGGAGAATTCTCGTTTATCCAACATTTTAAAGATACGCCTGAGGGTGCGAATATGTCGGACGAGGAGAAAGAAAAAATCATGCACATAGGCTTACCTATAGGTAAAGGAGGTGCGTTGATGGCTACCGATGCGCTGGAATCGCAGGGTTTTACTTTAGTTCAAGGTAATAATTATAACATTTGTATAAGTGCAGAAACCGAAGAAGAAGCAGAAAAACTCTTCTATGGGCTTTCTGCCGGAGGAAAAATATTGGTTCCTTTAGCCAAAGCCTCGTGGGGTTCTTATTTCGGAATGTTCAATGATAAATTTGGAATCAGCTGGATGATAAATTACGACTATAATTAATAAAGACTCTATGAAAACCATCAGAAAATCAATTGAAATTAATGCTTCGGACGAGAAAGTCTGGGATGTGCTGACACAAGATACATATACACGCGAATGGCTAGCCATCTTTAGTCCGGGCTCGTATGCTTTAACTGACTGGCAGTTAGGGAGTAAAGTCGTATTTGCCGATCACACAGGAAGTGGCATTATTGGCCGCATTATTGTATATAATCCTTATGAGTTGCTATCTATAGAATATTATGGTGTACTGAATGACAATAAAGAAGACTTTGATAGCCCGGAAGCAGATATATTTAAAGGAGCTCGCGAGATCTATCAGCTAAGTTCAAACGAAGGAAAGACCGTGCTTGATATTGAGTCGGATATATCTGAAGGCGCTTTCGATACGATGTCTGAATCATGGGATGAAGCCTTGATAAAAATAAAGAGTCTGGCAGAAGCATAAGCAAATTATAACAAAACCAATAATCTGATGGTAGAGGTTTTCAAGACTAATATTCAGGAGAAAAAACAAGCCACTTTGTTATTCGAGATTCTGGCAAAACAGTTTCCTTTATTCAAAATAAATTTTGATCTGGAAGACTGTGATCGAATTTTAAGAGTAGAAGGCGACGTTATTTCACACGACAGAATTATTACCATTATTCATACAAACGGCTATCAATGCCAGGTATTAGATTAGCCCATTAGAGCCTGAGAAATGTATTTTTCAGGCTCTTTTTTTTTATACTATTTCAGGCGCAGTAAGTTCTGTTTTGTCTACAATTCAGGCTGAATTAAGAATAATTAAAATATAACTTTTCCAAGTTGCCTCTCAAAAGCCCCTTTCACTCCTTAATCTTCCTGATTATTCTTTTAAAAACTTTGGCACAATTTTAGCGATTTAATAATTTATACATAGAAAATTATGCCATAAATTAGCATAATATTGATAACATTTGTAAAAAACGGATTTAAGCCTGATACCGTGCAAAAAAAACAATTACAATATTGGCACAGTTTTAGATATTATATAGCGATATGCAATGTGCTATTGAATGAATTAACCCAATTAGTAAGTGAATATTAAAAATATTTGCAGATGAGACACATATTTACCACAAACAAGAGAGAACATTTTGCGAGAAATACTTCTACACCTATTAACGTATTCAGGCTTATCAAAAAGCTAGGCGGAATGGTTGGTATTTATCTAAAAAAGTTGGGTAAAAAATCAATTTATCAAACTCCCATAACTACCCCTTCTAATCAATCGTTCAACAATGAAGCTATTGAAAATGAGGCTAATTTGCAAGAGAAGAACAATTTTACTTCGCAAGCAAATGACTTCAATCAGTTGTTTCATGTCAAGGCAAAATTGGCATCAGATACAGGAGCAACACTTATCCAATCAACTACTTCTTCTAAAACTTATCATTTAGGGAGTTCTTTTGATGAAGACACTAAGGAATGGATTCCAAACCTCTACCATTCAACTGTTACTTGTAAGAACGCATTTAATGAAGATAATCCCCCGACAAACTCCTCGTTTTTAAGAGGTGCCGCAACAACAATTCTGTTGGTGCTTTTTTCCGTTTTAGGGGCTTTTGCCAACAAATTTGCTACCGTTGATTTATCACTCCGTAGTTTAATTGATAATTCTTCTCCGGTAGTAGGTAACTCTGTCAAGTACACCCTCTGGTTAAAAAATGAAGGTGCTACTACTGCCAATAGCATTGTTGTAAAAAATATGTTTCCGGTTAGCGGTGTTACACTTACCAGCAACACGGGCGGTTCAGGTTTTACTCACAATACAGGTACAGGAGAAGGCTTATGGAATGTGGCTACACTGGCAGCAGGAGATTCTGTAAAATTAGAATTAGTTGGAACTGTTACACAAAGAGGAGTATACTTCAATATTGCTGAAATTAACTCAATTGGCGGTGGTGATACGGATAGCGATTCTACACCGGGCAATAATAATCTGGCAGAAGATGATATCACTACGGTTTGTTTTTCAGTACCACTTTTGATTTATCCAAGCGAACAATATACTGTTTTTATACCAAGCGCTTATAAAAAATCTGGCACCATCGTTAAATGGTTCAGAAACGGTACTGAAATTATCGGCACCACTCCAGAAGCAGTAGTAAATGCCGATACTTCACTCACCATTAAAGCCGTTGGCAGTTATACATTTACTTCTAATGTAGGGGGCTGTATTGGTCAGGGCTGCTGTGCGATACAAGTAATTGCCGGGCCTTATGGAAGTATCGGAGATTTGGTTTGGAAAGACAAAAACGATAATGGTCTGAAAGACGCTAATGAGCCCGGAATTAAAAACATTATTCTGGAATTATATACAGTAGATGCATTGAATAATATCTCTGTTAGCCCAATTAAAAAAGATACTACTGATGATAACGGTCATTATTTATTTGCCAATCTTTTATCAGGCGATTACCTGGTTAAGATAGCTCCTTCTAATCTATCAGATACATTAAGAATTTCGAAGAAAAAAGATATCGGTTCTGATGATACCAAAGACAATGATTTCAGCGCAGGAACAGGATATGCTACTAAAGTAACAATCAATGTAGATTCTACTGGGAACAAAAAAGATAACCTGACAGTAGATGCAGCCTTGTATACGCCTGTAGGAAGTATTGGAGATTTTGTTTGGAACGACAGCAATAACAACGGTATTCAGGATGGTGGCGAAGCAGGCGTAAACAATGTAATCTTAGAGTTATATGCGGCCAATGCCTCAGGAAACCCGGTAGGCTCCGCGATAGCAAAAGATACAACGAATGCTAGCGGTTTATATAAATTTACTAACCTGGTTAAAGGAGATTATGTAGTAAAATTATTAATAAGCTCATTACCTGCGGGTTCTATTATCAGCACTAAAACAAAATTTGGTAGTGATCCTAAAGCTGATAGTGATTTCAGTAATGTAACCGCTTTAACTGCAAAAATCACTTTAGACCCCGAAAATACCGCTGATCCTCTTAATAAAGATAATCTTACGCTCGATGCAGCCATTTACAATCCATTGGGTTCTATTGGTGACTATGTGTGGAAAGACCTTGATAACGATGGTGTGCAGGATATTGATGAAACTGGCTTAGGTGGTGTTATCTTACATTTATATGCAGCTAATACTGATGGAAGTCCATCAGGTAGTGTTTTAAAAGCTGATACTACCGATACTAATGGATTCTACCTGTTCAGTGGTTTAACGGCAGGCAATTATGTAGTACAAATCATTACAAGCTCACTTCCAGCAAGTGCTTCTATCTCTGAAATGATAGATAAGGGCGGCAACGATAGTGCTGACAGTGATTTTAATTCAACTACTGCGTACTCCCCAAAAATCATCATTGACCCTGCGACCAGCGACAAAAAAGATATTTTGACTATAGATGCTGCCATTCATCAGGCCGTTAGTTGTCCTACCTTAACAGTATCAACTATTGATGGTGATATTTGCGTAGGCGACTCTACTTTCATTAAAGGTATTACAAGCAATAATGCTTCTATCAAGTGGTATCTGTCGGCTATCAATGGTAGTCCGGCATTTACTTCTACCAGTAATGCATCAGTGCTGGTATTCCCGACTACAACTACCACTTATTACGCCGAGATTGATGGCTTAAGCTTAGGCTGTCCTAATTCTCGTCAACCTGTGGTAATTGTTGTGAATGCTCGTCCATCTTTGCCATCTTGTGCTGGCGTAGTAGATGAGTGTATCGGAAAAACCATTAATCTGAATAATTATGTTATCAACGGAGCAACTACTCCGGGTGGCACTTTTGAATGGCATACAACAGCTAACGAGAAATCACCATTGGTAGCAACACCGTCAACTGTTGGAGCAGGTACTTATTATTTATTTGAAAAATCAGGTGCGGGTTGTTTCAGCCCTCCAAGAATGCTGAAAGTCAACCTTAAAAACTGTGATACGCTTATTGATTTAAGTCTGACCAAAATAGTAAGTACAATGACTCCTAAAGTATGGGATAACATTGTCTATACTATCAAGGTTACGAATGCTGGTCCACATGCGGCAACTAATGTAGAGGTTGAAGACCAGATGCCAACAGGTCTCGACTTTATCTCTAGTCCGTTCTTTACTAAAAACGGTAATATATTGACCTCAAAGATTTCTAATATTGCACCAGGCCAGACTATTACATTAGATTATATAGTAAAAGTAAACTCGAGCGGAGACAAAATTAACTTTGCTCAGATAAGTAAAGCAGATCAGAAAGATATTGACTCAACCCCAGGCAATGCCTCTACAGCATCAGAAGATGATAACAGCAAGGTGATTATATCACCAGTAACAGATGAAGTTGTGGCTGATTTGAGTTTGGATAAAACTACTAATAAAACCACAGCTACTACTGGTGAACTGATTACTTATTATATCACTGTTTTAAACAATGGCTCAAGCAATGCTACTAATGTTGAAGTAAAAGATGTTGTGCCAGATGGTTTGGAGATTATAACAGCTACCGGAGCAGATAATATTACTACTTCGGGGAAAACAGTAACGGCTAAATTCAATGAAATAAAAGTTGGATTTGCTCTAACATTCCAGATTGTAACAAGAGTTACGGCGTCAACGGGAACCGTTAAAAACTGGGCACAGATTACAAAATCAGATCAGAAAGACGGAGATTCTACTCCTGATAATGGAACAACCAATGGAGAAGATGATACAGACGATGCAGACATAACCATTACCCCAGGTGTATGTAACCCACCCATACCTTTGATAGCTACCTCTACTCCTTATATGTGTACGGGTGAAAGTGTTACGTTGACTTCGGTTGGATGTACTGGTACAGTTGTGTGGTCAACAGGTGATACTGGCAACTCTATCACACTTAGCCCGACAAGTTCAACTACTTATACAGCTAAATGTAAAATCAGCGATGCTTGCTTAAGTAGTGACTCAAATCCAATATCAATTGTAGTCAATCAGATTGTACCTCCGATTATTACTTCTAATGCCCCTAACAATACAATTTGCGCAGGTGGAAGTGTAATATTGAGTGCCAATTCTTGTACAGGCAGTGTTGTTTGGTCTAATGGCACAACAGCTTCAAGCATTACCGTTAGTCCTACTACTAATACAACTTATACCGCTATCTGTAAATCGAATAGTTGTACAAGTAATGCATCAAGCCCACTTACCATTACTATTGGTGGTTCTGTTACTGCTCCAACTGTTACAGCCAGCAAAGTTGCTATCTGTGCTGGTGAAACAGTGACACTTTCGGCTACAGGATGTACCGGAAATATCACCTGGTCAAATGGTATGAGTGGAACATCGGTAGTTATTACACCTGGTTCAACAGGTACTTATAGTGCTACTTGTTCATCAAGCGGTTGTGGCAGTCAAACTTCACCAGCTATTAATATCACAGTATCGCCTGCTCCTTCAACCCCAGTCATTACACGTGACAAAGATATAGTATGCGCAGGAGGTAACGTAAATCTTACTGCTACGGGTTGTAATGGCACATTAGTTTGGTCTAATGGTGTTAGCAGTTCTTCACTAGCCGTTTCACCAACAACAGCGACAACTTACGAGGTTAGTTGTACAAGCGGGCAGTGTACTGTGAAAGCCTCTATGACCGTTCCAGTAACACCTCAACCAGCTGCTCCGGTTATTACAAAAGCTAAAGATCAGATTTGCGCAGGCGAATCAGTAGTGTTAACAGCAAATAACTGCGACGGTGTAGTAACGTGGAGTACAGGCGCTACAACAGCTACAATTACAGTAAATCCAACGAAAACGACCGCTTATACAGCAATCTGTAATGTTGCGGGTTGCAATAGTGTTTCTTCTGCACCAAGTACTGTTACCGTATCTACTAATGCGCCTACTATTACGGCCAACAAGGAGGTTATTTGTATTGGTGGTTCTTTTATATTAACAGCCACTGGTTGTTCAGGAAATTTAGTATGGAGTAATGGACAAACAACCAGTAGTATTACGGTGAACCCTAACGCTTCAAGTACTTATACAGCTACTTGTACTACCGGAACTTGTGAAGCAGTAGCATCAAAAGCCATTACAGTTAATACCGAAACACAGGTGGCTCCGGTTATCTCGGCTTCTACTACCAATCTATGTGCAGGTGGTAGTGTTACCTTAAGTGCAACAGGTTGTACAGGCACTGTAGTTTGGTCGAATACACAGACAGGCTCAAGCATTACTGTTAGCCTTACTAATACTACGGTATTTGCGGCTGCTTGTAAAATAGGAGATTGTGAAAGTGAAAAATCAAATAATATTACAGTTAATGTAGGTAAGCTCAATAAACCAGTGTTAAGTGCCAATCAAACAACTGTTTGTACAGGAGATGCAGTAATGCTTTCGTCAACTGGTTGCACGGGTATGGTCATCTGGTCGAACGGTCTAACAGGAAGTTCAGTTACTGTGAATCCTGTTAACACCACCGATTATACAGCCGTTTGTAAAGCTCTTCAAGGAACTTGCACAAGCGATCAATCTGATAAATTAACAATTACGGTTACTTCTCAGCCAGAGCCTCCAATTATTGCTTGTACTTGTGCAAGACCAAGAATATGTAAAGGCGATACACTTACTTTGAAGGCAATCGGTTGTCTTGGTACATTTGTATGGTCTAATGGTCAAACGACTTCTTCGATTCTGGTAAGCCCTGAAGAAACCACAGTATATACGGTTAAATGTAAAGTAGGTTCTTGCGAAAGTGCACCATCAGCTGCCGCTACAGTTAATGTAGGTAGCCCGGCTCCTCCATTGGTTAGCTGCAAAAAACCACAGGTTTGTGGTGGTAGCTCAACTACTTTAGAAGCCGCAGGTTGCGTAGGTACTGTGAAATGGTCTGACGGACAAATAGGAGCTGTAATTAACGTATCTCCTACCGCAGTAACCAGCTACTGGGCTGTCTGTGATGCAGGAAAATGTCAGAGCGAAAAATCTAATGTGATTACAGTACAGGTGAATGGCTCAGGTCTGAAAAAACCAACTACAAAAGACCTTGTCAATGTATGTCCGTTTACACATGTAGATCTAACAACGGGTGTCACAAGTGCCATCTCATCAGTAGGCGGAACATTTACTTTCCGTGCCTATAATAGCCCTGATTCTGCGGTATTGGCTAACCCATCAACTGTTGGTACAGGTTCTTATTATGTATTTGAAAAATCTGGTGCAGGTTGTTTCAGTGAAGGAAGCCGTATCAATGTTCATATTATCACTTGTAACGATACTACTATTACTTGTGTCAATAATCCAGCTACAGCATTTGCAGGTAAAGATTCAACGCTATGTATTAATGCTGGTTTCGTTGAATTACACGGAAAAATGGGCGGTGCTGCGCAAAGCTCTAAATGGACAAGTGACGGTACCGGAACATTTGATAATTCATTGAGTCTGAACACAAAATATAACTTTACAAGTCAGGATATAACCAAAGGATTTGTAAACTTTATACTGACAACAAATGACCCAGATAATAACGGGCCATGTAAAGCAGCAGCAGATACCTTCAAACTTACGATTAATGGAGTTGCCACGGTTCCAACTATTTCAAGCAATAAATCGCCGAATATTTGCTCAGGAGATTCAGTAATCATCAGTGTAGCAGAAGCTGGCCGACGTGTATGGAGCACAGGTGATACTACACAAAGCATTGTAGTAAGATCGTCTGGTACTTATTCAGTTAAATTATTAAATGCACAAGGTTGTGCGTCGTTAAGTTCAAATAAAATTGTAGTAGTGGCCAACGATACGATAGTGCCTCCATCGGTAGTGGCTAATGCTAAAAATGTGTGTCCGGCCACTACAGTAAACCTTTCAAATGCGGTTACAAGCACTCCTAAAACATCTGGTGGTGTTTTCGAATTCCATACTGGTGCTACAATTAGCTCACCATTGTTAACCAATTCGACAGCCGTAGGAGCAGGTACTTATTATGTATTTGAGAAGAGTGCTATTGGCTGCTATAGCCCAGGTAAACCAATTGTTGTAACTGTTGACAATTGTCCAGATATACCGGTTGATACTGCAAATGTAGAGTTAGGTATTACAATTGTAGGTTCACGTGTAGAATTGCAGGTTGGAGACCAGTTAACTTATACAATTACAGTTACCAATAATACCATGCACACAGCTACTAATGTACACATTACTAATGTGTTGCCAAAAGGTATTATCATTACCTCTACTACTCCAGGCCTAACAGCCTTCGGTACAGACTCATTGGTTAGTGTGATTGGTACTTTCCCTGGTGGAGCAATTAAAACTTATACTTATACAGCTAAAACTACTAAAGCGGGGACAATCAGAAATATTGCGAAGATTACTAAAATTGATCAGGTTGATCCTATTTTAACTAATAACAGCAGTTTCTGGGACATTCGTTGTCTCACTTGTCAGGAGATTTGTACGGCTATGTCTTTGGCAGCTGATACAACCCGTCAGGCAAACGGTAGCTATAATGTTACCTTCCGCGCCTTTATTGAAGCATGTGGAAACGTAAAACTGGAAAATGTGAAGGTTACTGAAAATCTTGCGACTATGTTCCCTTCTCCGGTAACGTTTACAGTTGTTCAGAAACCAACTGTTGGTGCAGGAAGTAAATTGATTCCAAATGATAATTTCAATGGTTCAACAGACTTCAATCTGACAGTTCCAACGGGTAGCGAAATTGAAGTAGGTGTAACCGATACCATAAAATTTGTTGTCAATATTGTACCGAATGGAAGTCAAGGACCATTTAGTACAAATGCATTGGTAAATGCTACTGGAATGACTGCCTTTGGTTTTGAAGATGACGTATCTGACGTATCAAATAATGGTTCTTACATTGATAAACCAAGTGCAGAGCCAACCGTTGTAAGACTATATAAGAGTCCAAGTGTTGGTTTAGCTAAAATGGTATCAGATAGCACTAAGAAAGCAAATGGTTCTTACGATGTTACTTATACACTATTTGTTAAGAACAATGGCTCATTGCCTCTTACTAGCGTAGTATTGACCGACACTTTATCAAAAACATTCAATTTACCTGCTACGTTTACAGTATTAGGAACACCAGTTAAAAATGCCGGTAGCCAATTGGTCATCAATAGTGCATTTAATGGTACAACTGATAGCCGCTTGACCTTACCAGGTAGTACCTTGGCTATCGGGCAAACAGATACTTTACACTTTAGTGTCAATCTGCAGCCAGATACAATAAAACTATTTGCGAATACGGCCATTGCACGTGCTTCAGGTACATTGGCTAGTGGTAGCACTGAAAATGTGGTTGACCTATCAAATGCAGGTACAAATCCGGATGCACCGGGTAGTAATCCAACCAACCTGAACCTAGATCTGGGTGGTATGGGCTCAATCGAAATTCCTTGTATTGGTCTTGCTTTATACGTAAAAGATACAATCAGACAAGCTGACGGAAGCTACAATGTAGTATTCCATTCAATTATCAAAAACTGTGGTAATCTGACATTATCAAATGTGCAGATGTGCGATACATTAGCAAATACGTTCCCATCTCCGGTGATAGCAACAATTGTACAAGCACCAATGATTAGTCCGGGAAGCCAGTTAGCAGCCAACGCCAGTTATAATGGAACAACTAATACTTGTTTACTGGCTAGCAGTAGTGTATTAGCTCCTGGCAGAATTGATACACTTAAATGGATAGTAAATGTAAAACTGAACGATAATCTAGGCCCATTCAGAAACTCAATTATTGTTACTGGTAAAACTCCGGCAGGTATAACTATCAGTGATATTTCTAATGATGGCATCAATCCAAATCCTGAAGGTAGTACTCCTACTGTCATCAACTTCGGCAAATTGCCTGAAGCAATGATAGGTATCTCTAAAGAAGCCACTGAGCCAACTAAGACTGGCGACAGAACTTATGACGTAACGTTCAAATTTAAGGTCAAAAACTACGGACGTACAGACTTTACGGGTGTACAAGTACAGGATAATCTGGCTGTAACCTTTGGAGATAGTGTAAGAATTGACTCTGTGAAAGTGACTGCCGAAGCTGGATTTAAACTAGACCCTAATTATACAGGACGTGGTAATTTGATTAATTTATTAGTTGATTCATTAAGTACACTTCCTAAGAATACTACACGCAATATCACAGTATTCACACGTGTAACGCTTGCAGAGGGTACTAATTCATTTGCCAATCAGGCATTAGCTATCGGTAAATACCCAACTAATAAAACTGTTGACGACTTATCGACCAATGGCCCTGATCCTGATCCGGATAATGATGGTAATCCGAAAAATAATAGTATTGCCACTCCTATTACTATCGAAGGTGGTGTTAATCCTGATAATGTTACGGTACTTGGTATAGCCAAATCGGCAGAATTAGACTCAATTCCTAATGCAGATAAGACCTATAATCTGACTTATAGATTTATTGTTAAAAACTATGGTACACGTACACTAACGAATGTACAGCTAAGTGATAGTCTTGATAATGTATTCTCAGCAGCAGATAGCAGCAACTATATTATTCCGGATGGATTAACCTTGAGCGCAGGTAGTCATTTGAAATTAAATACTAAATTTAATGGCCGTACCAGCGGAGAAGATGGAAAAGTAACGATGTTGATTGCGGATAGCAGCTCATTAGCACCGGGTGCATCAGATACCTTAGAACTGAAACTTAGAATTGTAACAGAGAAAAAGCAGGCCGCTATTTTTGCCAATACTGCCTATGGTAGTGCGAAAGATACAACTGCGACTATAACAGATATTTCGCAAACAGGTACTGACCCTGATCCTGATGGCGATGGTAATCCTGGAAATAACAATGCACCAACATTGATAACTATCGGTGATAATATACCTACCTTACCGGAAGATACCACAACCACAGCAACTATTCCAGGTGGTTTCTCTCCGAATAATGATGGCAAAGGGGATACATTCTTTATTGAAAATATCAATAAAACGAATATCAAAGCAACCATCTATATATATAACCGTTGGGGTATATTGGTCTACAAAAATGAAGATTATGGAAAGTCTGAAGGCTGGAACGGAAAAGCCAATAATGGTATAATATTGATGAGCGACGGCAAAGATGTACCAGATGGAACCTACTATTATGTAATACAGGCTGAAGGTAAGTGGGGTGGAAAACCAGTAGTTGGATTCATTACGGTTGTAAGATAATTGATAAAAAAGCTATGAGCGAACACTGGAAACTCTGTTCACTCATAGCCACATAGAACAAAGAAGCTTTAACACAAAAGAATGTCGTAAATTCATCATAACTCAGACAAATTATGGCAAGGTTTTGGGTGGATTTACAAAAAGAATTATGCCTTCAAGCATTTATCAGAAAATGATCAGAAAAAACCTTTTTTCACTAAAAACCGGCAATTTCCAATCATTTTAAGGATAAATGAAAAAAATTGGATAATTAAAATTCTTAATGTAACTTTGTTTTGCTATTGAGTATAATTGGGCTTAGACAAAGTTTCATGCTAAGTCTTTACTATTAATTGAGTAAAATATGAAAAACTTTACAAACCTGAAAAGCAGGTTAGCTACGCTATTTTTCGTAGGGCTGTTATCTGTATCTTTTCACACCTACGCGCAACAGGAAGCGATGTTTTCACAGTACATGTTTAATACAATGGCTATTAATCCGGCATATGCTGGTAGTCGTGATGTATTAAGTTTGACTGCCCTGGGACGTTATCAGTGGATAGGTGTTCCCGGAGCTCCTACTACCTACACATTCTCAATGGATATGCCTATCAGCAGTGAGAAAATGGGTCTGGGTTTACAGGCTTCATATGATGGTATAGGTCTTGCCAAGAACACAGGTATCTATCTAACTTATTCTTATCGCGTCAAGGTAGGTCCTCGCTCAACACTGGCTTTTGGTGTGCAAGGTGGAGCCGTAAATGTTCGCTGGGCTCTAAGTGATGCAAAGGATGTAGGCATTGATCCTATTTTCGGTGGAACCTATGACATCAATAAAATTTTACCTAATGTTGGTGGTGGTATCTATCTAAGCAATGATAGAAGCTATTTAGGTTTTTCATGTCCTCAGATTATACAAAATTCTTTATCTAATTATAACTACGCAAGCACTGATTCTGCAGCAGCCAAGAAAAGCCGTACACAACGACATTTCTTCCTGATGATGGGTTTTGTGATTGGAAAAGGCAATTTCAAAATCAAGCCTTCTACCATGATTCGCTATACAGAAGGAGCACCTTTGGGCTTTGATGGAAACATCAACTTCTGGATTAAAGATAAAATTTCGTTTGGTGTCTCAGGCCGAATTGGTCAGTTCCAGAATTTCGGTCAGAAAGAAGCATTTAACGCCGCTGTTGGTATGTTAGAATTGCAACTTACCCCTCAATTCAGATTGGGTTATGCGTATGATTTTACGTCTAACCGATTGAACGATCCCAATAAAAAAGGTATCGACCGTGTGATTGGTATTCCTACCCATGAAGCCATGCTCAGATATGAATTTGGCTATGCTAAGAATAAAATCTTAACCCCAAGGTATTTCTAGTACTCAATTACGTTTTAACATTTACAGGTGTCAGAAAAATCTGAATCAGTCATTTTTTTCTTTCACTGTGGTTTTATATGCAATCATTTTTACAAACTGAGCGAATTTAAATTCAGCAACAATGACTGTCAGGATACATATCATCGGGGCCATCTTCATGGCAACTCTATTCATAGGTAGAGTGCAAGCGCAGGAAGCATTGCTTAAAGCTGCCCAACATCACTATGAGAGCCTTAGCTATATAAAAGCTATAGATGCTTATGAGTCTGCTTTGTCTAAGAAAGGAATTACTGAGCAGCAAAAGCTAGATGCCAGAATCAAACTAGCCGATAGCTATACAAAAATAAAAGACACGCAGAACGCTGAACGGGTGTATCGTGAGATATTTGAAGGTAGTACCGGAGATTTATCTGATGATAAAACTGCTGCAGCCCTGAAATACGCTCAGATACTTGCCAGTAATGGTAAATATAAAGAAGCACAGGAAATGTATGATAAATATACCCGCAAAGTAGAAGATGATCCCCGTGGAAAAGGCTTTTCGAAGTTATACAACGATGTGAGTGTATTGTCAAAAAATGCCAATTGTTACAAAGTAGATTATCTGTCTATCAACACCAATTCATCAGATTTCAGCCCTTCTTATTTCAAAAATGGTTTGGTTTTCGTTTCAAACCGTCGTAGTTCTGTCGGCGTTCGCCGTGTATTTGGCTGGAATGATACTCCTTTTCTTGACTTATATTTCCTGGATAATATTTCTGCCATTGGCGGGCAAGCTGCCGGATTAGGTGCGGGAACAGAAGAAGGTAGAACACCTCGCAAAAGAGGTGGTGGCGGTGGTTCGCTTGGTTCGGACGAATATACTGCCCCAACAGCTAATGACACACGTACAATAGGTACTTATGGTGGAACTAACGTTGGATTAGGTTTAGGTTATGGAGACAAACCTCAGACAGAATCTGATAGAATGAGTGGTTCAATCAACTCAAAATATCACGAAGGACCTTCTGCTTTCTTTAAAGATGGTTCGAAAGTAATTTTCACACGTAATAACTTCCTGAATGGTAAAACCCGTAAGAGTTCAGATGGTATTACCAAGTTGAAATTATATATCGGAGAAGCCAACAAAGACGGCTGGAAGAATATCAAAGAATTACCTTTCAATAGTGATGATTATTCGGTTGGTCACCCTGCCCTATCGCCTGATGAGAAACTATTGTTCTTTGCGTCAGATATGCCAGGTGGTTTTGGCGGAACTGACTTATATGTCTCTCGTTATGACGGCAGTAGCTGGACAGCCCCTATTAACTTGGGTAAAAATGTGAATACCAAAGGAAATGAGATGTTTCCGTTTGTGGATGATAAAGGTAATTTATACTTCTCTTCTGACGGACATGCAGGTTTGGGAGAATTAGATATTTTCTTCTCACAACTGGATGGTACTACGCCTAAAGGGCGGGTGATTAACTTAGGCTCACCAATCAATTCAAGCAAAGATGATTTTGGTATTCTGACTGATGGATTCCGCAAATCAGGTTATTTTAGCTCTAACCGTAAACGTGGGGGTGACGATGATGATATTTACAAATTTGACCGTGAATGTGAGCTCAAAGAGGGTTGTGATTTAATCATTGCCGTGTATGATGCAGAAACTAAAATGCCTTTAGATAATGCCAAGATTGTGTACGAAGACAAAGATGGTAGTATCAAAGAAAAAATGAGTGATGCCGACGGCAGTGTCAAACTGGAAGGTCTGGAACAAGATACCGAATTTACCTTCAGAGCAACGCGTGAAGGATATAATGCCAATACCGTTAGTTTCTCAACCAAAGATTGTGATAATGAGCCATCACGGTTAGAGATTCCGATGAGCAGACCAAAACCTGCTGTTGATTCTACTACGATAGCTAACAACAATAATCCGAACGCACAAAGTGGTTATTCAGATCCTAAAGGAAATGGTGGGCCAAGCAGTGCATTGCCGGGTAACAGATGTTTCTTGAAAGGAAAAGTAACTATGCAAGGTACTAATCAGCCGATAGCCGGTGTATTGGTAACTTTACGTAACGAGTGTGATAACAGTACACAAACTGCAACAACCGATGCTACTGGTACTTACCAGTTCCAGGTAGTTGAGGGTTGTGATTATACTGTTGAAGGCACAAAAGACAATCTTGGTTCGAAAGGCAAACGTATCCGCCGCTTGAGTTGCAAGAAAGGAGATGTTACAGCTGATATCGTAATGTTCAGTACAGGTGACATCGTTCAGATAGATAATATTTATTTTGAATATGGAAGATACAATCTTCGCGCTGATGCAAGAGCCGGACTGGATAAACTGGTAAAACTAATGCGTCAGTACCCAAATATGAAAGTTGAGCTTCGTGCACATACAGATAGCCGTTCTGATGCGGATTTCAACCAAACATTATCTGATAACCGTGCTAAATCTTCAGCTAATTATCTATTCAAAAGAGGTATCAGCCGCAGCCGGGTAGAATATAAAGGTTATGGCGAAACTATGCTAGTAAATAATTGTGCGGATGGTGTAACTTGTACAGAAGAACAACATGCCCTCAACCGTCGTACTGAGATTAAAATCTTGGAAATGAAGTAATAGAGCCAACGAATTAAGTATATAAAAGCCATTCCCCGAAAGGAATGGCTTTTGATTTATAGTCTTTTTATGCTTTGCCTACTTGCCCTTTACCTTAATTATTGGAACTTTATTAGTGAATTCATAATTTTTCTTTGAAGTTAATTTCTTAATTCTTACTTTTGCACCACAAAACCACCAAGGTTTTAGGGCCTATAGCTCATTCGGTTAGAGCAACTGACTCATAATCAGTAGGTGCCTGGTTCGATCCCAGGTGGGCCCACCAAAACACCCAAAAAAGCTATACTTTTAAAAGTTTAGCTTTTTTTGTTTTCAGCCTGAGTATATTCCTGAAACCAGTGTTTTTCATAAAATGGCATAAGTTTTGAGTATAATAATTTTGCAGTTCGACGAAAGTCAAGAAAGATATAGTCCCATTTATATTACCTAATCTAAAGAACATAGCAGTTAATTACTTCAAGAATTATGAAAAAATACGAATACATAGACTACGCACGTGGATTTTCTATCTTTACAATAGTTATTTATCACTTTCTGTTTACCTATCCCTTACCTACATATCTTAACTATGCCAAAAACTTTGGCGGAGCAGGTATCCACTTATTTTTCTTTGTTTCAGGCTTTGGGTTAACCCTGTCAAAATATTTTGATTATCAAACATTTATTAAGCGCAGATTAATAAAAGTATTAGTACCTTACTACATAACAATAACCTTAATTTTTCTTATAAATCTGGTCATTAAAATTTATGACGTAGATTTTCTGGCGTTTCTTAGCCATATTTTACTATTTAAGATGTTTGTGTCTGATTATATGACCTCTTATGGTGCTCAGTTCTGGTTTATATCTACTATTGTGCAGTTTTATTTGATATTTCCACTACTATTATGGATCCTAAAATCAGAAAAATATAAGCTATTTATAATAGTAAGTCTCTTGATCTCTTTAAGTTATAGTTTATTTATTTCTTATGTATTGTCCGAAGGAGGAGAAGCTTTTAAGAGATTCTTTTTGCAATATCTATGGGAGTTTGTACTGGGTATGGTTGTGGCTAAAACAGGCCTGCTAGATAAACTTACAATGGCTTCTTTAAGTTATTACTTCCTGATAGGTTTAGTTTGTCTAGGTCTTACAGGTGTTTTAGCTATTAAAGGTGGAACTATAGGCAAAAATTTAAACGATATTTTTTCTTTTCTCGCTTATACTTCTATCACAATCATTCTTTTCAGAACAATGCCTCTGATAAACAAGTTTTTTCTTTGGGTATCAAAGTTCTCTTTTGCTTTATATTTGACACATATGTTCTTGTGGGATTATCTGAATGCGAAGTATGGCTTAAATTCCATGACTCTTATTCTAATATCGCTTTTATTAATCGTGACCTTAGTTTACAGCTATTATTATAATATTTTGTTAAATAAAATAACAGGATTCATGACAAAATCTAATAATGAAAAATAACCTGAAATTCTGTTTAGCTATATGCAATTAATGACAATCTGATAGATGATTTAAAAAATAAAAGTTATACTAACTAATTATAGCTTTTACTTTTCCATGAGACTCTCTTTAAACTATATTAATAAAAATAATCTTATTTGTAAGATATGGCATTTACAGCCATCTTTATTAACTTTTTCTAACCAAATAATAATTTACATATATATCTCTATACGATTAAAATACCCATAAATAAAGACAACCATCATAACATGGATATTCTTCATGCTTTATAAAAAAGCAAACAATTAAATCTATCAATTATAACCTGCCTTAGGTAAGTTTTATAATACTAGAATCGTTGGTCGTACAATTATTAATCTTTTTACTATAAACTATTATTTAAAAAATACCGGGTTATGTTTCTAAATGTATGATGCTTTATAATGTCTATAGTTCATAGTTAATTTTATAGCTTGCCAATGATTATATACCTTCTTTGAGAAACT
>NZ_BAAGXU010000023.1:0-865 GCF_054779675.1 Emticicia fontis
AGAACATGTTTAAATTTTGAGAAAGGGCATCGGTTGCTTAAATTGTAAGTGACCAAACCTATAATTCAATGCAAACTCAGTTTACTGAATTGACCGATGCCCAGTGGCAAGTTATTGAAGAAATTTTAAATGAACATAGAAAACGCAAACATAATTTGCGAGAAGTAATAAACGGGATTTTAGAGATACTTCGGACAGGGACACAGTGGAGAAATTTAAACCATCCTACTTTATCTTGGCAAATAATTTACTATTATTTTCGAAAGTGGACAATTAATGGGGCATTGCATAGAATAAATAGCGAGTTGAATAAAAAAGAAAGGAAACGCCATAATAAACAAGAAACACCTAGTTTGTTGTGTATTGATAGTCAGTCTATTAAATCAGCCCCCTTTTGTATAGAAGATAAAGGTATTGATGGGAATAAACACATCAATGGAAGAAAAAGGCATATTATCGTCGATACATTAGGTTTAGTTTGGGGTGTAGTAGTCCATGCGGCGGACATTCATGATGGAGTAAAAGCTCATTTATTAGTAGAACAATGTTTAGGGTATTTAGAAAGGATGAGAAAGATACTAGTGGACGATGCCTACAAAAAAGTATTCTATAACTGGGTTCAAGAGAATATAATTGGATTGGATATTGAATTTGCTTCTAAACCACCTACCAAAAGAGGATTTGTTCCTGTAAAGTGGAGATGGGTTAACGAACGCACTTTTGGATGGCTCAACTTCTTTCGAAGACATTCAAAAGATTATGAAAAAACAACTAAAAGTTCGGAAGCATGGATATTATGGGCCAATTGCCAAATTATTCTAAATCGATTATGAATTATAACAAATATAATTTTTAAACATGTTCT
>NZ_BAAGXU010000024.1:0-71635 GCF_054779675.1 Emticicia fontis
TAGAAAAATACAAATTTTATCTGCTTGCTAGATGTAGCGTTTCTATTGAACCACCACAGTTTATTCTAATTCAATCCTTATTTTTTCTTAACCAATTTGTATTCAATTACTGGTCTACCACGCTCGCCACCATCTGAGGCAAGACCCATACTTACAAATTTCAATTTATACACATTGCCAAGTGGATCTTTAACTACATAAAAACGGTCTTTTCTGATTCCTACAGTCGCGCCGCTCGTTACACGCCATTTGCTACCAATGGCATCTCTTGTTTTAGCAAAAGTAGTAGTAGCAATGTTTGCCTCTGCGTAAGCATCGTAGCTAACAGTAGTTTCAAGTACTTCAGCTGCTTCTGCACCGGCAGTGTAGTTAAGCAATACGAAATCCTGGAACCAGTATGGAGTAGGAGGGACAGTGCCAGCGTTTGAAGTGCTGTATCCCCATTGAATATCCCAGTTAGTTTTACGAGGCTCAACAATCACAGTTTTACCCGTTTCTAACGATAAAAAACTGAAGTTTACATCTGCATTTTTAGGAATATCAACTGTCTGGATAGTTGTTTCTCCGATTTTTGCAAATTGTACTTTATAACCTTCACCATTACGGTTTACTTTTACTTTATACCATTTGTCTTTGGTTTTGCTTCCTTCAAAGCTTACTAGGTATACTTTGTTTTGTGCTTCAGTAGCGGATACTTCTGCGAAAACAGTTTTAGTTAAATCACCATCCCATGAGTCAGCTAAAGCAGCTGTACCATCACCACCAGGCGCGAAATTCAAATCTGGTACTAAATCAGCATCAGCTAAAGTTACAGTAGCAATATCTGTTTTAGCAGTGGCAGTTGCCGACGATTGATAACCTGGATTCAAGATAACTCTGAATTGACCGCCTTGATAAAAACCTAAGTTCCAGCTTTTTCTGTTTGCTAATGTTGTTGCATTAGCACTCAAATCTGCATAAACAGCATTTGTATAGTTTGATTCTGCTGTTTTACCTTCCAGAGTCAAAGTACTTCCTGTTGAAGTAATAGCCGCAAAGCTTAATTTCAATTCAGTATTGTTTCCTGTTAATACAGGGCTACCTACCGAAGTCATTTTCAAGGCAAGTGTTTCGTCGCCATTCAAAAATACATTAGCTTTTTTCTTTACTTTGAAAGACACCCCTGATTGCCCTGAAGGAATCGTCACACTTACAACATTGTTAACAGCAGCAGGCTCTGTTACAAACTCTTTATCGTAAGTAACTAAAGTAGGTGTTAATTGAATGCTTATCGGAATAGCTAAATCAGTAGCACGGGTTAGGGCAATCTGAATAGTTGCTTCTTCACCATCAATACCTTGTTGTGCGGTAGTAAATCCAGCTAAATTGTCGGGCAATGCTACCTCTTCTTTACATGCACCCAGCGCCACTATGCCACATACAATCAGAAATTTGTTGAATAATTTATTCATTGGGTTTAAACTTTGGTTTGTATTAGAGAAAATTATTAATGCTTTGATAATTGTGCGGTTAATCCAAGAAAATAAGAACGTCCGTAAGACAAGGGAACAGCTCCACCACCCGAACTATGAGCCCCTCCGGTGTCAACGGCGGTATTGTTTACGCGTGTGACATTAAACAGGTTTTTAACACCTGCCAGAAGAGAGAAATTTTTATAGAAAACTTTGTTGAAAGTCAAATCAGAGGTGTGAAATGCCGAAGTTTCAGCCAAACGTGTTTTTATACCTGACTCGGTTGAAACTGCCTGATAACTCGGTTGTTTGCCTGTAAACTTGTAGAAGAGGCTGATACTTGCCGCAATCTTAGGAAACGTATAACGAATGTTGGTATTCACTTCGCTAGACCATACAAACTCCGGCAGACTTTCAGATTCTGAGAAACGATTATAACGACCAATATAAGAATAACCCAAAGTAGCTTGTAGATTCTCCCAGTATAAGGTATTATTCCAGGTTATTCCAGTGGTCTTATACAAATCTACATTAAGATAAGTAGATACTTTGGTATCGTTAGGGTCAACTCCAATTGAAATCAGATTGTTGAATACGTTGTAGAAACCACCTAAAGTTGAGTTCAAACGAACTTTAGGCTTTTCGATAATCTGATAAGATAAGAATGCATTGAAACTGTTTGAGTTTTCCGCTTTCAGATTGGTATTTCCTCTGATAGAGTGATTACTATCGAAGAAGGTGAAATATAATTCACGTAAGGCCGGTGAACGGAATCCACGGGCATAGGCCATTCTTAAATCCAGGCCTTTTACTAAGGTGAATTTGGTATTGATAGACGGAATTACAGGTGGGGCATCGTAAACAGAGTTTTTGATGAATCGTAATCCCGGACGAATGTTAATGTTAGAATTGAGCTTAAATTCAGAAGAAGCAAAATAAGCGTATTCACTGATAGTCGGCGTTCCTTGTATTCTGGCTCCAGCACTCGAATTGATATTAGCTTCTAAACCATGCTGTAATGATATTTTCGGAGAAAACTTATGCTGACCAGTCAAACGTACAAAAGTTGTCTGGAAAATAGCTTTATCTTGTGAACCTTCAATGAGAGAGAGAGTTCTTCTGTCTCTAACTAAATCAATATCGGTAGTCTGGGTTTTTCTGCTATAATCGGTATAAGAAGCAGCAAGAGCCAGACTATTTTTTGCATTAAATTGATATTCTCCTTGTATCTGATGAAACAGGCGATTAGTAATATAATATTGGTCAGTAGCAGAAAGATTACCGGTTTGTGTGCTTGTATAAGTATTCCCCAGACTTTTCAATGTTTCATTCGTACCATTAAAACGATACCAGCCATTGAATTTTGAGGTGCGGTAAGAAATCCCTGCTGTTGTCAGGTACTGTTCTTTTGGCATCCATTCTTTTGCTCTTCCGGTTGCGAGCCCTTGCCAGCCTCCAAAGAAGTTTCTGGTGAAGTTGCCGGATACCTGTAAGCCTTTCTTCTGCCATGCAAGCCCTAAAAATCCATTATGAGTACCATCACCATTAAAAGCCTGGTATTCATCGCCGGAGGTTTCTTCCTGTGCACGGGCTGTTAATGTCCAGTTGGCACCCTCTTCTCCTTTTTTTGTAATGATATTAATAACCCCAGCCAAAGCATCAGAACCATAGGCAACTGACATTGGCCCCTCTACAATTTCAATTCTTTCTATAATATTAACGTCAATCTGGCCAATACTTTCACGGGTTGATCCTCTATCTACTAATGGTACACCATCTAATAAAACTTTCACGTTTTGTCCAGACATACCCATTAATTGTACATCGGTTGTGCCTAAAGTCAAATCATTAGAGAAGCGCATCCCTAGCTCTGTACTTAATACAGTCTGGATATTGGTAGCTCCGCGTAGTTTAATTTGTTCGTTTGTAATGGTACGTACCTGATATACAGAGTTTCGAACCGATTGAGGTCCGAATTGTCCGGTAACAACCACATCCTGTAATTCATTAGATTTTTCGCTTAAAGTAATAGTACCAAGCGAAACTATTCCTTCATTTTTTACCTCAATCTCTTTCTGAAAAACCTGATAGCCAATAAATTGAATTACCAGCGTTTGCTTACCAATAGGTGCATTAATTAAAAAACTTCCATCAGCTTGTGTCAACTGACCTAGACGGGTATTTTTGAGCATAACAGAAGCACCTGCAACGGCTCCGTTAGTATCAATTATTTTCCCTTCAATTTTACCTAGGCGTTCTTGTGAGTGAGCAGTAAGACCAATGGTATATATAAATAAGAATAGATAGAGAAATCTCATTCCGTAGTAATTTTTATTTAGACTTAATTTAAATAATGTACAAATGTAGTAGTTTATTTAGATTAAGTCCAAATAAAAATAAATTAATATTTCTTATCAGTTCTAAAGCTACTAAGTTGGAGATTGAAATATAAGAAATGTAATTATTTGTTAACCAGGGATTTATGTAGAGAGTAGAGGATCTATAAAAAAACAGCATCACTCCTGAAAGAAGTGATGCTGTTGTGACAAAGGTTTTGTGGGGACTATAAATTCTTGATTGTTTGACTGCAATTCATAATACTATTAACGATTCTGTGCTAAAGTTGCACCACGGTTGATTTCTGTACGGATAACGAAGTTTTGAGTTACTTTTTCTGTTGGAGTTTCTACAACAAAAGTATACTCACCGTCAGCTAAATTAGTAAGGTTAAATGCTTTTGAGTATTGAGCATCACCTGTTGCATATTCGTTGAAGTAAACTACGCGGTCGTTGTCTACTAAGTATATCTGCGCTTTTTGTTTTGTCGGATTTTCGAACGACAATTTGAAACGTAGGCCACCTAAGTTTTTAACGCTAAGGTTTGCTACTTTCTCTGATGCACTTACTTTTCCGTTTGAAGTGCTTTTGCTTGTTTGAGCGAAGCTTGTGCTTGCTGATGCTGCGATGATTGCGATTGCTACGACTAGTGCTTTCATAATATTCTTTGAATTTTGTTTTCTATTGGAGTAAATACTTAAAAGATTAAACTAGAAAAAGTTATAACATCTATTGCCTCCTCTGAAAACCTTTGTTGATGCAAATTTACGTAACTATTTGAATACAAAGCAATTAGAAAAATGAAAAATATTGAAAGTTGTTTTAATAATATACCTCATTATTAGAATAGTGCAATGTTTTAAGGAAAATTGCAAGAGAAAGTTTAAATAATCCTATCAAAAAAGTAGACTAATTATGTGACCGGAATTTTCTTTGGATAAAAATGATTAAACTGTAGCTAAGAATAATACAAAAAGCCAAAAAACAGTAGAAAATGGCATTTTTAGGGGTTCTAAGGAAATAAATATTTTATCGGGGATAATTCATAAAAATTTATTTCTTTCGCATAAAAATTCCCTGCTCAAAATCATGCTTAGTATTAAGAATTTCCTGAAAAGTTATAATAACCACAAAATTCTGGAGGTAGAAGACCTGCAAATCCCGGAAGGTATTCATTGGTTTAAAGGGATTAATGGCTCTGGGAAGTCAACTCTTTTCAGATCTATTGCCGGAATCTTACCATATCAGGGAGAAATACTCTTCAATAATCTGGACTGCCGGAAAGATGTAGTAGCTTATCGTTTGCAAGTTAATCTAAGTGAAGCAGAACCGTTGTATCCAGATTATTTAAGCAGCTATGATTTATTAAAGTTTATGGCTGATGCCAAACAGGCTCCGGCTAATCAACTAATAACTTTAGCCGATAGTTTGGGAGTAAGCCAATACTGGAAATCGCCAATTGGTACTTATTCAAGTGGAATGCAAAAGAAAATCTCTTTGCTTTCAGCATTCTTGGGTAAACCAAAACTGATTATGTTAGATGAACCTCTGATAACCATTGACGACCGTAGCGTGCAGATAGTCTATGAATTAGTAAAAGATTATTATGAAAACCAGGGAGTAAGCTTCTTATTATCCTCACATCAGGATTTCCGTTTCGAGAAATTAGCTATTAAAAATATGTATCTGGTACAAAATCAGGCAGTAACACAGCAATGAAAAGTTTATTCAGAATTTTCAATCTCACTATCATTAAAGAATACTACCGCCAGAATGCGGTTTTCATTTTTGCTGTGATGATGTTTGCCTTTGGTTTCTTGAGAGCTTTAGAGCATATTACCTTTATTAAAAATGCACTAAAATTGCCTTCTTTACTTGGGTTTGTTTTTCTTGCCTGGGCTTTACATGGTTTAAAAGTTACTTTATTTACTCTTAGATTGCTTGAGTCAAAGCAAAATGAGTTTTTATATCATGCCAGATTATTTTCTCCGTTCAAAAGATTCTGGGCATTTTGTATATTGCAATTAAGTCTGATTCAATTGACTTTCTTGTATTCGCTAGCCATGATAAAATTCGGAATTGACGATAAAAGATGGTTAGAAGTAGGATACATCATTGCTTGTAATATAGTATTGATAGTAGTGGGCGCTTTGATTTATGAATATCGAATACAAAGACCTAACGCAGAGCAGGTAAGAAGCCAGCCTATGCAGAAAATTTTTGCGCGATTTCTTACTCCACCATATCTCTTTTTTGTCAGGTATCTTTTCTCCAAACAACCCGTTTTGTTATTGCTTACCAAATTATTCTGTTGTCTGGTGCTGATGGGTGTTTGTAATTTATATCCTACAGATGATTATGACGAACGATTATTAGCTTTAGGCGGCTTGTTTGTTGCAGCAGGGCATACTGTCTTTTGTCAGCAATATTTCTATTTTGAGAATAGGTTTTTGCTGATTGCTAAAAATCTCCCAATAAGCCATCTGCAACGACTTTTAAATTATTTATTGTCCTATTCAATACTTTTAGTACCTGAAATAATTGTATTAGCCAGAAACCTACCAGATAATGTAAGTTATATCTTTATGATTCTGCTAATGCTTTTTATTTTATCGATGATATTCCTGAATCATCATGTGCAGTATATCAATAATGTTTCGGATGATGCTTTTATGCAAAGGTTGTTTTTTACAGGGATTCTGTTTTTATTATTGATAATGTTTAAGATTCCCGTAATTTTGATGGCTCTTGTCAATTTTTCAATCGCTGCATACGTTTTTAGAAAGCATTATTATTTGTCCGAATTCAATCCATAATTTTATGATTCGCATACTTACCATACTACTATTTATCACAACAACTACTTTTGCACAAGGCCCTTTTAGAATTTCGGCAGAAGTGCAAGACCCCACAGAAAAAAGAGCCATTCTGGTATTGCACCGCGACTGGGTAGGTCAGGAAGAAGAATATGAGCTAACCCTGAATAGTGATAATCGCTTTAGCTTTGTAACAACCATTAAAGACCTGGCTTACATCGATTTTTACTACGGAGACCAAAGCCTACATTTCTGGATTGTTGAGCCAAAGGATGAAATAACACTTAAATTCAATCCTAAAAACTTCTGGAAAACCTTACAGATAAGTGGGCAGGGGGCAGAAAAGGGACAGTATTATGCTGAGCATCAGAGTAAATTCGAAATAGCCAACGATTGGGAACTACAAGTCGAAAAATGGAGAAAACTCCCTCTAAAAGCCTATTTCGAAAAACTAGACGAAGAGCAGGTCAAACAAATTGATTTCTTAGAAAACTATCAGAACCTTTCTCAGAATTTTAAAGATACACGCAAAGCAGATATTATAGGAGTCATTCAGAATTATAAAGTTGAAGCATTATCAGCTGAAAAATATGCTTCCTGGCCGCAAGACAGCATCAGAAATAATTTGAAAATGGGCGAAGTACCACCTGTGGCTCAGGCTGCTTCTTTAGAATATGGTAATACCTATTTAAACCTGGTTGACTTATTCATTGCCAAAGAAGCGGTACGCAAGAAAAAAGAGTTGACAGAAGCTGACGAGTATAATTTTATCAAATCGCTCTACACCAAAAAACAAATCTCGCAGGAATTAGCAGAACGCATGATGGGTTTTAAATTACAAAACGCCATTGAGGCTAATGGTGCCAGCTCAAAAATTATTCCTTCTGCCTACGATTATCTTGCTTTTGTTCAGAACAAAGCCTACAAAAACTATATCAATCAGCTTATTAATCTGCAAAGAACTTTAGCCAAAGGCTCACCAGCCAAAGAGTTCACATTAAAAGATATAGAAGGAAAAGAAATATCTCTGAAAGACTATAAAGGCAAAGTAGTCTATCTCGATTTCTGGGCAAGTTGGTGTGGGCCATGTATTTACGATATGAAATTTGCCGAAAAGGTGAAGGAACACTTCAAGAACAAAGATGTCGTATTCATACAGATTTCACTCGATAATGAAACTGAATGGAAAGAAGCCGTAAAAATGTATGACTTGAAAGGAATTAACGTTCGTACAGACGATAATGGCGCCGTAGTAAAGAACTATGCAATTTCGGGTATACCGTCTTATTTCTTAATTGATAAAAGTGGAAATTTCGCTGTCTCAAAAGTAGTAGACCCTAGCGATGAAGATGGTAAAACACTCATATCACAAATTGAAGAAGTATTAGCCAGAAACGAATAAGGTTTACTGACTACCTATTAATCTGATAAAATCTTTATAATAACTCTCACCAATAGGGATGGTGGCGCGGCCAATAAAAATGCGCTGGCGCTCAATGGAATTGATTTTTTCTAAAGATATGATATAGGATTTATGCACTCTGACAAAGCGATTAGATGGCAATAATTCTTCCATTTTCTTCATGGTTTGCAAAGTCAGAATCCGTTCTTCTGTGGTATATATAGAAACATAATCTTTCAACCCCTCTATATAAAGAATAGAAGAAAGACTTAGTTTGATGATTTTATACTCTGTTTTGACGAAGATAAAATCCAGTTGTTGTTCGTTGCCCGGAGGTTTATTCTCAATTGGTTTAGCAGGCTCCGGTGCACTAACAACAGAATTATTCTGAAATCGACTACTGGCTTTTTGAACTGCTTTCAGAAATCTTTCAAATGAAATAGGTTTCAGTAAATAATCAATTACATCTAATTCATAGCCCTCCATTGCATATTCAGAATAGGCTGTTGTCAGAATGGCTTTACATTTGCCATTGACTACTCTTAAAAACTGTATCCCTGTCAGGCTAGGCATCTGAATATCAACAAAGACGAGGTCAACTTTCCCTTGTTGTATCAGGCTTAGTGCTTCCAAGGCATCGGTACAAGTGCCAACTAAAGTTAAAGAGGGGAGTTGATTTATATATTTTGCCAGAATATCTAATGCCAGAGGCTCATCATCTACTACCAGACAGCGTATTTTTTCCATATTATAAGATCAGATTGAGTTCAGACGAATAGCTATCTCCATCGTTTTGTATATCTAAATGATGATTTTTAGGATAAATCAGATTCAGCCTTTTCTTGATATTTTCTAAACCAATTCCCCCAAATCTATCCTTATTCTGATTCGCTTGTTGATTCTTTACAGTGAAACTTAAATTATTCTGATTTACCAATAACTGAATCGAAAGCGGATGTTTCTCATCTTGTACACTTCCGTGTTTAAAAGCGTTCTCCACAAAAGGTATCAACATCAATGGCGCTATTCGTTGCGAAGATACGTCACCTATTACCTGAAAATCAACATAAGTTTGTCCTGAATATCGCATCTTTTGTAATTCAATAAAATTATTCAGGTAGCTTAACTCAGTTTCAAGGCTCACTTTCTCCAGATTCGATTCATACAACATATAACGCATCAATTCAGAAAGTTTCAAAACCGCTTCCGGCGTTTTAGGCGATTGATTAAGGGCAAGCGAATAAATATTATTGAGTGTATTAAATAAGAAATGAGGGTTGAGTTGATTTTTCAAAAAAGCATTTTCAGCATTCAGTTTTTCGGTTAATAATGCATTTTTTTCTCTTTCGTTGATAAAAAAATCTTGAATCATCTTCAAAAAGACAGCATTAAACGTGTAAGAAATTACATTATAAATATTGTCGGTAATGTAATATAGCAAGCGTCTGGATTCTTCCGAATAATTGTGATACCCAAATAGCTTCCAGAATATTACTTCTTCCAATAAATACCGGAAGGATATATAAATAGCACACACTGCTACAAAACCCAAAGTTAGTTTCAGGTATTGTTTTGTTGAAAAATAACGATTAAGAGTATATAATATAAGATAAGTGGTTGCTATTGTGAGAAAAATCGAAGTACAGGCAAATGGGTTTTTAAATCTTTCCCAAGAGAATGCATAATTTTTTTCTCCTATGGCGCTTAATAAATCTCCTTTAAAATAAAAAAACAACCAGAAAATAATATGAAATAAAATATGTTGACGCTTATTCATGAGTAGGTCTTTTGAAATTGATGATGAAAGTAATTCTTATGCTTGAAATCTCAAACCCATACCGACGAACGCCATTAAAATACCGTCAAACACTCTTCTGAAACGACAAAGTTAGGAAAGCCCATTAGTCGACCTAGCAAAGGGTTGGACGGTAAAAAAACAGCCTGTGACGATTTAAGGCAATAGTTTATTCTTCCTGATTCTACTTTTGAGCATCATAATCAAAACCAAAAATATTATATGAAAAAGCTATTATTTATTTTATTCATTAATCTATCAGGTCTGTCACTTTTCGCTCAGAAACCTACACAAGATTTAGAAGTATTGATGATTGGGGCATCGCATCAATATAATCCTGAACCAAAACAAGAAATGAGTAATATACACGCAAAAATCAGAGCTTTCAAGCCTGATGCGGTGTTTGGAGAATGGTTATCTCCCGAAGATGAAAAAGCGATTAAAACCTATTGGAATAAAGAAGGCGTTTTGAAACGTCTAGAACGTTTAAAGCAAAAGAACAATATTGCCGAAAAAGATTTACCAGCTACGGTAGCGCGTTATGAAAAAGCTTTAGATAAAAATCCGGCTGATATGAAAAGCAGGATTGATTTGGCTGTTGCCTATTATCTAAGCAATGATGCCGGTAACGGTTACTTTCAGATGTGGAATGTTGCCAAACATTTGCAGAAAAATCCAAAAGATACCGGAGTATTTAATTATGCTCGCAAGAAGTATTTCTCAGCCTCAGTTGATTCGCTGCACGAAGCTATTAATCCTTATATAGATGATGAGTATGATTATGTAGCTCACCCGATGATGGTAGAGTTTGGCATGAAAAAAATCTATCCGATGGACTCACAACGCTGGGATAATGAATGGAGTGATGCCTGGAGCAAAGCCGATTCAGTTTTCTATGCCCGATTGAATTTGTTGAAAAAAGACTCTTTGTCGGCAGAAGGTAAAAGAGCAAGAGAGATTTCTAAATACGTAAAAGATAGAATGGATTACCTGATTAAAGACGGAACCCAAACTTATAGCATGACTCATATAACCGAGGCCATGAATGGGCCAGAAATGACAGAATGGCTTTTCAGGATTAATTTTTACTCTAGTGAATATCAGGAATTATCAATCTTCCCTGCCGACTTATATGGCTGGATGCTCCATTGGTGGTGGCACCGGAACAACGATATGTGCAATAATACTATTGAACGTGCAAAAGCAAATGGCTTTAAGAAAGTAATGATTGTAGTTGGAGCCAACCATGCAGCTATTATGAGCAAAATATTCAGAGAAAAGGGGGTTAAGGTTGTAAGTATTCTGGATGCTCCACTTAATTGAAAGTGAGTGAATGTGTGGTCGCCGTGCGATGATTAATTAAAAAGGCAAATTAATTTTGATAAGGATTTGCCTTTTTAATTTGAAATTATGTGACCTAATTTTTTTCGACTACAAATGGCCGATTTTTATCTGTTATTTTTCACTGTTAATAAAATCCCAGGCAGGTTCAATTACTCTATTCTTGCACTTAACAGTTTGATTTTATCAAAAATCTTCCCAAACACTTTGGAAGCACAATCCGAAGTCGTAAATTTAAGAGATCCCTAATTGAGGATACCATTCGAAGAAATATCTGGGTTTTCGGGAATCGGTCAGAATGGGAAAAGAATTAGATAATATTTTAAGAAAGCAGCGAGTATGTTTAAAAGAGCGATTGACTATAATTATCAGCATATTGATTTGGGGGTAGCCAAGGTAACTGAAACTAAAATGAGGCCAGAAAAGGTAGTCGCTACGGTGACTACCTTTTTGAATGAAGACAGTGATATTTTAGAGAAAGGCAGAGTTACGGCCAAGCATGTTGGTTAGAAACAATGCATTAATCAGTGTATTTAACAGAAAAGAAGATTAGCCGTCATTAAAATATTCAATACTTAGGTATTTTTATAAGAATTTTAGTTTTAAACCATCAATTACTGCCTTTTTTTAACGTTCTTTGCAGGAATATATAGATGTAAAACTTTTTGTATGCTACACTCAATGACTGGTTTTGGCTCGGCTACCCTCGAGAATACCAAAATCTCTGTTACCGTCGAAATAAAGTCCCTTAACTCAAAATTTTTTGATATTTACTGCCGTATCCCGAAAGGTTATTCAGAACGTGAGGTTGAAATAAGAAATATACTTACTCAGGAATTAGAAAGAGGTAAGGTAGAATTCATGATGACTATCACACCTAAAGACGAAAGTGCTGCTTCAACGGCTGTTAATCGTGCTTTGGTAAAGGCCTATTTTAAAGATTTGAAAGAAACTTCGCTTGAATTAGGTTTCGAGCCTAGTCCTACCGAATTGCTAAGAATGGCAACCATGATGCCCAATGCGTTTAATACAGATGGTTTAAGCGAGGCAGATGCACAAGAAGAGTGGGATTTGATAAAAAGCACCGTGACACTTGCAATTACAAAGTGTAAAGAATTCCGTTTACAAGAGGGTAAAAATACTGAAGCGAAGTTCAGAGAATATATTGAAAGCATAGGAAGCTTATTATCACAAGTTGAGGAGCAAGCCCCTAAGCGTATTCCTATGGTTCGCGAGCGAATTGAAAAAGCTATCTCCGACTGGATTCAAAATGAAAACTTTGATAAAAATCGCTTCGAGCAGGAATTAATCTACTATGTAGAGAAATTCGATATTTCAGAAGAAAAAGTTCGTTTGAAAAACCACCTGGAATATTTCATTAAAGAGCTAAAAACAGCTTCGAATGGTAAGCGTTTGAACTTTATCGCGCAGGAAATTGGCCGTGAGGTGAATACCATAGGCTCTAAAGCGAATGATTCTATTATTCAGCGACTGGTTGTGCAGATGAAAGATGAATTGGAAAAGATAAAAGAGCAAACAATGAATATTGTTTAAATTCTCTTTATTTTTGTCCCGGATTATCTGCGCCAAATAGGTAGAAACCACTGTTATTTATTGATTATTTTATATTTTATTACCAATAACTCTAAATTTTAATTTTCGAATTATGAGCCAAATTGTTAGAGTACACGCCAGACAAATTCTTGATTCAAGAGGAAACCCTACTGTAGAAGTAGATATCCTAACCGACAACGGTTATTTGGGACGTGCCGCTGTACCTTCAGGCGCCTCTACAGGTGTCCATGAAGCAGTTGAATTAAGAGATGATGATCCTAAAACGTACGTAGGTAAAGGCGTATTGAAAGCCGTTGCTAACGTAAATAATACAATAGCACCTGAAATCTTAGGCGCAAATGTTTTCGAGCAAGGATTGATTGACAAAATCATGATCGACCTTGATGGCACATCAAACAAAGGTAACTTAGGAGCAAATGCTATTTTGGGTGTTTCGTTGGCAGTAGCCAAAGCAGCTGCTTTCGAAGCAGGTTTGTCTTTATTCCGCTATCTAGGTGGTGTAAATGCCAATACTTTACCTGTACCAATGATGAACATCCTGAATGGTGGTTCTCATGCAGATAACTCAATCGATTTCCAGGAGTTCATGGTAATGCCTGCTAAAGCAGACTCGTTCTCACAAGCATTGCAAATGGGTACCGAGATTTTCCATAATCTGAAAAAAGTATTGAAATCGAAAGGCTATTCAACAAACGTTGGTGATGAAGGTGGTTTTGCGCCAAACATCAAATCAAATGAAGAGGCTATCGAAATCGTTTTACAATCAATCGAGAAAGCAGGTTTCAAACCAGGTGAGGACGTATTCATCGCTATGGATGCTGCTGCTTCTGAATTCTACAACGCAGAAACAGGATTGTATACTTTCAAAAAATCGGATGGTAAACAATTGACGTCTCACGAAATGGCTGCATATTGGGAAACTTGGGTAAATAAATATCCGATTATCTCTATCGAAGATGGTATGGCTGAAGATGATTGGGGTGGATGGGCAGAACAAACCAGATTAATTGGTAGCAAATGCCAGTTAGTAGGTGATGACCTTTTCGTAACTAACGTAACACGTTTACAAGAAGGTATCGATAAAGGTATTGCAAATGCTATACTTGTGAAAGTAAACCAGATTGGTTCATTAACTGAAACAATCAATGCGGTTAACCTGGCACATAGAAATAAATATAAGAGCATCATGTCTCACCGTTCAGGTGAAACAGAAGACTCTACTATTGCTGACTTGGCAGTAGCATTGAACACAGGTCAAATCAAAACTGGTTCGGCTTCTCGTTCAGACCGTATGGCTAAATACAACCAATTACTTCGTATCGAAGAAGAATTAGGTGAAATGGCCTACTTCCCAGGTTTAAAATTCTAATACCTGATATATTACAATCAAAAAGCACCAGACAATAAAATTGTTTCGGTGCTTTTTGTTTTTTTGCTTTGAATTTATACTTTTGATAAAGAATCGTGCTTTTACTAATTCCTAATTCAAATCTTTGGACTAACCCTTACGTTTATTCAAAGAGGCCAAGCTTTATAAGTCTATGAAAATCTATGTTCCCGCTTTTCTGCACAAGTATCGCTTCTATGTGCTTACCACCGTTGTTTTATTGGTCTGGATAGCATTTTTTGATGGCAGTAATCTTATTTCTCAGTTTCGACTCTGGCAAAAATATCAGGAAATCGAAGCTGAAAAAGAATACTATGTAGATGCCCTGAAAAAAGTTAAACAGGAAGAAAAAGAAGTGATGGGCAATGCTGATGCGATGGAGAAATTTGCCCGTGAGAAATATCTCATGAAAAAAACAGGCGAAACCGTTTTTGTGATAGTTGATGAAAACAATCAATCTGTCGAAAAAGAAGAGTAATTAAAAAGCCTTCAAGTGCAACTTGAAGGCTTTTACTTTTTATCTGATTTCTACTCTTGCCGTTCGCTGACCAGAAGCATTTCTGATTGCTACTTGCTGGGCCAATGCTTCCGCGGTAGCTTTAAAGGCTTCACTGGTAATAGGCTCGTCTTCCATCATAATCGGACGACCTTCATCTCCACCCTCTCTAATGCTTTGCACAATTGGAATTTGTCCTAATAACGGCACATTATATTTATCTGCCATTTCTTTTCCTCCATCTTTCCCAAATAAGAAATACTTATTATCAGGTAATTCGGCAGGAGTGAAGTAGGCCATATTTTCTACAATACCTAAAATAGGCACATTGATTTGCTGCTGACGGAACATTGAAATACCCTTATTTACATCGGCCAAAGCTACTTTCTGTGGAGTAGTAACTACCACAGCACCTGTCAATGGAACAGTCTGTACCAAAGTCAAATGAATATCACTCGTTCCCGGAGGTAAATCGATCAGAATATAATCTAACTCGCCCCAATCAACATCTCCAAAAAACTGACGTAATGCCTGGCTTGCCATTGGCCCTCGCCAAATAACTGCACTATCGGGTGGAGTCAGGAATCCGATTGAAATCATCTTTATGCCATATTGCATAATAGGTGAAATCATATTTTTGCCATTTTTCTGAGAAATCAATGGCTGCATATTTTCTGCACCAAACATCAGCGGAATTGAAGGCCCTGAAATATCAGCGTCTATAATACCTACTTTAGCTCCCGATTTTTTCAATGCCATCGCCAGATTGACTGTAACAGTCGATTTACCAACGCCACCCTTACCTGATGAAATGGCAATGATGTTTTTAACGCCCTCTAACATAGGCGCATTGCTTCTGATAGAAGTAACATCAGCCGTCATATTGATAGTTACCTGAATATCTTTGCTAAGCAGATTATGAATGGCATCTACACAGCTTTTTCTGATAAGCTCTTTTAGCGGGCAGGCTGGCGTAGTAAGAACTACTGTAAAAGTTACCTGATTGACTCCGACTACAATGTCGCGAATCATATTAAGTGTTACCAGGTCTTTTTTTAAATCCGGCTCTTCAACCGTACTTAGTGCTTGAAGTATTTTTTCTTTGGTGATAGTAAATTCTCCCATGGAGTGCAAATTAGTTCGTAAATACTTTTGTCGTACTTCTCCAATCCAATAAGGAAAGCAATTTTAGTTTATTGTCTTTCCCTTCAATACTGAGATTTCAGAACCCTCAGCTAATAGAACAGAAGTAGGTTTAGTGTCTTTTAAAAAAGCGAAATCAGCGCCATAAAGTTCATTAAAATTACATTGTATCTCATAATCCTTAACCGGATAAACATTCCAGCGAGGATGTGTTACCTCATATTCATTAGTTTTCTTGTCAGAATACCTGGCATAGCCCCAATAGTGTTCGGTAATAAACTCCTCTTCACTACCCGATAAAATGGATTGAGATTGATTGCTGGCCATAGCTTGCAGATGATTCCAGCCACTTTTTGATTTCCATGAATACTTCACAAATAAGGCTGAATCGCTTTCATTAATTTCATGCCTGCAGGCATGGGTTGCATAATTTTCATTATAAACCGTATTCGCCACAAGTGTAATCATGTGTTTTGGTACAATTTCTTTAATAAAAACTACCCCTCGTTTCCATAGGCCATTATCGTTGTACCTTACATAAAATCGAAGATTTACCTCTTCAAAATTTATATGAAAAGGAAATTTTATCCCTAATACTTTTGTATCTACAAAAAGAAAACCAACCAGACTCACATAGCATCTGTCATTCCACAAATCCAATTCAGTTTTAAAAGGCAGATATTTTTTCAGGATTTCCGGCGAAACCACATAATTAGCCATGAGAAGTTTACGCCATTGGGCGTCCAAAAAAGTAGTTTTCCGGCCAGATTTCTCTTGCATAGCAGAGTCTTAGAGTAGGTTAATACAAAAACTGACATAATCTGCCTACAAAGGTAAGCAAGCGTATGTCAGTTTCGTAAAATTTTATGAAAATTAAGCAGCTACTAACTGCGAAAGTACTTTTTCTTTTTCACTCGATACATCAAATTTATCACTAAAACCATCCAGTTTAGCCAATAAATCAGTCAGGAATTTCTGATGTGCCGGTGTATCTGTCTGAATTGGGCGATGTGCTAACGACATTTTTACCTTATACCATTCTTTCAGAAAGCCGTTCAAGTCTTCAGTAAAGTAAGTTTCAGAGAATTTTTCAAAGATATACTTTTCTGCCTGCTCATTCGGATGAATCATATCTGCTTTGTAGAAGCGATAATCCCGCAAATCATCCATCATGATTTCATAGCTTGGGAAATAATGCACATCAGTAAAATCCTGCTCGATATGATAACAAGCTGTACGAAGAATGCTTTTACTAACCGAATTTAACTGTAAAGTTTCACGGGTATGCCTTACAGGGCTTACAGTTAATAAAATTTTGATTTTATTGTTATGCATTTTCAACGACTCATACATCGAGCGAAAACGCAAGGTAATATCTTTCACACTAAGCATCTCTTTTTTGAAATTAGATGCTGGAGCTTTATGACAATTGGCTACTGCCAAACCATTTTCTTTCAACTGATGCACAATAGCTGTTCCCAGTGTAATTACCAGGAAATTTGCTTTTCTTAAAAACAACTGAGCTTTTTTGTTGGTCTGATTCAGTATCTCTTCTAATTCTTCTCTCGAATCAGCATAGAATTTTGAATGATAATCATAGTGCTGCCAGATACCAGAATTCTCTACCATCAGATGTTTATAAATCGGTTGACTTTGCAGACTATTGCTCACCAACTTGAAAATCGAAGAGGGGTTAAAAACAGTCCCGTAAGGGTTGCATAAGCATTGTATCTTATTATCTGCTAACTGACTTCCAATGACCTCGGAGAAACAAGAACCAACAGTCATTATTCTGGAGTCAGTGCCGATACGGAAGCGAGAAGGGCTCACTTCAATTTCAGTACGGAATTCCATTTTATATACTTTATTAGGGGTTAGTTTTAAGGACAGTTAAGTGTTTGATAATCAACTGATTGCGAAAGTAATTTTTTAGACTGATACTAGCAAACTTTTTATTAAAAAAAGATTAAAATTAATATTTAGGAGAAGATTCCTTAAACTATTGTATATATACTAAGAAATAATTGCATTATTTATGTGATAATCTTATCCTAACGCCACTCAATCAGTTTTTCAATACCTCTGTACCCAACCACCATTTTATTAATAATCACTTTTTCTAATAGCGAATTTTCACACGTGTTTATTGTATAGTGCGGCTCAATTTTGATTAACTTATTAAAAAATAAAGCCATAAGAAATATTCTATGGCTTTGATTAGTTTAAGACTGATATATGTATTAAAGTTTTAATTTATAAGTAAACTGAATCGTAAAGTCATCTAATTTTGTATCTTGAAATTCATGCGAGATGAAACCTCCTAAGGTAATTGTATTCTTTTTGTTGATTTTATAATCAACCTCTGCTTTATATCTTACTTCGTCAAAAGCCTCACCCATCCGATAAAATAAATCAGCAGAAACAGCAGGTGTAAACCGGGTTTTATTAGGGTAAGCAAGCTCTAACCGATTGCGTAAATAGCTTTTATCATTTTCAAGCGTTCCATTGTCATCCTTAAACTGATTCTGATAACGCAAACGATAGGTCAATTTTAAAAACGCAATCTTGTGGTCATAAGTAAGGTTGGCGTAAAAGCGATGATAAGGCTTAAATACATAAACTTCATCACCCTTATCGTACTTCCGGCGACTGATAAAACGATAAAAGGCGTTTACTTCCCAATGCTTATTAAATTTATAAACTGCGCCTAATTCACCAATATAAGAGCCGGTTGTAGTCAGATTGTTGGTGACACGCCATTGTGCATCGGCTTCTAAAGATATTTTCTTGGTAATGTTTTTACTGACACTGATACCTGTCCAGAGATTAGTGCTCCTTTCCTGAGCTAGTCCGGCAAAGGGGAGAACAAGTATTAATAATAAAATAAGTTTTTTCATGTTGTGATCTTGTCTGTTTAGGAGTAATGAGTAGGTACTTTATAGCAATAATAGCACCTTATTTATATCGAAATGAAATTCCGGAAGCAAATAATTCTTTCATATAAGTGTTTTAAGGATTCTTTATCAGCAAAGACGGGAAGTATCTGCAATTAGTAACAAAGTGTAGAAAATTTATAGAATTGTGTCGATACTCCCAATAAAAACCTGAAATCTTTATTAAACGGAATGCGTGTACTTATCTACACAATTAACTCAATTATATACAGATTGGAGTCTTTATGCTTTTGTTTGTATCAATCTGCATTAGTTTTCGGTTTCATATTCGTACCCTAATAAGTTTTGAATGAAATTCTTGCAACGCTACTCAATCTGGCTGCATATTATTGGCTGGATAGTTTTTATCATCATGCCTTTCCTGACTACACCTAACGGAAATTTCAATTTTCTGCGGCAGGCTAATTTCTCTTCATTCGTCATTTCTCAGTTAATTAATGATATAGTACTGATTGCTATTTTTTATTTTAACCTCAATTTCCTGACACCAAATCTATTTATCAAAAAGAATATTACGGCATTTGTAATGTATCTCATCGTGATATTCATTTTGATGATTATATTGAATAAACTTACGTTTGATACTTTTGTAAAACCTAATTTTCAGAGATTTCCACGACCTGATATCCCTAATTTAAGGCATAGAGATTCACCGGCATTTTTATTTATTCCTTTGCCTTTTCTTTTCAGAACTATCCTTTCATTTTCATTAGTGATACTTGCCAGCTCTTTATTGGCACTCATAAAAGAACACGCCATCCACAAAGAAGAAAAGCAGCAGATGGCATTAGAGAAAACTGCTGCTGAATTAGCCGTGCTGAAACTACAAATCAGCCCACACTTTTTATTTAATACACTTAACAATATTCGTTGGCTGGCCCGTCAGAAATCAGATAAAACAGAAGATTCCGTAGTGAAATTATCTCAATTGTTGAGATATATGATTTATCAGGCTAAGCATGATAAGGTATCATTAGAACAGGAGATCAACTATTTGCAGAACTACATCGAACTGCAAAAAATGCGATTGACCGAAAATAGCGAAGTAATATTCACTTACGAAGGTGATATTAAAAGATGGAATATCGAGCCATTATTATTTATACCTTTTGTTGAAAATGCCTTCAAATACGGCTTACATAGCCAGAACGAAAGCCTGATAGAAATAAGATTAAAAATTGAGGACCAAAAACTCAACCTCTTCGTAAAGAACCCCGTCTTTGCTAATAACTCCTCTGCCAGCGTTGAAGATTCGGGAATCGGTATACAGAACGTAGAAAAGCGTTTAATGCTACATTATCCCGACAGACACGAATTGAATATTGTGAACATTGGAGGTTATTTTAGTGTAAATTTAACCATAATACTGGCTGATGTCGAAATCAATTAATAAAGAAAAAATCAGGTGTATAGCCATTGACGATGAACCTTTTGCCTTGCAAATAATAGCAGATGATATTCAGAAAATTCCGTTTCTAGAATTGTCGGCAACATTCTCAAATGCCATAGAAGCCGAACAGTTTTTAAAGGATAATGACGTAGATTTGATTTTTCTGGATATTCAGATGCCTACTCTGACTGGTACACAGTTTTTAAGATGGCTTCCGGCTCCTCCGATGGTAATATTTACAACAGCCTATGAGCAATATGCCTTAGAAGGCTATGATTTAAGTATCGTTGATTATCTGTTAAAACCAGTGCCATTTGAACGCTTTCTAAGGGCTGCTAATAGAGCCTATGAATTACATTTACTTAAAGCAAAAGAGTATACACCTAATACTATAGAAGGACGCTCATTCTTCTTTATTCACTCCGAATATAAACAGATAAAGCTATTCTATGAAGATATAGTATACATTGAAGGCTTAAAAGATTATGTGAAAATATTTATCATAGACAACTCGAAGCCTATCTTAACCCGAATGAATCTGAAAACGATTGAGAATAAATTGATAGAGAACCAGTTTTGCCGGGTTCATCAATCATATATTGTTTCTTTAGATAAAATTACTTCTTTCCAAAAAACTAAGCTTTTGCTTGACAAACAGGAAATTCCGGTAGGCAGAAGGTTTCTGGATGCCTTTAAATTGAAATATCAACATAATTAAGCAAATATCAGACAGGGGTTGTTTGATTTGGAATGATTATTAATAGTTAAAATCTACACAAATCTTCCGAATCTATACACTTCTCAAAAGACAGGCATCTGAAATCAGGACAGTTGCGTCCTTAACGATGAATTAATTTAAATGCCTAAATGAGAAAAAAACTATCCTGGTGTTCACTGATTTTTTTGTGGATTTGTCTTGTGGGAGGGGTAAAAGCCCAAAACTCTAAAAAGCCTGCCGTTAATAACCCATTAATTAAAGACGAATTTTTTAACAATATACCTCTGGCTAATGTATTGGCAGAGATGGAAAAAAAGTACTCCATCAAAATGGTATATGATAAAGCTGAGCTAAAGCCTTATAACATTACCTATTGGTTTACTAATGAAACTTTTCAGGATGGTCTTAAAGCCATTTTTAAGAAAATTCCTTTGAAGTTTTATATGGACGAAAACGACCTCATACATATCATAGGTAAAAATAAAAAGATAGAAACCCTGGCCGATGTGAAGTTTGAAGGGCAACCAACCAAAAGTGACTTCACACTAACGGGTAGAGTAGTGGATGCAACCAATGGAGAATACCTGCCTTTCGCTACGGTTTCTATTAAAAACACTAAAACAGGTAGCCAAACCAATGTTGACGGACATTTTACGCTGCTGAAAGTACCATCAGATACTGTTACACTGGAGGTAAGCTACGTAGGATTCATCACTCGTCTTTTCCATCTCAATCCCAGATTAAATATGGAAGACTTGAAAATTGAGATAGACCCGGCAACTGGAGTATTGGAAGAAGTAACCGTAACAGAAAAGAAAACAGAAGTATTAAAGGCGAATGAGGTAGTGGGTATGATTAAAATGACTCCACGAAATATTTCAAGATTACCCAATGTAGGTGAAAGAGACCCTTTTAGAGCCTTTCAACTAATGCCAGGTGTAAGTGCATCGAACGAGTCATCTTCAGGTTTATATGTACGTGGAGGCACGCCTGACCAGACTTTAGTTTTATACGATGGTTTCACCGTATATCACGTCGACCACCTTTTTGGTTTCTTTTCAGCCTTTAATTATAATGCAATCAAGGCCATTCAGCTATATAAAGGTGGTTTTGATGCCAAATTTGGCGGAAGGATTTCGGCAGTTGCAGAAATAACCGGAAAAGAAGGAAATAAAAAAGAATTTAATGCCGGAGCTGATGTAAGCTTGCTGAGCGCCAATGCTTATATAGAAACACCTCTTGGGGATAAATGGACTTTTCTGGTAGCAGCACGCCGCTCATGGAAAGGTCCCCTTTATAAGAAACTATTTGAGAGATTTACGACTGAAAATACCAATCAAAATACCCAAACTGGCAATTTACCAGGTGGAACAGGCCGTAACCCATTCGGCTCATTCGGACAGGAACAGGTAGCTAGCTCTTACTTCTATGATTTGAACTCAAAATTAACTTTCCGACCAACTAAAATAGATATTCTCTCGCTTAGTCTGTATAATGGTACAGATAATATGGATAATTCAAGCAGTTCAAGCTTATCAGGTTTTGGTCGTCCGGGTGGTGGCGGTGGTTTTGGAGGCAGAGGGTTTAATACTGCAACCAATGATATTTCTAACTGGGGTAACTTAGGAGGAAGTTTAAAATGGTCGAGACAATGGGGTGAGAAATTCTATAGCAATGCACTCATCAGTTATTCAAACTATTATAGCAACCGTGATAATAGCCGCCAGATGGTTATTACCAGAGATAGTGTAGATACCAATGTACGAATCGGTCAGATTGAAGATAATAGTTTAACAGATGTTAGTGCCAAAGTAGATTTTGAGTGGAAAGCTATTCCTAACAACCAGTTTGATTTTGGCTTGCAGGCGACCCGAAATACTATTAAATACACTTATAGCCAGAACGATACTATCAAGGTCTTGGATAGAAATGATACTGGAGGTCTTTATACAGCGTATATACAAGACCAGATTCGGATATTTGATAACAAATTACATATCAATCCGGGTATCAGGATGACGTATTTTGACGTAACCCAAAAAATTTATTTTGAACCCAGACTCTCAGCCAATTTCAATATAACACCTAAATTAAAATTAAAGGGAGCAGCAGGTATCTATTATCAGTTTGTGAAACAGATTAACCGCGAAGACATTTCTCAGGGAAACCGGAATTTCTGGGTTTTATCCAATTCTTCCACACTGCCTGTTACACGTTCAAAACACTTGATTTTAGGAGGTAGCTATGAGACAGCTGATTACCTGTTTGATGTAGAATTTTATCAGAAAAAGAGTACGGACATTACTGAATATACACTACGATTTGTCCCGCAACTTAACCGAATGTTAGCAGCCAGTGAGACATTCTTTAATGGTGATGAGACAATCAATGGAGTCGACATTTTGATTCAAAAGAAATTCGGCGATTTCAATGGCTGGATAGGTTATACCTTGGCAGAAGCCAAACGTAGTATTGCCGCATTTTCAGATAAACCTTATTATTCAGATCAGGACGTAAGACATCAATTTAAAATTATAGGGTCTTACAAATACAAGAAATGGGATTTTGCCGCAACCTGGATTTATTCAAGCGGTCGCCCGTATACTTCTATCTTAGGAGCTTATCAGGTTACGCTTCTGGACGGTACGGTAAGAAACTTTACCAATCCATCTGACAAAAACGCCAATCGTTTTCCGGCATATCATCGCTTGGATATTTCGGCTACCTATAATTTCAGTCCAAAGTTTAATATAGGTTTCTCGGTTTTCAATTTATACAATCATACGAATGTATGGTATAAACGATTCCAGGTAATTACTGATGAAGATTTAACGATATTACAAACTACCAATGTCAATTATCTTGGTTTTACACCGAACGTGACCTTATCATGGAAACTTAAATAAGATTATGGAAACAATGAAAAAGATATATAGCAACATATTTACTCTAATAATTCTGGCCTGTGTGATCAGTTGTACAAAAGTCAACGATGTGGTAAATCCGGGAGAAAAACCAATTATTGAAGCCTATTTGGCACCTGGTCATCCTGTAAGTATGAAAGTGTATACAGAAATACCTTATGCTGAGAGCTCAGAAGGTGTATCAGAACCTATTGATGGGTTGAATATTAAGATTACTGGTAGCGACGGAAAGGTATTTAATCTGAAATCAACGGGTAGTGGAGTATATACTTCTGCTGATAATGAATTGATAGAAGGAGCACCGACAAAATATAAAATGGAGTTTGAATACAAAGGCCGGATTGTTAGTGGTGAAACCGAAATCCCTGAAAAACCTTCTGGTTTTACAATCAGTACTCATCAGATCTATAGAACGCAGGTAGATTTATCAAGCGGAGGTTTTCCCGGAGGGCCTGGTGGCGGTTTTGGAGGAAATGATAATACACCAGTGGAGTTATCATGGAATAACCCTGAAAATGTTTATCATTTTATTGCCGTTGAAAATACAGAAACCACACCGCAACAAATTATTATCCCTCCAACAGGGTCTGAATTTCCGACTTTCAGATTCAGATTTACGAATGAGCCGCTTTTAGGCACTCATAATAATATTCAACCACAAAGCCTTGAATATTTCGGGAATTATGACGTGATATTATATCGTATCAATCCCGACTATTCAGCTTTGTATCAATCAAGTGGCACCACCACTCAGAACCTGAGTACACCCCCATCAAGCATAACGAATGGCCTTGGGATTTTTACAGGTATCAACGCCGATACGGTGAAACTCAACGTCGGCAAAAATTAAAGCTTTTTCTTAGGTATACAGTTTAATTAGATATTGGGTTGGTAGATAGCGTTACCAGCCCTTTTATCTTTATGAAATTATTAAGAAGTCAGCAGGAAATTAATAGTAGTTTGTTGTAAGAATTGCTAATCTATCATTTACTTTGTGGTCGATACGAAACAAGGTTTATCGGTATCAAGATTCAATTTCCAACCAACAAAACCTACACTAATTGAATGAAATTAAAACTCACTTTTTTACTTTTTGGCCTCCTGCTTGCGTCAGCAGGGTTTTCTCAAAAAAACACGCCCATCACAGTAGCAACCTATAACTTAAGGTATAACACTGCCAACGATGGAGTAAATGCCTGGCCTAATCGCAAGGAATTCGTCAAAGCACTCATTAGTTTTCACGAATTTGATATTTTCGGAACACAGGAAGGTTTGCGTGGACAATTAGACGACATTGCCGAACTAAAAGATTTCGCTTTTCTGGGAAGCGGCCGCGACGACGGCAAACAGGCAGGCGAGCACTCTGCTATTTTCTACAAGAAAGACAGATTTAAAGTGCTAAGATCAGGAGATTTCTGGTTGAGCGAAACTCCTGAAAAACCAGGTAAAGGCTGGGATGCGACCTGTTGCAACAGAATTTGCTCATGGGCTAAATTCAAAGACCAGATTACCAAAAAAGATTTTTATTTCTTTAGTGTGCATTTCGACCATCAAGGGGTAGAGGCACGCCGCCAGTCAGGAAAACTGATGGTGAAAAAAATTCAGGAGATTGCCAAAGATGCTCCGGTTATCTGTGTAGGGGATTTAAACTCTACACCTGAAACAGAACAGGTGAAGGAAATAGAAACGCTTCTGAACGATTCGCAGAAAGTAAGCGCATTACCTCCGTATGGTCCTGAAGGTACATTCAATGCCTTTAAGTTTGATGCATCTATGAAAAACAGAATTGATTATATTTTTACAGATAGACGAATCAAAGTATTGAAATACGGCGTGTTGACAGATGCCAAAGATCAACGTTATCCATCTGATCATCAACCTGTAATGATAAAGGCGGTAATTAACTAAATTTACTAACACTTATTGTGGTGAGGTCATTTTTCAAAAATTGAAAAATGACCTCGTTTTTATTAGTATTTACACAAAAATGGCGCTATTTTTGCTAAAAATACTTTGAAGTAAAGGCATGACTAGAAAATAATATTCACTCTTTTGATGTGACAAAATAATTGGTTGATATTTATCGTTTGCTAATGGCTATTTGAAAAAAATACTATCTTTTATGAATAGAACAGATATTTTGCTATTGTTGACTATCTACGCACGTTTGCATTTTTCACAGTCTATTTTGAAATCCGGAAGCAAATTCTAGTGAAATAATTTGCTTGGAGTCGAACAGAAATCCTGTGTAAAACTTCTTAAACACAAAAATATTTTAGACTAAAAAACTTTTAAAATTACGCTAAACACTTATGAAAAAAACTGCGCTCTTGCTATGGCTTTTATGCTGTGCCAATTCTCTTTATGCTCAAAAAATTGCTCTACCAAAAATTAAGTTCGGAGAGTTTAATCTGGCTGATGTGGAAATGAAATCTTATGATAAAGATTCTTCTGCTGATGCTATTATACTTTATGACTACGGACAGACTACCTTCGAATTGAGGGGAGGTATGATTTATAACCATTTCGTCTATCATGGTAGAAAGAAAATTCTAAAAAAATCTGCCTTAGATCTGGGCACGATTTCTATGCACCTTCTTAAGTATGGTTATGAAAGAGATCAATTAATTTCAGATATTAAAGGTTTTACCTATAATCTCGAAAGTGGCGAGGTAAAAAAAGAGAAACTGACTAAGGAATCTATTTTTATGGAAAAAATAGTGGGAGACGCACAGAATGTAAAAATAACATTACCAAATGTAAAAGAAGGTTCGGTGATTGAGTATACTTATACTATTGATACACCTTTTTCTATCTCCAATAACCCATCAACCTGGACATTTCAGTCAGCATATCCAGTCCTTTGGAGCATTTATGAAATTACTATTCCTTCATATTTTACTTACCGGCTCCTGATGTCTGGCTATCTACAATTAAGCGGCAATGAAACTGAACCTGTCAATGTGTCTCTGGGGTCATTTAATACTAATGGTCTTTTGCAACGATTTACTGTAAAAGATGCTCCGGCTTTCAGAAACGAATCCTATATTACCTATGCAGGAGATTACCTTTCTAAAATTGATTTTGAATTAGCTAAGGTGGCATGGACTAATATCTTAAACAAAGATTTTTCTCTTGATTATGGATCATTGATTAAAACCTTGCTTGAAGAACAGTCATTCGGAGGTCAATTCAAGCGAACAGGCTTTTTAGAAGATACTGCAAAAGAGATTAAAAGTAAGTATAGCGATTCAACTTCTCGTTTGAGAGCAGCTTGCGAATTTGTACAGAAAAATATAAAGTGGAATGAGAATTATAGTATTTACTCAAATAACTTAAAAAAAGTTCTTGATGCCCATAAAGGTGATGCAGGGGATATCAACCTTTTATTAATAGCCTTATTGAGAGAGATAGGTTTTGATGCAAACCCGGTTATTTTAAGTACCAGAGGGCATGGGAAAATACATGAACAATACGCCTTAATGAAAAGATTCAATTATGTGGTTGCACATATTGAGCAAAATGGGAAGGATTTACTTTTAGATGCTACTGATGAATACCTTAAATTAGGTATGCTTCCTATTGACTGTCTGAATGGAAAAGGCTTATTAGTTCATCCGACCAAGAGCAGACTTCTGGAAATTATTCCAACAGAAAAAGATATAGAATTTAAAAATGCTAAACTTGTGATTGACGAAGAGGGAGAAATGAAAGGCAGTATATCAAAATCATATGGTGGATATGGGGCATTGACTGAAAGAAAGGAGTTTAAAGATAAGGGCTCTGAGAAATATTTGGAGGAGGCTAAAAAAGAAAATGCTTCATGGGTCATCGAAAAAGCCGAGTACAAAAATACCAGCGAATATGATGTGCCAATGGAAGCTCAGTATCAGGTAAGCTTAACCGATTATGTTACGAAGGCGGGTAATATGTTATACCTGAAACCTATGCTTTCAGAAGGCAAAAAAGAAAACGCATTGAAATCGAAAGAACGTTTATATCCGATTGATTTCGCTTTCCAAAGGGAGGAAACATTTATGGCTACTTATGAGCTACCTAAAGGCTATTCAATAGTTGAAATTCCTAAAAACATCTCAATGAATCTACCTGAAAATACTGGTAAATTCGTTTATGTTATTTCAGTAAATGAAAATAAACTGACAGTTACCAGCCGAATTCAATTCCGGAAATCTGTATATTATGCAGAAGAGTATCCGTTTTTACAGGAGTTCTTCGATAAAGTGGTTGCAAAACATAGTGAGCAAGTTGTACTAAAGAAAAACTAATCAATGATACGCTATTTAATTTTAATACTAATAAGTTTTCAATCCATTGCACAGGACTTTTCAGTTGCTAATATTCCAGCAGAGTTGAAAGAAAAAGCCCATGCGGTAGTAAGAAATCAGGAGACACAGTTTTATGTCAAAGACATAGGTGAAGCGGTTATAAAAATCCAGGCTACTGTTACTATTCTGGATGAAAAAGGGAATGATCATGCCAGTCTGGTAATAGGATATGATAAATTCACTAAGGTAAGCAATATCGAAGCACGTATCTATGATGCCAACGGCAAACAGATAAAAAAGCTGAAAAGAGACGATATTGAGAGTTTTAGTACATCTTCAGGACAGAACTCAATTGAAGATAATTATGTAAAAGTAGCTTCTCTGATACAAACAACTTACCCATATACGATTGATTATTCATATCAGTATACCTATAAAAATATGATGTTTTATCCGGTATGGGAGGCCGTATTGGATAATTCCGAATTCACCGCTGTTGAGAAATCATCTTTAAAGGTATCTATGCCAAACGGACTTCAGTTGAGGTACAAAGAGCAGAATATGCCAGTAAAAGTATCTATGACAAAAGAGGATGATCGATTCAATTATAGCTGGAATGTAAGCAATCTGAAGGCCATTGAGAAAGAGCCTAATAGCCCACCTTATTCAGTAATTATGCCTACGGTTTATACTGCTCCTACCGATTTTAAAATAGATGATTATACAGGAAGCATAAATTCCTGGAATGACATCGGGAAGTTTTATGGTACGCTGAATGCAGATAGAGATAAATTACCAGCTGAATTAACTGCGAAATTGAAGGATTTGGTAAAAAACGAAGTTGATGTAACCAATAAGGTAAAAAAGATATATGAATATCTGCAGGCAAATACACGTTATGTAAGCATTCAATTGGGTATTGGTGGCTGGCAATCTATGAAAGCCACAGAGGTTGCTACCAAAGGTTATGGTGATTGTAAGGCGCTCACAAATTTTACAAAAGCGATGTTAAAGGAATTGGGTATTCCTTCAAATCTGGCATTAGTAAGAGCAGGAGAAAATAAGGCCGAAATTCAGGCAGATTTTCCTTCATTTCAATTCAACCACGTAATCTTATGTGTACCTGTGCAGAAAGATACGCTTTGGTTAGAGTGTACAAGTCAGGATAACCCATTCGGTTATTTGGGGAGTTTTACCGGAGGCAGAAATGTGGTTTTAATAACTGAAAACGGAGGGAAATTAATCAGGACGCCTACTTATAAATATAGCGACAATCAACTTTTACGAAATGCCATGATAGAGGTCAAGGATAGTGGTGACGCAATTGCAGATATCAAAACCCAATATACAGGCTTGCAACAAGAGATTTATGCTTCGGTAGCAAATTCATTAAACAATGAAGATCAGAAAAAATGGCTATATAAAAACCTAAGCCTGCCAAGTGTAGAAATTATTAGTTTCTCTCTGAACGAAAAAAAAGACAGACTTCCAACCGTAGAAGAGAAACTGAATTTGCATTTAAGAAGTATTGCAACTAAGAGTGGCACCAGATTATTTATCACACCCAACGTTTTAAATCAACATAACACGCTGCCAATAGCAAATGCCAACCGTAAGACAGAATTGGAGTTGAACGGTAATTATATTGATATTGACAATATTTCATTTAAAATCCCTAAAGGTTATACCGCAGAGTATTTACCTGAACCAGTAAAAATTGAAACCAAGTTCGGAAAATACTCATCTAAGGTTGAAATGAAAGACGATATAATTGTTTATAATCGTGAGTTAAGTATGTTTAGGGGGCGCCATGCAGCAGCTACGTATAATGAATGGGTTGACTTTAGAAAAAAAGTAGTAAAAGCAGATAAAAATCAGGTTGTTTTGGTCGCTAAGCAGTAACAAATTCCTATTTTTACTTGTTATTACTAAGCCGTTCAATTATACAACTCTTCATGTCTTTGCAAGTCTCAGGGCATGAAAAAACCTTAAAACCTCTTCCTTTGGTGTAGAGACAGCACTAACGATAGGAAGCGACAGACCAATGAAAAAAACAATCTTATCCCTAAACGCAGCACTGGGCGTGTTTCTGCTTACAAGTGCCTTTTTAGAAAAGCCTCTCAATGATGATTCTAAAGCTTCTAAAATTAAACCTGACGATAATAACGGAGGTATAAAACTGGCTTCAGGCTTTGGAGCAACTGTAGTTTCTGAAGCTACGGGCAAAGCACGCCATATTAAGGTATTACCTAATGGTACTATTTATATTAAAAACGCTAATGCCAAAGAGGATAAAGGAATTACGGTTCTCAAGGATACTAATGATGATGGAAAAGCGGATGAAACCGGATACTTCGGAAATTACGGAGGCACAGGCATAGATATTCATAATGGCTATTTATATGCTTCTTCCAATTCAGAAGTATTTCGTTATAAACTGGATGCCAATGGAAATGTAATTGATAAGAAAGCACCTGAAACAGTTATTATGGGCTTGCCGGATTTAAAACAACACGAATCAAAGCCTTTTACATTTGATGAAAGTGGCCATATATATGTAACTATTGGTGCTCCTTCAAATGTATGTCAGGAAAAAGATCGTCAGAAGGGCTCTCCGGGAATGATGCCTTGTCCATTATTAGAGAAAAATGGTGGTATTTGGCAATTCAATGCCGATAAATTGAATCAGAAACAAGAAGACGGAGTGCGTTTTGCCACAGGTATCCGTAATGCTGTTGCTCTTGATTGGGACTCAAATACGAAAACCTTATATGCCTTACAACATGGCCGCGATATGTTGTTCCAGCATTATCCTGAAATGTTTTCAGCCGAAAAAGGAGCAGAATTGCCATCAGAAGAGTTCTTGCAAGTAAAAAAGAACGATGATTTCGGTTGGCCATATAGTTATTATGATTTGGATAAAAAGCAAATGATGTTATGCCCTGAATATGGTGGTGATGGTAAGAAAACCTATGCCAAAGCTAAAAAACCAATTATGGGATTCCCCGGCCACTGGGCACCAAATGATGTCTTGTTTTATCATGGAAATCAGTTTCCGGCTAAATACAAGAATGGGGCATTTATCTGTTTTCACGGTTCTTGGAATCGTGCGCCTTTGAATCAGGCTGGATATTTTGTAGCTTTTGTACCATTCAAAAATGGACTTCCATCAGGCCCTTACGAAGTATTTGCGGAAGATTTTGCAGGTGGGCCAGAGATCAAAAGCCCGGGTGATGCTAAAGCTCGTCCAATGGGGCTAGCGGAAGGTCCAGATGGGTCTTTATATATTACCGATTCAGTAAAGGGAAAGGTTTGGAGAGTAATGTATAATAGATAATATTCTTAAATAAGGCAAAACCTTGCAGGTATCATGCTTGTAAGGTTTTGTTATTTACAAGTTCATGGAAAAGATTTTAGTAGTTATTTTAGTATTAGGTACATGTCAAACCTTCGCTCAAACACCTAAAGCTTTAGATGGTAAAGCCATTTATACACAATATTGTTTACCATGTCATCAGGAAGATGGCACAGGCGTACCAAATCTGAATCCACCCTTAAGAAAATCTGACTGGGTAAACGGAGATAGAAACAAATTGATTAAGGTAATTCTAGAGGGCTTGGAAGAAGAAATTGAAGTAAATGGAGAAAGTTATAATCGGGTAATGGCGTCACATAGTTTTCTGACTGATAAACAAGTTGCCGATGTACTGACTTATATCAGGTCTAATTTTGGCAATACTTCTGATGCTATTAAGGAAGAAGAAGTGAAAGCATTGAGAAAGAAAAAGCCTTAGTTTCAAACTAAGGCTTTTTCTGTATTTTAAACTAACGGCTTAACTTTCTTCAGCTACGACATAAATAGCATCTAGATTTCTTCCCATGCCATCGTAGTCCAAGCCATAACCTACAACAAACTTGGTTTCAATCTCGAAACCTACATAATCTACCTTTAAAGGTACTTTCAGGGCTTCTGGCTTATATAACAAGGTCATAATTTTGATAGAGGCGGGTTTTTGAGAAGCCAACTGCCCAAGTACTTCCTGCATGGTCATACCCGTATCCACAATGTCTTCTACAATAATAACGTGTCTGTTCTTAATATCTTCCTTTAAGCCTAAAATCTGTTTTACCTGTCCAGTCGACTCTGTGCTCTGATAAGAAGATACCCGTATAAACGTTATTTCACACTCAATTTCAATAGATTTAAACAGGTCTCCGATAAACATAAAGGAGCCATTTAATACACCAATCAATAAGGGATTTTTTCCGTTATAATCTTTGTTTAATTGTTGACCCATTTCTTTGATACGAGCTTGTAATGCTTGTGATTCAATGAAAGGAACAAAGTTTTTATCTTTGATTTGTTTCATGTATATTTTTTGGCAAAATATAATGCCTTTGTATCGCTCGCAATTTAGTAATTTTGCAGGACAAAAATAATTTTAAGAAAATTTTAAGTTTTGCAATTTTATTTTTGTTCTCTACGTTATTCAGAAAAAATTGATAGAAATGAAATTAAAATATAGTTGGTTGATTTTACTGATGGTGGCGCAGGTATCGGAAGCACAGTTCTCATGGTTTGGGGGGAGTACCAAGAAAAAACATCATGAAGTTTTGCTGGCCAATCGAGCTATCCAGATAGAAACCACGCAGGCCATAAATAATATGTATAATTCTAATTTTGATGCGGCCGAACGTGATTTTAAATGGTTGACTGTAAAATATCCTGAGCACCCGATTGGCTATTTCCTGATTGGGCTGAATGAATGGTGGAAAATATTGCCCGATAGCAAAAATGAGAAGTACGATGATGCGTGTTTTTACAATATGGATAAAGCCATCGATTTAGCTGATGATATGCTTGATGATGATAGTGAAGATAAAGAAGCCGCATTCTTTATGGCAGCTGCTTATGCCGTTAAAGGACGTTTACATTCAGAAAGAGAAAACTGGATTAAAGCGGCCTGGGCAAGCAAGCAAGCTATGAAATATCTTGAAAAATGCAGAGGGTTTGGTGATTTTAACCCAGAATTAGCCATAGGAGATGGCTTATATAATTATTATTCTAAATGGATTCCGGAGAATTATCCTTCTCTCAAACCCATGTTGATATTTTTCAGAAAAGGGGTAAAAAATGACGGCATCAAACAATTAGAATACGTATCACAAAACGCCTTTTATACCCGCATGGAGGCTAAGTACTTTTTGATGCAGATTTATTCGATGGAAAACCAGCATCAGAAAGCCTACTATATGGCTACTCAAATGCATAGTATGTACCCAAATAACTCTTTCTTTCATCGATATGCTGCTCGTACCGCCTTTGTATTAGGGAAAGTGGATGAAGCGGAAGCACTGGCTAAAGAATTACTGGATAATCTTAACAGTGGTAAACAAGGATATGAAGCCACAGCCGGAAGATATGCTGCCTATATATTAGGTTATCTTAGTATGAATTACAGAAACGATATTCCAAAGGCTAAAGAATATTATCAGAAAACCATTGATTTTGCCGTGCAAAGCAAAGCCAAAGACTCGGGTTATTTTTTAGGTGCTAATCTGGCATTAGGAAAAATGGCGGTTTTAGAAAAAGATTATCCAAAAGCTATCCAATATTTTAATATTGTGGTGGATAATGCCGAGAAAAAATCAGAAACCTACAAAGAGGCCAAAAAGCAGATAGATGAAACTAAAAAATTAATGAAACCTACTAAAAAGAAATAATTTATTAAAAAGGAGAGATGTTTAAGGACTAGGGTGTATTTTTGAAATAAAAATACATTGTTTTGAAAAAATCCATCAAGTACTTACTAGCATTTCTCCTTTTTTTTAAATTTGTTTCACCACTTCATGCGCAAATTATCACCAGAGGACCTTATCTTCAACAACTTAGTAATAATGGTGTAATTATCCGTTGGCGTACGAATACTGCGACTGAAAGCCTTGTTAAATTTTATCAGACCGATTCTACACAAACAATAAGCGCTTCTGATGGTACAGCAACTACCGAGCATATTATTCAGTTAACAAATCTACAAGCTGATACCCGTTATAATTATTCTGTTGGCACTTCTTCAAAAACCTTAGTATCAGGTAAAGATTTTTATTTTGTTACTGGCCCTCCAAAAGGAAGTACTCGACCAATAAATATTTGGGCTATGGGAGATTTCGGTGATGAGTCGACCAAACTCTATATGGAAACCCAACAAGGGATCAAAGATAGTTATTTAAAAAATCGCCCCGCCTTCAATGATTTATGGTTATGGTTAGGAGATAATGCGTATTGTTGCGGAACAGATGTCGAATACCAAAAACAGGTATTTGACTTTTATGGATCCAGTATCTTTGGTAATACTGCCTTTTTTCCGTCCCCAGGCAATCATGAATACTTTGCCAGCTCTACGGGTAGAGTTGATAGAAAAATTCCATATTACGATATTATCAGTGTACCGAGTAAAGGTGAAATGGGAGGGATAGCGTCTAATCAAAAGGCTTATTACTCTTATGATTATGGAAACATACATATCATTTCTCTTGATTCAGATGGCTTTGATAACGGAAAGCGGGTCTATGAAACGCAAAGCCCTCAATACCAATGGCTGAAACAGGATTTAGCAGCCAATAAATCTATGTGGACGATAGTGATGTTTCATCACCCTCCATACACCAAACGCTCACACGACTCGGATGCTGAACCTGAATTACAGTATATGAGAGAAAACCTTGTACCCCTATTTGACCAATACAAAGTCGATTTGGTACTAGCAGGACATAGCCATATTTACGAGCGCTCATACCTGATGAAAGGCCATACCGGACACTCGATGTCATTTAATTACGATGCCTACGTAGTGCAAAAAGTCAATGGTAAATATGATTCAGAACCTAACTCACGGCCATTTATTAATAAAGACGAAGGTACCATTTATTGCACAGTCGGCTCAGCAGGCAGATTAGATTGGAACGGTTCACATGAGGTTCATCCGTCATCTATTTATTCTAATATCTCAATTGGCGGCTCTTTATTATTAACCGTGAATGGCAATAGAATAGATGGAAGATGGATATGTGCAGATAATGTTGAAAGAGACCATTTTACTGTTTTTAAGAATGTAAATAAGACCCAAAGTCTACAACTAGAATATGGTTCTAAAGTACGTTTAAGTTCTTCATGGAGAGGGAGTCATAGATGGTCTATTAGTAATTCAAAAGACCAGGAAATAGAATACCAGGCCCTTAAATCTGAAACAGTGGTCGTAAAGGATTCGTTAGGTTTTTTAGAAGATAATTTCGTGATTACGATTACCCCACAACCAATTATTAATACAAACTTTACCAATAAGGCAGTTTGCGCTAATCAAATTCTGAGTGTAGCATTTGAAGTGCAAAATACAGATAGTAAAAAATGGAATTACTCTTTAGAATTATCAGATTTCAATGGTTCTTTCGATAAACCATCGGTATTAGCCAAATCTTTGCAGAGCCCGATTCAATTTACATTATCAGATAGTTTAAAGGAAGGAAATAATTATCGTCTTAGAGTTCGACCAAATACAGATTATTTTGATGAACGACCTAGCCAGAACTTTTCTATAAATAAACCTGCATCAGGAGGTTTTATTGGTGAAAAAACAATCCCTTTTGATACACTTGTTAATTTGACTCTTCGCTTTGCTGGTACTCCACCTTATACCTACAAAATAAACCAACTGCCAGAGATATCTACTCAAAATAGCGAAGTAAGCATAAAAGTGCGCCCGATTGAGGTCACTACTTACACTTTAGAAAGCTTGAAAAATGTTTGTGGGAATGGTCAAATTACAGCCAATGATGCTAAAGTTTCTATATTGGCTCCCCTCTCAATAGAAGACGAAAACACGAAGGTATTTTCAATATTTCCCAACCCGACTTATGGCGATTTGATTATTGAAAATCAAACCGAAAAGCCAATCAAGACCCAGATTCACCTACTGGATTTGAATGGTAAAAAAGTTTTGAATAAAACCTTGGTGATTGAGAAAAGAGAAATTATTTCATTACAGGATATTCCGGCAGGAAATTATATATTGAATTTAAAAACATCTTCATTAAAGGTAAGCAGAAAAATTACTAAAATGTAATAGAGCCTTATCAATCAAAAAGCCTTTTTCTCTTAAGGAAAAAGGCTTTTTGATGTAATTTTGACTATTTTCAAGGTACTGGTAAGACCTGACTATCTTTGAAACTTGAAAGAATCACCATCGTTTGTGTGTTGGCTACTTCTTCTATTTCGTTGATCGTTTCCATAATCAATTTCTGATAAGAGTTTATATCTTTGGCAATTACTTTCAATAAGAAATCGCAAGAACCTGTTACGTGATGACACTCTATTATTTCAGGAACTCGTAAAATTTTCTCAACAAAAGCATCGGTAATCGATTTTCTGTGACCTGATAAAGAAACCTGTACGAAGGTCATAACACCTAAGCCTACTTTCTCTCTATCTATTTGGGCATGATAGCTTTTAATGATACCAGATAATTCTAATTTTTTTACTCGTTCAAGTGTTGGAGCAGGAGATAAACCAATTTCTTTTGAAAGCTGTGCGTTTGTAATCTTGCCATTACTCTGGAGTATTTCCAGAAGTTTATGGTCGATTGGATCGAGTTTATTAATACTCATTTTTTATAGTTATTTTGAAGTGCAAAATATTATTTGGTGCAAAGCTATTGGTTTTTACTTTAAAAACATAATAAAATACCGAATATTTGCCAAAAGAGAAAATTTCTTTTTAGTAAAATCCAAAAAATCAATTATTACTAGTGGTTAGAATAAAAAATTATTTCTTGGAATGTAATTTCGTACTTCATTGTTTATAAAACTATTGTACTAATAAATCAGATACCCTATGAACAAGCGACTAACAACAAAAGTAAGAGCCATCGTGACAGGTGCAACAGGTATGGTAGGAGAGGGAGTATTGCACGAATGTCTATTACACGATGAAGTGGAAGAAGTTTTGATTATTAACAGAAAACCATCAGGTATTCAACACCCAAAATTGAAAGAAATTATCCATAAAGATTTTCAGGATTTCTCATCAATTGAATCCCAATTGAAAGATTATAATGCCTGTTTCTTCTGCTTAGGAGTTTCATCGGTAGGAATGCAAGAAGAGGAATATTATAAACTTACCTATACATTAACGCTCCATGTAGCAAATACATTGGTTAAAAATAATCCTGATATGACATTCTGTTATGTGTCTGGGGCAAGTACTGATAGCACAGAAAAAGGAAGGTTGATGTGGGCGAGAGTAAAAGGTAAAACAGAAAACGATTTGATGAAATTGCCTTTTAAGCAAGTGTATAACTTCCGTCCTGGTGCGATTGAAGCGACTAAAGGTCTTAAAAATGTCCTGTCTTACTATAAGTATTTCAGTTGGCTTTTTCCTGTTATCAAATTATTCGCACCAAATGCTGTTGTGAAATTGAAAGAAATAGGTTTAGCTATGATAAATACAGTTACTAAAGGCTATAAGAAACAGATATTGGAAGTATCTGATATAAAAACGCTGGCGGCTCTCTAAAAGAAAAGCCCCTCCAGAAGGAGGAGCTTTCTTGAGTTAACCAACAGTTACATTTCTGTAATATCTTAGATAATTTTCAGAGCCAGTGTGATCTGCCATCCACTGGCTTTCTGACTGAATTTTGAGTTGCCTTGCAGATTCAATTGCGAAATATCAGACAAACTGCCTTCTTTTCTTAAATCTATATCAAAACCTAATATTTTTACGCCAACCCCCACCTGATAACCGAATGTTGCTTTTTTCATGGCATCATCAAAACTACCCGAAGTGTAAGTTTTTATTGATTCACCTAATTTTTTGTCTTCGTCTAGTTTAAAAGTAGCTACCGGGCCGCCCATAATGCGTAAAAATTTAAGGAACCTAACGCCTACTAATACGGGCACATCAATATTGCTGTATTTGAATTTTACTTTGCCATATTGTTGTGTTTCAATCGTTCCACCTCGTTCCGCAAACAATACTTCCGGCTGTAAATACACTTTATTTCCGATTCTTCCAAAAACACCTAAAACATAGCCTGTTTGTGTATCTAAGCTTTCTTTGATATTATTGTTTAATGAACCGGCATCAGTATAAACCTTGTTGAAATTAAGACCTCCCTTAATACCAAAACCAGATTGCGCAAAGGAGGTTGAGAAAGAGCATAACAACATAAACAGACTAAGAATTGTGATTTTTTTCATGATGTTTTTTGTTAAATGATTAGTAACGACTTCGAAAGGTACACGTCAATTCATAGCTGTTATTGTTGGCTTTTGGATTTATTGGATTAACGTATATCAACCTCTGAATCGTATTTGGTTAACTATTCATTAACAGTTTTTTTCTATTGATTGTTATTATTTTATTCGTTATCTTTATATGTATCTAAACATATATCAAACTAATGTATCCGCATAAACTTTAAATTTTTTAAAATTGTATTGAATGGCAAAAGTTAAAACAGCTTATTTCTGTCAGAATTGTGGATATAATTCACCTAAATGGTTAGGACGCTGCCCCTCATGCAGCGAATGGAGTACAATGGTAGAAGAGGTCGTTACGAAAGACGAACCCGAAAAAGGCAACTGGAAATTTAGTTCCTCAGGTACCCCTAAGACAGCTAACAAACCCAAAGCTCTCTCCGAGATTGCAAAACATGAAAGATACAGAATCATTACAGACGATGGCGAACTCAACAGAGTGTTAGGTGGGGGTATTGTACCAGGTTCATTAGTCTTAATAGGAGGCGAACCTGGTATTGGTAAGTCAACCCTGATGTTGCAAATTGCACTCAGTTTAAAAGACTATACCGTCTTGTATGTGTCAGGTGAAGAAAGTGAACAGCAGATTAAAATGCGTGCAGAACGCATGAGTTTTGCGAACGAACGCTGCCTCATTTTGAATGAAACGGCAACTGACAATATTTTCAGGCAAATAGAATTGACAGAACCTGATATTGTAATTGTCGACTCTATACAGACGCTGGTTTCGCCATTAATTGAATCTGGTGCCGGAAGTGTATCTCAGGTAAAAGAATGTACGGCCGAATTGATGAAATTCTCTAAAGAGTCGGATATTCCGGTTATTATGATTGGACATATTACGAAAGATGGTTCATTAGCAGGCCCTAAAGTTTTAGAGCACATGGTCGATACCGTACTTCAATTTGAAGGCGATCGCCACATGACATACCGGATACTTCGAACTACCAAGAACCGCTTCGGAAGCACTTCTGAATTGGGTATTTACGAAATGCAAAGCGATGGACTCCGACAAGTAAGCAACCCCTCAGAAATTCTGATCTCTCAAAGAGAAGAAGATTTGAGCGGAATTACCATTGCCGGAATGTTAGAAGGCAACAGGCCTTTGCTGATAGAGATACAATCCTTGGTAAGTACAGCCACTTACGGCACTCCGCAACGTACAAGTAATGGCTTTGATAGTCGACGTACACAAATGCTATTGGCAGTACTCGAAAAACGTGGCGGATTTAGACTCGGTACGCAAGATGTATTCCTGAATATTGCTGGAGGCTTAAAAGTAGAAGATCCGGCAATAGACTTGGCCGTATGTACTTCTATTGTTTCTTCATTTGAAGATATAAGCATCCCGCACTTATATTGTTTTGCAGCCGAAGTTGGATTAGGTGGAGAAGTAAGAGCAGTAAATCGTATTGAAAATCGCATATCGGAAGCTGAAAAATTAGGTTTTAAGAAGATATTTATTTCTAAGTTTAACCTGAAAGGCTTGAATACGAAGAACTATAAAATTGAAATTTTTGCAGCCAGTAAGTTGGAAGAAGTGTTCAGCGAATTATTTGGATAAATTTTTTGTATCGCATTAAACGTTTTGGCTTAAAAAAGCATCTTACTAGTAATAAAGCTTGGTTATGAAAAAACTTTTCACACTTCTTGTATTATTAGCAATTCTAGGTGCTTGCTCTTCGAAAAGCTGGCACTCAAATTCCTATAAAGATGTAAATATTTATGCCAGAAAAGTAGAGCGAAAACCCCAAAAAGATAAATTTTCTCAACGACTACAATTAGCATATCGGGAACAAAAGGATAAGCTATTGCTCGAAATAGAGAGCTTACAGCAAACCAAAACACCATTTTATTGGGAGAAAGTGTATGATAAATACAAATTACTGAATGAAATGGCCTGGAAGATTCAGGCTTGTACCTTTTGTCTGAATCAGGTTACGCCTGTCTTTTATGAAGCAGAACAATTAGCAGCATTAGAAAATGCAACCGACGATAGGTTAGAGGAAGGTCTATTGGCATTAGGTTTAAACACTAAGCCTAATGCCCAAAAAGCTTATTATAGCTTTGTAAAAGCCAAGAAGTTTTCACCGAAAAGAACTGATATCGATTCACTTATTGAAGAATCTTTGGAAATAGGTTCAATAAGAATAGTATTAGAGGGAAATTATAGATACGATAAAAGCTACGTACAGGACATTGAACGAAGTTTATTCAGAAGTTTACCAAGGTCTGTTGAAGCAAAACCCTTTTATCAGTTTTTCAGCCCTGAAGCAGCCTCACAAAGTCATATCAGCCCCGACTATGTAATTAGTTTTGGGTATGAATACCTGAATGTGGGCTTTGAGAACAGAAGTTGCTCGGAAGAAAGCTTTTCAAAAGATGTTAAGGTTGGAGAGAAAAAAATAGATAGCGTGAAAGTGGAGCCCATTTATGAAAAAGTTTCTGGTAAAATTACAAAATGTACTAAGAGCTTAAAGGCAGAAGGTAGAGTTTGGTTTGAAGTAATTGACTATCAGCAGGATAAAGTTGTTTTGAGGGATAGTTTTTATGATGATGATGATTGGGTAAACCAATGGGTAACTGTCTCAGGTGATTCCAGAGCCTTACCAGCAGGGGCAATGAGTTCTGGGACAGAGCAATTTGCTCCATCAAGATGGACACAGTTCGATAATATTACAAATGAACTAAGTAATTCAGTATTATGGAAGATCCGGCAGTTTATCAGAGTACAGAATGACCTGGCCTTGTATTGATTTAATAGTTTCATAGTTTTGTGCATTTTTTTGAATGCGGGCATGAATTCTCATTCTAAACCCTTCTGGAGAAATCACTTGCATTCCTTCACCGAAACCTAGAATTTCTTTTTCTAATTCAAAATTTAATTGTACATTAATTTGTAAAATTACCCCGTTTGCATTTCTCTCTAAAATTTTTTGAGAATGATGTAGCGGCTTGGTTTCTACATAAGGCGCCTCTGCTTTTGCCACAAATATAGTAACTTCTTCAACTTTTGCTCCTGTAGAGACAGTTACGCCAATCACATCTTTATAATAAGTTTCAGAACCATACACATCATTTTCAATATAATCTGTTGATTCATCAAGGCATAATTTCTCAATACGGTCTAAGGCAAGATTATGAATGATTCTCTGATCACTTCGAACTCCAACGGCAAACCAACGATTCTTGAATTCTTTTAACCACCATACATGAAACGTAAACGTATTTGCCTCACGCGCCTTGAATGACTGGTAAGCCATTTGCACTGCTTTTTTCTGGATAATAGAATGATAAAGCAAATCAAGATAAGATAAACCCCTTAGATTCTCATTTTTCTCAAAGCTAATAACCGTATGCTGCTTATGAGCCGTTGCATACACATGGTCTTCCAGTTTCTGTACTACTTCATTTAACTGATTGAAATGAGAAAAACCTTTGAATTGTTTAAGCAATTCAACTGCTTCATTCATTCGCCCTAAATCAGCATTAGAAATCGGTATATTAGTAATGCTATATTTAGGATCTTCGTAGGTATAATATTTCTTATCAACCACAACAATAGGAGCAAAGTAGCCTAGCTTATCACTGCGCATCATCTGAATATCTGCCTGAATCGTTCTTATACTAATGCCTTTATCAATACCTTCGTACTCATAAAGCATTTCAGAAACCTTTTCAACCAGATCTTCTAAAGTCCATTTGCGTTGTCGGTTTCTTAAACACGCGTCAATTGTTTTATAACGTACAAGGGCGTTTCGGTTAGCAGGCATAGAAAGTTTAAAAATATTTGACAAAAAAAAGAAATTATTCTTAACTGCGCAAATAAACTGCGTAGTGACTGTTTTGTTTTGTAGCATAAACCAAAAACAAAATGAACATTCAAGCACTTCACGAATTAATTGCCAACGATTATATCAATGTACAAAAGCATCCAAATGCCGATTTATATATCTATAATTATTCAGCTAAAGCCCAGTATGATAGAGTCTGGAATGAGTGGACTTTGGCTTGTCGTGGCTTAATCATGAATGCTGATTATGAAGTAGTGGCTCGTCCATTCAAGAAATTCTTTAATTGGGGAGAGGTAGAAAATCAGGCAATTCCACAGGAATCATTTGAAATCTATGAAAAAATGGATGGTTCTTTAGGAATCTTGTATTGGATTGATGAAATTCCGTATATTGCTACCAGAGGTTCTTTTAATAGTGATCAGGCTAAAGTGGCTACTGAAATGTTGCATACAAAATATGCTACTTCAATTCCACTATTAGATAAAACCAAAACATATCTATTTGAAATTATCTATCCTGAAAACCGGATTGTAGTTGACTATGGAAAAACCAGAGCCTTAATATTATTGGCAGTAATTGATACTAAAACCGGAGACGAATGTCCTCTGGAACAAATTGGTTTTGAGGTTGTGAAACTTTATGATGGTATCAATGATTTGTATCACCTAAAAAAACTGGAGGAAACCAATAGAGAAGGATATGTGATAAAATTTGCCGGAGGATTACGTCTGAAAGTGAAATTTGATGAATACCAACGTGTGCATCAGATTATTACTCGTGTATCAAATATCAGTATCTGGGAACATTTAAAGGAAGGAAATAATTTAGTAGGTATTTTAGATAGAGTACCAGACGAATTTTATGACTGGGTAAAACTGACCGAACAACAGTTATTTGATGATTTTAAAGCTATCGAAGCAAAAGCCATGGAGGAGTTTAAAGTGTATGATATAAGAAAAGATACAGCACTTTATTACCAGACTTGCAGCTACCCGGCAGTTTTATTTAAAATGATGGAAAATAGACCATACAATCAGATTATCTGGAAAATGATTAGACCAAAATTTAAAAAACCTTTCGCGACACATATAGAAACATGAAAATTTTATTCAAGGCAATTGTAGGAAGTCAAGCTTATGGCACGAACACAACGAATTCAGATATAGACTATAAGGGTGTATATGCGCAATCCATAGACGATTTGATTGGATTTTCGTATAAAGAGCAGATTGAAGTTTCAAAAGATGAATGTTATTTTGAGGTTCGAAGATTCTTGCAATTACTCCAATCGGCAAACCCTACTATGCTAGAGTTACTATATATGCCATCTGCGTGTATTATCGAAAAACACCCTGCTTTTGATTTACTTATAGAAAATAGGGACAAATTTTTAACAAAAAAATGTCTCCAGTCTTTTGGTGGATATGCCATTGCCCAAATCAGTAAAGCAAAGGGTCTTGAAAAGAAAATGAACTGGGAGCACAACAAAATCACTAGAAAAACACCTTTTGATTTTTGTTATATCTATGAAGAAGGCAAAACTATGCCTCTCACGTATTTCTTGGAGAGAAATAACTGGTCGGCAGAACATTGTGGACTAGTGGCTTTAAATCATTTTAAAAATTGCTATGCCTTATATTTTGATGCCACAGGTGAATTAGATTATAAGGGAATCGTTTCTGAAAAAGGAAATGATGTTAAATTAAGCTCTGTACCAAAAGGAGAGAAGCCTGTTAGTATTATGTGTTTCAATCAGGAAGGATATTCATCACATTGTAAAGACTATGTAGAGTATGAAACCTGGCTGAAAAATAGAAATGTACAACGTTATGTAGACATTGCGAATCATCAGCAACAAATTGATGGCAAAAACTTATTGCATTGCCGTCGTTTACTGGATATGGCTATTGAAATAGCAACACAGAAAACGATTAATGTAAGAAGACCTAATGCAGAGGAATTACTAAAGATCAGAAGAGGAGAAATCGACTTAACTGCATTTATGCAAAGAGCCGAACAAGAGATTCTGGAATTAAACGAATTATTTGAAAACAGTGATTTGCCAAAAGAAGTAGATAATGAATTTGTTAATGATTTATTATTGAAGGTGAGACATGCAGTAATGTAAGGATTATTAAATATATAACGCCAAATTAGAATAATGGTAAGATTTATAATGGATCCTTTAGGTAATTCACATAAGGATATATTTATGAAAATAGACGCTTGGTTAGGACCAAGTCCGTATATAGCAGACTTCTATTTTATTCCTGATTTTTTGGAGTTTGAGTCAGTCATTCAAGATGAGATTGAATGGAAAAAAGCGTGTTTTAAAGTGTATTTAGAACATTTAATAGCCTTGGTTAATTTAAATCTTGATAATACTTATTTGATATTTGATTTATCTGACCAATATATAAGCGCTATTAGATTAGAGAAATTTGTAAGAAACAAGGTTAATTCATATAAAACATCAATAGTGTATAGTGACAAATATTACGGTTGGGGTATAAATTATAAAATGCAACAATCTGAATTTCTTGATTGTGATTGGAAGCAAAGTGAAAATCAGAGTTGGGAAATTACTAAAGATAGCGTTTTAAAAGGAATAAAATGGAGTATTGAGAATTTGTAATGTAAACATAATGACTAAATTAAAAAAAGGTCTGGTATTCGGAAAATATATGCCTGTTCACGAAGGGCATTTAGCGCTCATTGAATTTGCAAAATCTCAATGCGAACATATCATTGTTTCTATGAGTTTTATGCCAAACGATCCTATCGACCATACTTTACGATTCGGCTGGTTGCAAAAGATTTTCGAAGGTCAACCCAATATAACAGTAGTTGAGAAGATTGATGATTTCCATGATGAAAGCTTGCCAATTTTCGAAGCGACTAAACTCTGGGCAGATTTTATAAGAAGGGAATTCCCAGATATTGAAGCCTTCTTTTGTTCAGAGGATTACGGAGAACCATTATCTTTTCATTTAGACTTACCTTGTGTTTTGTTTGACAAGGCTCGTTTACAGATTCCAGTTTCTGCTACCAAAATCAGACAAAATCCTTTTAAATACTGGGATTTTATTCCATATATAGTTAGACCTTATTACGTAAAGAAAATATGTCTTTTCGGCCCGGAGAGTGTTGGCAAAACAATTTTGAGCCAGAAATTAGCTAATCATTATAAAACAGTATTTGTACCAGAGGCTGCTAGAGAGATTTTAACATCAAATGATATTGATGAAGATATCATTGTGAAGATAGGCAAAAGACAAACGGAGTTGGTAAAGAGTAAAACAGAGTTAGCTAATAAACTTTTATTTTGCGATACAGACCTCATTACCACGCAAATTTACTCTAAACTTTATCTGGACTACATTCCAGAAATACTACCAGCATTAGAAAAAGAGGTTCATTATGACTTATATTTCTTGTTGAATATTGATGTGGAATGGGTAGATGACCCATTAAGAGATTTAGGATATAGGCGAGAAGAAATGTATCAGACTTTTAAGGCAGAACTCGATAAACGTCAAATTAATTACATAAGTATTAGTGGAAATTGGGACGATAGAATGAGCAAAATGATTGAAGAAATTAATAGATTATTGGCGTCAATATCCACCACTTAAAGAAAAGAATAAACGAAAATGAAAACTGTGTTAATATTACGTGGATTACCCGCAAGCGGAAAATCTACTTTTGCCCGAAAATTATTAGATGAGAAAAGAGGAATGTGGAAACGCTTGAATAAAGACGAACTTCGTGCCATGCTGGATAATTCACATCATACCAACTATAATGAGAAATTTATCGAAAAGGTGCGTGATTTGATGTTGGTAGAAGCATTGAAAGCAGGGCATCATGTGATAATTGATGATACTAATTTATCTAACCGCCCTATTGAGCGTATTAGTCAGGTGGTTGAAAAATATCGAAAAGATACTGGTGAAGAGGTAAGAATAGAAATCAAAGAGATGAAGGCTTCTTTGGAAGAATCATTAGCAAGAGATGAAGTGAGAGAGAAAAAAGTAGGAAAGGAGGTGATTATGAAAATGTATAAACAACATATATTAAAAGACGAACGAGGCCCGCATTATCAAGGGCAAGATGAAAGTTTAACCCCAGCCATTCTTTGTGACCTGGATGGCACACTTGCAATTTTACACGCTAGAAGCCCTTTTGATGCAGAACGTTGTGAAACTGATTTGCTGAATAAACCCGTAGCCGAAATTGTAAAGACCTATCATCAACTGGGAACAAAAGTAATTTTCATGTCTGGACGTGAAGAAAAAGCCAGAAAACAAACCATCAATTGGCTGGAATATAATAATATTACCTATGATGCTTTGTATATGCGGACTACCGGAGATTCACGTAAAGACTCAATAGTGAAAAAAGAACTCTATGAAGCGCACGTAAAAGATAAATATTACGTCAAGTTTGTATTAGATGATCGTAATCAGGTAGTTGATTTGTGGCGTTTAGATTTAGGTTTACCATGTTTACAAGTAAATTATGGCGATTTTTAGTAGTGAGGCTTACCTTACTACTAAAACTTTAGCAATGAAATAATTTCCAAAACCAATGCGAATGATATAATTGCCTGCTGACAAATCGTTCAATTTAATATTTCTGGTATATCTATCAGCACTTAACTTTTCTTCAGGTATTTCTTTTACTTTCCGACCTAAAACGTCATAGACAGAAATTTGAGTAGCTGTATTTTGTTTCAAAGTAAAATCGACTAATACTTCACCTGTTGTTGGATTTGGTGAGATTTTCCAATCGATCAATTCACTGATAGGCTCAGTACCGGTAGGGGTAATTTTTACTTCTGTTGCCTCTTTTAAAATCTTGTTCTCCGGATCAAAAACTACCTGGTTTACATCTCCTTTAATATTAGGAATCTCAATATCTTGTGTAGCTTTATCAATAAAAACTGTAGTAGAAGTTTCTCCTTGAGAGGTAATAATCTTTATATCAACAGGCATTGAAAAATATTCAGGTGTCGTGTTTTTTGTCTGGGTAACTTTCACAGTTACTATTGTTGAACCATCAGTAGCTTTAGCGCTTGTCCATCCATAATTGTATTTAGGATAACTCTCGCCATATATCCACTCTTTGAAGAAATAATCCAGATTCAATCCAGTGGTTTGTTCTGCTACTTTCTGAAAATCTTCAGTTGTAGCTGAATTATAAGCTACAGGGGAGACCAGATAGTTTTGTAGAATTTTAAAGAATTTTTCATCGCCAACTATGCCTCTTATCATATGTAAAACAACGCCACCTTTGGCATAGGTACGGTTAAAGTTAAAAATCTCGTTTTCGTTGCTGATGTTTTTTACAAAAATGCTTCCAACAGCTCTCTTGGCATAAAACATATCACTATTGATGGTAGTCTGATAAGCATTTTTCCCTCCTATAGCTTCAGCATAAACAGCTTCACTAAAGGTGGCAAAGCCTTCATTCAACCAGATATGCTCCCAACTTTTGCAGGTAATCTTATCTCCAAACCATTGATGTGATAATTCATGTGCTACAAGGCTTTCTTCAAAACTCCCCATTGAACTACAAGTTTGATGTTCCATACCTCCACCAAAACCACATTGAGCATGACCATATTTCTCTTTAATAAATGGATATTGCCCATATTTATCTGAGAAAAGCTTAAGCATAAATGGCGTCTGATCTAATTGGTTTTTAACATTTGAAGAAAAGTTTTCCGGATAGATATAGTGTGTGATTACCATGGAATCAGTAGCAGAATACTTATAATAGTTCTTATATTCAGTATAGTTGCTACAAGAAATAGAAATTAGGTAGTGTGCGATAGGGTAACGATTTTTCCATTGATAAGTACGAGTACCATTACTATTATCTACAACCTTTGATAGAACCCCATTTGATACAGAAACGAACCCTTTAGGCATCGTAACCCATACATCTGATGAGTCAGCCTTATCAGCTGGCGTATCTTTACAAGGAAACCAGGCAGGTGCTCCATATGGCTCGCTTAAGGACCACACAACAGGTGCGGGAGTGACATTACCATGTGTACTAAAGGTAAAGCTACCAAATGCTGCAGAAACCGGAGTGCCTTGGTAATAAATGACAAGTGTAACAGCCTGATTTTCAGTATAGGATTTGTCAAGTGTAATATTAACTTTAGCAGACTCTTGAACAAAAGTCAGTTTTTTTGCTCCCAACTTTATAGAATCTACTCTAAGCGTATTTTGTAAATCTAAAAAACAATTTGAAATAGTTGATTTCGCTTTAAAACTGATTGTGGCCTCACCTTTCAAATAGCTTTGAGCATATGAAATATTCAGATTCAGTTTATAATAAACAATATCTATTTTATCATCCCCCGGATAGGATACTCTTACATTACGAGCATTTCTGGCAAATGAACTTTGCTTGCCCTGCGCACAACTCACTCCACCACTTACCTGAGCCAATCCAATTTGAGGTAAGAAAATGAGCACTAAATATAAAAATGAATTTCTCATATATTTTTAAGGTCAGAATTCCCAACGATTGCTTAAAATCGGCACCAATCCCAATTGATATTGTTTAACTATTTTTTTCTGCAAAATATCATAATAACTATAAGCAGTATTTTTATAACTAGCAATATTCTGTATATCTAAAGCCAAGGTACGCGAATATTTTTGTTTCGATTTTTTTAGGTAAATACGAAAATCAGGGCGGAAATAATCAGGTTGTTTTATTGTAAATGCTTCGGTAACTTTATATACAGGTTTACGTGCTATCTGAGAAGCCTTTTCATCAATAGGTGTTTCATAAAAGCCGCCAAGCCAGATAAGTCTGATACTTGTTCCAATCATACGGTCTTTACTATATTTCCATTCTTTGCCAATAGTCAGATTAAAAATATGCTTTCCATTATAGCGAGTATTTCTTTTCACACCGTCACCCCCAACATAAGTAGAATTGTAGTATGTACTATTTATTAATGCATAAAATCCATTAGTCAGGTATTGCTGATAGGTAATTTCAATACCATAATTTTGACCAGTACCTTTATTTTGTAAAGGTTCATCAATAAAGCCTTCAACTAAATTAAGCGTCGAGAAACCTGGTTCAACTTTCTGGGTAAATAATGGAGAAGAGGTAATAACAGGTACATTAAATATTTTCTGATAATACAATTCAGTTTTCAGATAAGAGCCATGTTTAAAATAGTATTGATGGCTTAATACATAATGATGTGCCTTGGTAAAACCAAGCGAAACATTAGGTGTATTCTGTAATAAAGTGCTGTAAGCAAAATAAACCTGTGGTAATTGTAGTTGGCTATGCAGACCATAAGCAAAGCCAAGCGATTGATTGCTGCTCAACTGATAGCCTAAAGATACACGTGGCTCAACTGATTGTGATTTACTCACAGTATAATTCAAATAATGTAAACCAATATTTGCGGTAAGCTTAGATGCAGGAGTGAATTGCCAGTTTACATAAGGTTGAAACACAAAACCTCTCCCTTCTCCTTTAGCTGATTGCTCTGGGTCAACTGAATAAATTCCATCAGATTGATGGGTAATAAAAGCCCCCACTTTCAGCAGATTTTTAGCATTTATTTTATAGCTAAGCGAGCTGGTAAAAGAAATTCTTCCTTTAAAAACACTATCTGTCTGAGTTAGGTAACGCTGAAATGTATTTTTACTTAACACGTACCCCTTACGTACACTTTCTAAACCAGAACCTACCAGAGTAGTTCTCCATAAAAGCTTATCATTAATATTTACACTATGTGTTGTACCCAGAGCACCCATTCTATTGGTATAATTAATATCAAAACCATCTTTCTGAACTTCCCATAGCGTAGTATCACGTTTGCCAGCAAAATAATTACTGCTTAATCCGGCCATACCAAAGACTGTAAAAGTACCTGATTTCTTGGTTGGCAGAGAAACATTAAATGATAAATCCTGAAAAGTTATGTCCTCTCCACCGAATGTTACACCAAGCAAACCTAATAGACCTGTAAATGAATAACGATAATTCACCAAATAACTTCCATTCTTTTTAGTATTACTCAAAGGCCCTTCTGCTGCCAAATCAAGTCCGATTAATCCTGCTTGTGCTGTAAACTCATGTTTTTGATTATTCCCTTTTCTTAAACGCATATCCATCACACCTGAAAGTGCATTCCCATACTCAGCCGGAAAAGCACCAGTTAGAAAATTCATATTCCCTAATAGCTGAGCTGATAAGATATTAACCCCTCCTGCATTCTGAGTAATTCTGTCACTGAATGTACCTGCATTACTTAAGTGATTTGGATTCACAATTTCGACACCCTCTAAACGCCATTGCATACTATTTGGTGAGTTTCCTCGGATGACCATGCCATTCGCTTGATCATTCGCGTTCGCAACTCCAGCATAGGCAGAGGCTAAACGAGCAGGGTCTAGATATGTACCCGGATAACGGAATATCTGCTCAGTTGTTATAGAATGAATGCTAGTTAATGAACCGGTAAGATTATTAGACGGCGCCTTTACGATAGCTTCTCCTAATTGTTTAGTAGCTTCTTGCAGGCGGATTTCCAGAACTACCTCTTTGCCAGACTCAACTAATATTTCAGAAATAGTCTGGGTTTCAAAGCCAACAAAACTGACTTCAAGCTGATAGCGACCAACCGGAACTTTTTCAATTCTGAAATAACCATTATCGTCAGTTTGTGAGCCTTGAGTTGTATTTTTTACAACAACATTTGCTCCAACTAGCGGTTTTTCGTTATTAGTATCGATGATTCTTCCACGAATCGTCTGTGTAGTTTGAGCTGCAAGATTTATGTAAAAGAATAGGGTGAGTAGTGATAAGGTAAATTTTTTAAACATCTGCTTTTCAACTTGAAAATTTCTTAAAAGACTTGAACTTTATTCCTAATTATTAAACATTTTTGTATAGCAAAAGTTTATTAACTGTAATTAAAACTACCGCTATGATTTTAAGTAAGTTTGAAGTGAAATTTTATCAGCAATTGGAAGAGTTTTTCCAGGCTTATGACTTCAAACTGCACCTAGATAATAAACAGTTTCGCAAAGCTACACAAAACGGATTTCAGAATGTAATATTTTCTATTTCCGAAACACAAAAAGAATTCTGGATTGAGGTAAACTTTGGTATTCGTTATGAATTTATTGAACAGTTGGCCCAACAGTTTCTTAATAATACGAGGGGAAATCGTGCTTCTGCCAATACGCTAGTCATTAGTTTCGGTAAATTTCAGAATCTCAAATATTTTCGGTTTAAGGTCACTGATGAAGAGGAATTATACAGGATTCTGGAAGAAATTAAGAGTTTTTTTAAGAATAGAGGATTCAGGTTTTTGGAAGAGGCCGCCTGCCTTGAAAAAATAGACGATTTACTCAATGATATGCCTACCAAACCTTGCAGATATCTTTATAATCAGATTCATAGGTGTTTTAAAGGAATAATTGCCGCAAAACTAATGGATAACCATAGTTTTACGACAATTACGAATATTTACAGACATTTTTTGCTAAAGAATGGCTCAGATGAAGAACTACTAAACTATGAGCGTTTAGTGAGTTTTCTTCATTTCTATAGCCCTAATTAATCTTTCTCGACATTACTACTGCCTGATAGATTAGAACTGACATGTGGATTTCCCCGGTACCTGACTTTACTCGCGCCACTTGCTCTGATATTCAAAGTTTCATTAACATTCACCCTTCCTGAACTAGCTCCTGAGACATCCAAAGTAGCCTTGTCAACAACTGTATCAAAAGCATTTAATTTAGAAGCGCCAGATAAATCAACTGACATCTCTTTACCCATTCCTTCTAAATCTAATTCTGAAGCACCAGATAGATCAACTTTGTAAAACCGGGCGTTAGCTGATAATGTAGCCTTTGAAGCACCTGATAAATCGATTTCTAATTCATCTAGATTATTGAAACCCTGAAGGTAAGAAGTAGTAGCACCTGAAAAATCAATTTCTTTCACATTCGGCATTTCAATCCCAATTTCCATCCGATAGCGCCTGATTCGCCATTTTGAGTAGTAAATTTTCAACTCCCCACTTGTTACTTTTACAATTAAGTCGTCAATGTCCCGTCTATCTCCTTTGGCGATTATTTTAAAATCTGCTCCTTTTTTCACAGTAATTTGAAAAGCATTGCCCATTTCGAGTTTATCAAAATTCCTTAAATTGAAAGTTTTATCTTCCGGGTTACGGGGCTCAACGCCTTGTTGTATCAATTCACAAGAACTGACGCTAAAAACTAACAGGATAATAACCAATAAACTACTCAATCTTAGTTTTTTCATAATCATATATTATTTGTATTTGTGTGTATGACAAGTGAAAAAAAGTATACCCCTATTTGAGATGAGATTTTTTTACATTTACGTAAGTAGATTCTAATTCATTCAGTGAAAATAACTTTTATTGAAAGTATGTAGGGGTATTAAAAGGTTGAGTTGTCATATAAAAAAATCCGTTTATCAAATACATCTAACCATATTGACTAGAAAAAAGCTATGTTTGCATAAACTTTCAAATTTTACTCGGTGCAATTATCGGAGCAAGAAATAGTTGGTGCAATTAGACAAGGGAATGAGCGTATTTTCGAATTAGTCTTTCGGAAATATTATCAAAGCTTATGCAATTATGCTAACTCAATGCTTAAAGAGATAGATGAGGCAGAAGAAATTGTGCAGAATTTATTTTCAGGCATTTGGGAGAAGAGGGCAGAGTTAGAAATAAGCATATCATTGAAATCATATCTGTACAGAGCTGTACACAATCATTGTTTAAACCGAATCAAGCACCTTAAAATCAGAGAGGAATATCAACAATATGCTAATAGCTATTATGAAAGTTCTTATGAGTCAGTAAGCCAATCGGTGATGAAAAATGAATTGGAGCGAAAAATAGAAGAAGCTATTGAAAAACTCCCGGAACAGTGTCGATTGATTTTCAGATTGAGCCGCTTTGAAGAATTAAAATATCATGAGATTGCTGAGCAATTAGGAATATCTCCTAAGACAGTGGAAAACCAGGTAGGGAAAGCCTTGAAAATGTTACGAATTGAATTAGCTGAATACCTGCCATTATTTATTCTTTTAATTGAGGGATTAATGCAACTGAATATTGAGTATTGGTATATTTGAATAGCCGGACAGATAAATTAGTTAGACTTGAATACGAATCATTCTGATAATAACGAAGACCTTTTAGGCAAATATCTGGCGCACGAAACTGATGCACATGAGAATGCTGTGGTTGAAAAGTGGCTTCAGGAGAATGAAGAAAATCAGAAGGAACTAAGCGACTATGCCTTTATCTGGGATAAAACAGGCAGTATTAAGGAAGATACAACACAAACAGTAGACGTTGACGCAGCTTGGTTGAAAGTAAAATCGAAGATGGATTCGCCTCAGGAAACTCCATTCATAACTCTAAAACCTGCCCCAAAACAACGGAAATTTTTTACAATTGGAATTGCGGCCAGCATTACCATTCTATTGAGTGTTGGGATATTGGCCTATTTTTTCAGAAATTCATCACCCGAATACATTTCTTTAAAAACTACAAAAAATACTTTAGAGCAAACACTTCCCGATGGCTCAATTGTATTCCTGAATTCTAATACTTCCTTAACCTATCCGGAAAATTTTAAAGGAGATACCCGTGAAATTAGCTTGTCGGGTGAAGCATTTTTCAACATCAAAAGAAATGAAGCAAAGCCCTTTATTATTCATGCTAAAGGGTCAGATATAAAGGTTTTAGGGACTTCGTTTAATGTAAAAGCGTACGATAAAAATGTAGAGGTAAGTGTAGAAACAGGAAAAGTACAATTGAAGAATAAAAAGAAGGAAATTCAATTAATTGCCGGAGAACGAGCCACCTTTGAAGCAGAAGAAGATACCATTAAAAAGCAAAACGTAATAGATAAAAACGCTTTTGCTTATAAAACCAAAGTTTTTGTATTTGAAGATTCAAGTCTTGAACACATTACCAAAGTATTAGCAGAGGGCTACCATGTTAGTATATCATTAAAAAATAACCGTATTAAATCCTGCCGACTGACTACCAGATTCGATAACGAAACGCTTCCAAACGCCTTAAATATTATTGCTGAAACATTGAATTTGACCCTAAGCACCAAAGGCGAGAAATATATTCTTGATGGAGAAGGTTGCGCTGAATAATTCAAATGATTTTACCACTTCAATAAAAAATAAAATTCAATTAGGGGAAAAAGATTTGTGAAGTGTCATAGCTACAAAAAAGCTCATTTATGAAAAAGCTATTTACATTTATTTTCTTACTACATCTTTCCCAATCATTTGCCCAAAGTATTCCTCCACTAGAAAGGTTTATTAGTATAAAAATTAATAACGAAAAATTAGATAATGCACTAAAGAGCATCTCAAGCGCAGGTAATTTCAGTTTTTCGTATAACCCTGGTGAAATTGATATTAATAAGCGTGTCTCGGTTTCAGTTCTGAACCAACCTGTTAGAGAGGTATTAAACATGGTTTTGGCAAATACGGCTACTTTTAAAAACAGAGGCAATTATATTATTCTGAAAAAAAATAAAGAAGAACCGAAAAAAGATTTTTTCGTGATGGGCTACGTTTCAGACGGGGAAACGGGCTTGAAAATTGAAAAAGCCAGTGTGTATGAACCCATAACGCTTGCTTCTGCCGTCACTAATCAATATGGCTATTATCGCTTGAAAATTCCTGTTTCACTTTCAAATGTGAACCTTTATGTAAGAAAACAAAATTATCATAACGAAGAGCTGGCCGTTAAAAATAGGAGTAATACTACTTTAAACATAGCTTTATTACCTTTTAAACCCATACAAGCCCCAACTGAAAAACTGGTTTCTATTCCTATAAAGACCGATACTTTGCCACTTAAAAAAGTGGACAGTATTGCACCAATCCAAGTAGAACCCATAATCATTACCAAAAAAGATTCAGTAGTAAGCGTGCCAAAAAAACTTGATTATGAAGACTATTGGAATGAAACAAAAGACAGATTGCTGGCGGTCCAAAGACATATCACTGATTGGCTGATTACAAACAGGCAGAATATCCATCTGGATAATATCGAAGATACTATTTATCGACCAGCGCAAATATCCCTACTTCCATTTATAGGAACAAACCATTATCTGAGCGGAAATGTAATTAATGATTATTCAATCAACATCATTGCAGGATACTCATTAGGCGTAAGAAAATTAGAAATTGGTGGATTTATGAATCTAGTAAGAGGGAAAGTATGGGGAATTCAGGCAGCTGGTTTTGCTAATCTGGTAGGAGAGAGTATGAAAGGAGTCCAGTGGGGTGGTTTTGCTAACCTTGTAGGCCAGAGTGCCTATGGTATTCAAGGCGCTGGTTTTGGTAATCTGGTTTTCAGAAACTTTAGTGGTGTACAAGGCTCCGGATTTGCCAATGTGGTATTACACAGCACAAGATACGCTGTTCAAGGTGCCGGTTTTGGCAATTTGGTATTAGGTAATGGAAGTGGTGTACAAGGCGCTGGATTTGCCAATTTAGTTGGTGGCGATTTTGATGGTGTTCAGGCTTCTGGATTTATAAATTATACTGGCGAGACTTTCAAAGGTGTTCAGGTTGGCGTAATTAATGTGGCAAATAGGGTTAATCATGGATTGCAAGTGGGCGTATTCAACTTTGCCGAATACTCTAACTCAGTACCAATCGGGCTAGCCAGTTTTGTCAAACATGGTGGATATAAGCGCTTAGAAGTGAGTAATGATGAGGTGAATTTGGCCAACATTACTTTCAAAACCGGAGTTAAACGATTCTACAATATTTTTACGGCAGGTTATAGCTTTGGAGAAATCAATAAACCCTTATTCAGTTTTGGGTATGGGCTTGGTACCGCCTGGAGATTAAACCGAACTTTCTGGCTTAATTTCGATATAGTGAGTTCTCACCTTCAAAATGATATAAATGTATGGCAAATAAACCAATTAATTAGAGGCAGTTTAGGTCTGGAAGTGCATCTTTCTCCAAAAATAGCCTTGTTTGTTGCGCCAACTGTAAGTTTTCATGCCACACAAGAATCAGAAATTAATTTAGGCCGATTCAGCAAATTTAAGTTCTTTGAGCAGGAGGGAAGATACTTCGGTGATAAAGCCAATCTTTCCGCATGGGGTGGTTACCAGGTAGGACTCAGGATTTGTAATTTGTAAAAAATTAAATAAAAGCAAGAGCTCTGAAAATTTCAGAGTTCTTGCTTTTATTTAGAATTTATAGCCTATATTAAATCCTAAGCCACGAAGATTCAAGAATGTCAGATTACGGGCATTATCCACTCTTACCCCTTGTTTATCAACTTCAACCGATAAATATTGTTCATTAATTTTAAAGGTATCAAGAATTCTTGTTTTTATATCTTTGAGAAATTGCTCGTCATACCCTTCAAAGTTTTGTTTGGATTCTCCATGTACAGTTACTTTACCATAATGCCCTCCAATAATAAACCAGTCAAAAGTAAAACGATTCCCTAAACGGAATTGATAACCGAACATAAGTCCACCAGAATAGGTTTTTACTTGCATATCCACTGGTAGTTCAATTCTGGCAAAGTTTTCTTTATATAAAACGTCTACAAATACAGGAGCTTTGCCAAAATAACTATTATATCTGCCAAAAACGGATAAATACGCACCCATTGGTGCAGATTTCTTTCTGCCAAGATAAAAACGTAACTCCGGAGTTATTCCTAAATTACCTACAGTTGATTCCGATTTTTTAACATTTGCAAGACTTATGTAATCAATTCTATTATCAGCAGCGTCCACAAATCTCTCTACAGTTTTGGCAAAAGGAACACGTTTTACGGGTCTATAACTCGCTCCTAAGGCAAAGCTTACCCGATTCCCTAAAGCCTTTTCGTATTGGAGAGAATAGGCCCCTAAAGCTAAAGAAGAGAGGTTGACCTTTATTACACTTGGTTTATACTCTTGCGAAAAGCAAAGAAATGAAACGCACACATAAAAGACTGTGATGGAAGTGATTTTCACCGGGATTTTAATTAAATATGGTTAATACGTGTTAATTGTTATGCTAGGCTAGTATGGAATCAGATTCTGAGGTGTATTAGTTGAGGTTTTCTTCTTTGGTGGCCTGATAAAACGAATTGATGGTAGCCATTTCCTTAATCAGAAAGGTCTGCAATTGCTCGTTAAAGTCTTTTTTATCATCAGCCGGTAAAGAGTCATAAAGGTCCTTTAATTCCTGATTAATAGCCGCTTTCTCAGCTTCCGTTGAAGCATTCATCGCTCTGACGTGATAAGACTTGAGGTTAAAATCTTTCATTGATTAATTTGTAAATCTTTATTATTAAACACAAAACTCGGCATTTAATTGTAGAAAATAATTATTTTCCGGTAGAATTAACTAAAAAATAAACTATTCTACATGCCGTTCCCTTACTTTTCGGATTTTTATTATTACTGACTTTTAAATTGAGCGTATGTTTCTTATCTGATAATCCTGTTGCAAACAATTTGTACCAGGGTAAATGCAGGAAATGACTCCATTGCGTATATAAATCCATACTTTTATAAGGGCCGTTATCAATACTATACATTACCTCTCCGGCATCCGGCCCTGATACCAGACCAATACCAACAGCATTGCCTGTAAATGTCAAAGACAAAGAAGCATCCGGCTCATTAGCCTCTAATACAGGGCAATTAACAAAACCATGGCGCGTACCTACACCATCCGTCGGTTGCCATTTTTCAATCAATTGCCAGCCTTTCTGTATTTTTGCTTCATTGATATTTACATATTTGCCACCCTCAAAATTTTTTTCCTTTAAAGGTTTTGGTAAAGGGTCATTAATTGATGAAACTACATTAGCGGCTTCAAAGTTTTTAAAAGATTCATTTAATAAGTATTTGATACTTTGAAAATAAATTTCCTGTCCGAACGGGGACGGGTGCAGATCTTTAAAATCAAACTCCCAGCTAAATTCTTTAGCACTTAATCGGTCTGCTACTTCCTTGGCCAGATTAATTGAAGGTAACTGATAATGACTAGCTACGGCTTCATGGTTTCTAATTTCCAATGGAGTAATTCCCTTTTGATAATCATTCGTTTTATCAGGGTCAGCAAATGCCATCAGGATTACATCCATAGCAGGATTACTTTTCTTTGCATGACGAACAATCCCTTCCAAAGCCCGTATTTGTGTCAAACTATCCGTTTCATTCGTATGATCATTGACTGCGGCTTCTACATATAATAAATCAGCTTTTCCTTTATTCAAAACATCCTGCTCAAAACGAAAGGCATGCGGTAAACTTCCTAAAGAAGGGATGCCGGCATTAATAAATGTAAAGGAAGCTTTCGGGAATCGTTCTTTCAGATATTTACTCACCTTATCCCTCCAGCCATTATTATACGTAATTGAACCCCCTAAATAGGCAACGGTTATTGCTTGCTTTTGTTGAATGGCTTGAAAAAAATGCGGAAGCCCGGCTCTTAACTGAATATAATCTACTTTTGGCAATGGTTGGACAACTGGCATAGAATGTTGAATAACAAAGTCCGCCCACCATTCCGGGTGCTCAATCGGAAAATGATGCCCCTCTAAAGTCTGAGTTCCCCGATTCATACTGTAAACATAAGCAGGGCCGCCCAGTTTTTGGTATCTATCAACTAATAGAAATGTATTTTCGTCTGGTGGAGCCAGTTTATCTTTTAATCCTATAATATGTAATGTTGGTACTTTATAGGTCGCCAGACTTTCCAAATGGTCAATTGGGTTGTCATCATAAGCTAAAGCTTGCTCTTCCGTGAATCCATATACTTCCAACAATTGATTCCATTCTTTTTCCTGGCGCTTGCTTTTCCCTTTGCCACCGGGCCAGCTTTTAAAATCGTATACCGGTGTCTCGGTATAGATACAACTGATTTTTTCAGGATTACGCTTTGCCCAGCCATATACATACAATCCTCCACGACTGACTCCCTCCAAAGCGACTTTAGGTGCAAAAGACAGATTCTTAGTAAGATAATTATAAAAATCATCCCATTTCAGCATAGCTTGCGGATCGCCGTAGCGATTATCCGTATTAATATACGCTACATGAAAACCTTTTTCTAACAGAATGCTATCCATATCAATGTGCCAGTCTGGAAAGTAGGCGCGCCATATCCACGGATTTCCCGGAAGTGGGTTCTTAGGTTTTACATAATGTGCTGCAGTTCCATCTAATAGAAAACTGACTTTATCAAAACTATGCCAGCTTTCAATTTTTTGTGGAATTACTTTTTGAGCAAAACTTAGCTGACTTATAAAAATAAATGCTAGGGTTAGGCAGCGTAAATTACTTAATCGCATAAGAGTTGAAAATAGACTTTATAAGGAATTTGATATAGATTACGAATGTCCACTCCAGGTTATTTTGGCTTCATCAAAATCTAGTTGCATTTCTTGCTTACGTATTTCATCATCACTAAAGGCAAATTCCTTGCGAATAGAATAGAGTTCTTTCCTTTGGGTGCTATAAAGCTCTTTCAATACCTGATTATATTCTTCAATTTCTTTCTTCTGGCACACCTGACATTCCATTGAATTAAGTCTTTGATGTGTGATGGAAATATCACTTTCAATCTCATGTTTGAGGAAACTTAATAACTCGTTATTCTTTATTTTACTTGAGTATTTCTCGTTAAGTTGATTAAGAGCAGCTTTCTTGATTCTCAATTTGATTCCTGCTTCCTGTTCTTCTTCCGGTGCTACGTGATCAATCTCTTTTATTCCTAACCATTTTACGATAAGAGGTAATGTCAAACCCTGAAAAACTAAAGTTACCAGGATGACAATGAAGGTAATAAATAATATCAGGTTGCGATGCGGGAATGGCTGACCACTATTCAGAAGAAGCGGAACAGATAGTGCGGAGGCTAATGAAATAACTCCGCGCATACCAGCCCAACCAATAATAAATGGATTTTTCAAGCCCGGATTGGGCTCATTATCTCTGATACTTTTAAACAGAAATCTTGGTATAAAAGCAGCAGGATATATCCATAATATTCTGACAACAATAGTTAAAATACTAATAATAACAGCATATTTAACAGCCTCTAAAATTGAATATCCTTCAAGACCTTTAGCAATAGCAGGAAGCTCTAAGCCAATTAGAATAAATACCAGCCCATTTAATACAAAAGTTAATGTTGCCCAAACCCCGATAGTTTGCAAACGGGTAGAACCATGTGTGAGTATCTCGTGTGAACGATAAGATAGAAAAAGCCCGCCACTCACAACTGCCATTACACCAGAAAAATGAAATTGCTCTGCTATTATATACATGAAATAGGGCGTCAATAAGGTAAGCGCCGCATCGATACTAGGGGTAGTAGGTAAAAAGCGATGAACTACATAAGCAATATGTGCAATACATAGACCCACAACGATACCCATGCCTGCTACCCAAAAGAAGGTACCAACGGCTTGCTGTAAAGAAAACTGCCCGGTAACAATAGCAGCTAAGGCAAAGCGAAAAACTATCAGACTGGAGGCATCGTTAATCAGACTTTCACCTTCTAATATTGTAAGTACTCTCTTAGGAACCTTAATCCCTTTAAGAACAGATGAAGCCGCAACAGCATCTGGTGGCGAAATAATACCACCCAACAGGAAACCCAAAGCGAGCGTAAAACCCGGAATCATGGCTTGTGAAGCATAAGCAATGACTGTCGAGGTACATATAACCAGACCAAACGCCAATAATCCTATAGGACGTTTCCATTTCCAGAAATCATTCCAGGAAGTATACCATGCTGCTTCATAGAGCAGTGGTGGCAAAAAGATAAGAAAAATCAATTCAGGATCAATTTCAATTTGTGGAACTTTAGGCATAAAGCTGATAAATAACCCCGCCAGCACTAAAAAGATAGGGGAGGAGATTTTGAACTTTTGCCCTAGCATAACCAGAAGGAAAATGATAAAAAGCAACGAGATGACAAGTAATAAATTGTAATGCATTTTTTAAAATAGGTATTAGTTGGGGAACATAGTTTTACTATGAAAAGTTTTATCTACACTTGTACATAAATTATTTTTGCCTGACTATACTTTAGCATTTGGTTATTGAAAAACTATAACTATCTCCGTTCAAAAGGTATCCACCGTAGCGTATACCTTTTTCAGTCCTACTTTCGAGGTTGGGGCTTGAAACCTATCACTGGCTTTATATAAAAAGGTATTCACCGTAGCGTCTACCTTTTCTGATTTCGCTTTACTGGCTGGCATTTGAAAACCATTATTAAAACCTCTACCACCAACCCTGATTTTCTTTCTCACTTCCATATCAATAAATCAATAATTATATAAGACTAAGCGACCGCAACTAGCCGTTCCTAAATTTCCGACTTAAGCTTGTGTTTTCAAAGTATTTGAGAAGGTTTTTGGAATAATCTTACTGTTGGAGAGGTGATTCTATGCTGATAAGTGCTTTTGCTTTACTGGGTGCCCTATAAAGTTTTGATAGAGCACTTATTATAAATGAAGAATAGCAATTTATCAGATTAAAAATAAATCGCTGGCAATTCTATCGGCAAATAACTTGCCTTGGCGAGTAAGCGTGAGTGTCTGATTATCGATTTGTAATTGCTTGCTATTTAGATATTTGGCAAGAATTGCCTGGTTGGCTATTCGCCATTTCTCACCCACCAGCTTTTCAATTTCTTTGAGGTTACAGCCCCATTTAGTTCTTAATCCTGTCAGAATATAGTCATTAAGCTTTTCTTCCTTTGATAATAGCTCATAATCAGCAGGTACTTGTCCCAAATGGATAGCTTTCAGGTAAGCTACATTATTAGCCACATTATATTGGCGAGAGATACCATTATAGGAATGTGCAGATGGACCAACACCTAAATATTCATGGCGTTTCCAGTAAGAAGAATTATGGCGGGAATATTTATTATCTCTACAAAAGTTGGATATTTCATATTGCTCATAGCCAGCTGATTCAAGCGTATCAACTAAAATTCGGAATTGTTCAGAGGCAAAATCTTCATTAATTGGCGGAATTTTATTGAGTTGAAGCCATTTACCAAAAACGGTTTTCTCTTCAATTGTCAGGCAATAAGAAGAAATATGTGGCACATTCAGAGCCAAAGCTCTTTCTAAATCATGCTCCCAGATATGATGATTTTCGTAAGGAATAGCATAAATCAAATCAATAGTAATATTCTCAAAACCCATATCCTGTGCTGATTTGACACATTCTTCGGCCTGAGCAGCATCATGGATACGATTCAGTTTTTTGAGATGATCATTATTAAAAGATTGAATACCAATACTTAACCGATTAAAACCAAACCTTTGTAAAATAGTCAGACGCTCTTTAGTAATATCATCAGGATTAGCTTCGAGAGTTATTTCAATATCATCTGAAAAAGTATAATACTTTTTAATTGTTTCAAAAATATCATACAGCTCGTTGATATTGAGCAGGGAAGGAGTACCACCTCCAAAATAAATGGTTTGTAGTTCTTTATTACTCAGATAATCGGCTTGTAATTCAATTTCCCGGATAATCGCTTCTACGACCGTACTTTTCATAGTCAGATTCGTACTGAAATGAAAATCACAGTAATGGCAAGCTCTACGACAAAAAGGTATATGAAGATATAAATGCACTAAGCAAAAGGAATAATCCGGCGATTATTACAATCGCCGGAAATATTATTTGGTCCCTATAAAAAAGAAGTCAATACATTTTTCAGGTTCGTTTGAGAGAAAATGGTCATCCCAACGAATTTCAGCGGCTAACCCTCCAGTTCCTTCCATCAATTTATTTCTATTGAAACGGTTCAGGAACTCATACGGTACTCTTAGCATCCATGCCGGTAATCGATGTTGCAAATCAAAAATATCAAAACGCATGATTCGACGAACCGATTGTTTATTTTCTTCGTAATAATCCCACACTTTCTTATTACCACCTACACCCATCGTTTCTACTTTAGAAAAATACTTTTGCATGAGGGTACGCAATTCAGCCGTATCATACTCACGGATATGCCATGGGTTTCTACTTAAAGAATACGGACGATTCACAGTAGTAAGCAATATCTTACCACCCGGTTTCAAAACACGTGCAGCTTCCGACAAAAACTTGTGATCATCCTGAATATGTTCAATCACCTGAAAAGTAACCACAAAGTCAAAAGTATTATCTTTAAACTCAGTCAGGTAAGGTAAGTCTGCTGTTTTGAAAGTATGCTTCGGATAGGTGGCTTGCAACTGATTAATCAATGGTTCGTTTTTATCCAAACCTGTATAATGGTCACATTTTTCAATCAATGTTTCCACTCCACGACCCCAGCCGCATCCTAATTCTAAAACATTGCCATGAACAATTTTAGCGGCTTCAACATAAGGGAAGTATAGACGTTGGTGTACAGGATTATCCGATGGTATTTCGGCACTGGTAATTTCGGTTGTTGCGTATTTGCTCATAGACGCGCTTTGTATCTTTATCCTGACAGATTCAGTATTAAAATCAGCCAGATATTATTCTATTTTAATGGGTATTTAATCTGAATTTCTGATTTTCAGCTTATTTTTACAAAGTTACAGTAAAATTATGCCTTTGTAAAATGATAGGCTGAGTTTATAAAATTTTCTATCATGCCAAGCGTTATTTTAAAGGTTGTTTATCAGGCAACATCTTCAATCTAAACCATATACTAGGCAATGAAAACAAGTTTATTGTTGATCGGATTTTTATTGTTTATTATGAAAGTAAATGCTCAGATGGGCATCCAGACTATCTACAATCCTTACCTGCTGAATTCTAAGAAAAAATCATCTATCTTCAAAAACAGCAAGGGCATTTCTAGTAATAAATTGGATTCTGTATTCGTGAAAAACCGCACTTTATTCTTACAATATCTCCCTAAGCGTAAGTATAATTCTACTATTATTTTTGCAGATAATAGTTTTAATCTGAATAGGCTACATATCAATAGCATAAATGATGAAATAGACTTAGAGAGATCTAAAAATCGTGCCAAGCAAATATTTTTTAAAATGAAAATGTGGCGTTATTTCAGAGAATAAAAAAACGCCAGATGAATATCTGACGCTTTTTAAATTCTTCATTCTCTATAAGTGATCACCGCTAATCTGCTTAAGCAGGTTGTTGGTTCATTACTTCTGTTTGTTTACGAATAGATTCCATGTGAATCAGTTTGAATAATTCTTCAACCATTTCAGGGTAAAGATTTAATTTCTTCGCTTGCTCAGCACGGCTACTGTGTACTTGTTTCCAACGATCAAGTTGTAAAACAGCTACATTGTTATCTCTTTTGTATTCGCCTAGTTTTTCAACTACTGCCATACGTGCGGCTAATACTTCTAAAAGCTCACGGTCAATATTGTCAATTTTTTGACGTAATGTCTCTAATTGGCTTTGGAAATCAGCACCATAAGAAGCCTTACGTACTTCTAGTTCACGTAGCATTTCACCTAAAGCTTCAGGCGTTAATTGTTGAGAAGCATCAGACCATGCATCATCAGGATTACGGTGTGATTCGATAATCAAACCATCGTAATTTAAGTCTAAAGCGCGTTGAGCTAATTCAAACAAGTATGCTCTTTTACCTGCCATGTGGCTTGGGTCGCCAATGATTGGTAATTGAGGGAACGAAGTTTTCAATTCAACGGCCAATTGCCACATTGGAGAGTTGCGGTATTTGGTTTCTTGCGCATTAGAGAATCCACGGTGGATAGCCGCCATTTTCTTGATACCTGCACCAGCAATACGCTCAAATGCACCTACCCATAGAGCCAGGTCTGGGTTAACCGGGTTTTTAATCAATACCGGAACATCAACACCTTTCAAAGCATCAGCTAGGTCTTGTACGTTAAAAGGGTTTACGGTTGTTCTGGCACCAATCCAAAGAATATCAATACCATATTTTAAAGCCAATTCGATGTGTTGAGGTGTTGCTACTTCCACTGCAATTGGTAGGCCTGTTTCTTTTTTTACAGCAGCTAACCAAGGCAATGCTGCTTCTCCCATGCCCTCAAAACTACCCGGACGAGTACGAGGTTTCCAAACACCAGCACGAATCACGTGCGCATAACCTTCTTTCGCAATACGGCGTACTGTTTCGGTTACTTGTTCTTCTGTCTCGGCACTACACGGCCCGGCAATAATTAAGGGTTTTCCGTTTGTATCTATCCAACTGTTAAGGGGTAGTACATCTAAATTTGCTTTCATTTCTTTAATAAAATTTGTTTTGTCAATTTTTTCAATGCTTGTAAATGGTATCAAATGAATTTTTGTAAACTACTGAAAACAGGCATTGACAACAGTTCACATTACCGAATTATTGATATTGTTTCATTAAATGTCTTTTCTTTGGCGTATATTTGCAAACCATTTTAAAGAATATCGTATTTAAAACGATAATGTTTCTTAAAATAGTACAATTCATCACCAAAACTGAAAAATTTAAAAGAAACCAATATTTGAAATAATGAAAACGGCTATTCAAAACCGCTCGTTAAATTTCGATGATACTTCTATTGCCTTTGCTCATCAGTCAAACAGTAAGCTACTTAAAACTTATTTGATTTTTGCGTTGATGAATCAAAACTGGGTTGTAAAGATAGGAACTTTTTTTATAAAACTTGCAATAAAATTAGGATTACCTGTAAAATCTCTAATAAAAAACACCATATTTGCTCAGTTTTGTGGGGGTGAAAGTATCTCAACTTGTCAAAAGACAATCGAGAGTCTGGCAAAAAGTAAAGTAGGTACTATTTTAGACTATTCAGTTGAGGGAGAAGACAACGAAAAAGCCTTTGAAGCCACCACTGATGAGATACTTAAAACTATAGATAAAGCCGCTACACAAAAAAGTGATATTCCGTTTTCAGTTTTTAAAGTATCTGGTATTGGCTCGGTAGAACTTCTTGAAAAAGTACAAGAGCATCCGGAGCAATTAACAGACGAAGATAAGAACGCTTTCGAAAGAGTCCGAAACAGAGTAGATAAATTATGTGCTCATGCGGCAGCCTCTAAAGTAAGAATTTTCTTAGATGCAGAGGAGTCGTGGATTCAGGATGTGATTGACGACCTGAGCTATGAAATGATGAAGAAATATAACATTGATGGTAAAACCATAGTTTATAATACTTTCCAGCTATATCGTTGGGAGAGTCTTCAACACCTGATTGATGCCTGTGAAGTGGCTGGAAAAGAGGGTTATAAAGTAGGAGCGAAGCTGGTACGTGGAGCTTATATAGAAAAAGAAAGACGCAGAGCGGCTGAATTGAAATATAAAGACCCTATTCATACCACTAAGCATGAGACTGACATAGATTTTAACAAAGCCATTCATTTTTCAGTTGACCATCTGGATGTGCTTTCTATTTGCCTGGGCACCCATAACGAAGAAAGTTGTTTGATATGCGCTGAGTTAATGAAAGACAAAGGCGTTAAAATGAATGATGAGAGAATCTGGTTTGCGCAATTGTTAGGGATGAGCGATAATATTTCTTATAATCTGGCCAACGCTGGCTATAATGTAGCTAAGTATGTGCCTTACGGCCCGGTTGAAGCAGTAATGCCTTACCTTTTCCGTCGTGCCGAAGAAAACACATCCATTGCCGGACAAAGTAGTCGTGAATTCCTGCTTATTAAAAAAGAAAAGGAGCGAAGAAAAGCTTCTTGATTGAGTAGATAGAATATTTTTAATAAATTTATGCTGGGTATCGTTTAAGTGTAGGAACTAACGGTAAATTCGGAAAGATTATAGGCCTGAATATAGGCTTTTGTATAAAACATAACAATAAATGATGGCAAGTAGTGTTTCGTCAGGAGGTAAATCTCCCTATAAATTTTTACTGCTTACAGTTGTATTGATTCTAATCGACCAGGGAATTAAGCTATGGATGTATTATGATGTACTTCCGAATCACTATGGCGAAATAGATATCATTCCTGGATTTTTCAAACTACATTATGTAGAAAATAAAGGAATGGCTTTTGGCTGGACTTTAGCAGGAGATTATGGTAAGCTTTTACTAACTATTTTCCGACTTTTTGCTATGGTTGGTATTTGTTGGTATCTTGTTCATCTGGCACGTAAAAATGCTCATAGTGGATTGCTTTGGTCAATAGCTGCTGTATTAGGTGGGGCAATTGGTAATGTGATTGATAGTACTTTCTATGGTGTTTGGTTAAATAACGCCCCGCTTGACTCTGCAACACCTTGGTTTCATGGGCAAGTAATTGATATGTTCTATGCCTATGGGCTGGATGGCAATTATCCTGACTGGATTCCTTTTCTAGGTGGACAATTTAATACAACGCCAATTTTTAACTTTGCGGATGCCTGTATTTTCTGTGGAGTAGTAAGCATTCTGATTTTCCAGAAAAGCTTTTTTATTCACGAAGAGAGACCTGTAAGAGAACCGGAAAATAATGATCAAGTTTTATTGGATGAAGAAAAAGCGTTTACAGAAGAAAATACGTCATTAATAGAAGATGAATTGCCTTCATTAGATACAACCAAAGAAGATTCAGGAGTAGTGGTGAATCAGAAAGCCGAAAATGATTCAGAGGAAATAAAAGAAGAGTCAAAGTAAAAGTACAACAAGTCTAAAAAATAAAATTATATCATGGCAGTTTTATCTAAGCAATCTTATAGATGGATTATCGTTCTGACTTTTCTGGGAATTATTATTTTACCTGGAATGATGCCATCACCAACCTTGAGAAACGTAACTTTAGGCATAGTAGGAGGAATCTGTTTAGTTTGTCAATTCCTTAATTTAGGTGTAGTTGATCCAATTAGAAGTCGCAAAGCCGACCTTATTCAGGCATGGATATTAATAGTATTCACAATCGTTCTTTTGATTGTTAACTTTTTGGTATAGGTACCGATTGAGCAGTTTTTTATAGGAGTATTTGTAAATCCTGAGAATTACTAATCAATCAATAGTATTTTCAATATTTACTTAAAGCTATTATTTATGAGAAACTGCTCTTTTATTTTTTCTTTCATTTTTCTTTCAATAATCAAATTGTCTGCTCAGCAACCGATGATGCAGACCACCCGCGATGCCCTTAATCAAAACCTTACCATAAGTCAGCACAATTCTAGTATGCTGTATGGTTTTGATAACCGTACTTCTGAAATACAAGGCAGCTATTACCTTGACCCTGAATGGTCTGTTGCTACAGTGCGATTTTATCCCAGAACTATTTCTACCCCAAAAGGAATAATTAAACTTGATAGTGTATCCGATGTCCAGATTCGCATTGTTTTAAAAGGTAATGATGTCGAATTCAATACACAAGAAGGTATAAAAGTTATTTCTGGTACTTTAATCAAAAGTTTTACTGCCAAAAAACAAGATTTCTGGGTAAAGAACTATATCAGCACCTTAGAATTCAACGATGAAAGCGAAAAAATAAAAGCAGGTTTCTTCGAGCTTCTGGCAGATGGAAAAGTCAAACTATTAGATTACAGTAAATTAAAAATACAACAACCAGACTACGTAGCAGCTCTGAATGTGGGAAGTAAAGACGTTAAAATAAATATTGAAAAACAACTCTATATCGCTAAAGGCAAAGAAGTGATTAAATTCAATACTGGCAAGAAAGATTTGTATGAACTAATGGCAGACAAAAAGCCTGAGATTGAAAAATTTGTAAAAGTCAACAAGTTGAACCTGAAAGACAGAACAGACCTGGCAAAAGTTTTTCAGTATTATAATACTCTATTATAACACGTTATAAAAAAAGAGGGCTGTTAGCCCTCTTCTCATTTATTCTTTCTGTCCATAAGGAATAATCAGTTTTTCTCCTCGTTCAGCAAAATTCTTAGTCTTTTTGTTGGCTTGCATAATCAGCGCAACTGAGACATCGTATTTCTTGCCTACTACACGTAGAATATCACCCGGCCCAACTGTATGAATGGCTCTTATTCTTACTTTTAATTTGGTAACACCAACTTTAATACCTGCTTCATCAACACTTGGATTCATTGCTTTCAATGTTTCTTTTTTTACATTGAAACGATTGGCAATGCCAAAAAAAGTTTCCCCCTCTCCAACTGTATAAGTATAAGTCTCTCCACCTGTTGGTATCTCTACTTTAGGTTTCTCGTCCTTAGCCTTCTCATCTTTCGCTTTATCTTCCTTAGGTTTTTCTTCTTTTGTTTTTGAATCGGTAGTTTTTGTATCTGCCTTCGCAGTTTCGTCTTTTTTATCTCCGACTTTAGGCATCGACACATCAGGCAAAGCATCAGAATTAGTTTCAGCAGGTGTTGCAGTAGATTCCTCTTCAGATGGCTGTGTGTTAATAGCATTAGCTACGGAGTCAGCAGGAGCAGTAGTCAACTCATCGGCAGTCGATGTATCATCAGACATATATTTCCAACCGATGTAAAGCAAAGCACAGATTATACTCACCAGTACCAAAAGCACTGCCATTGGTAAGTTTCGTGAGGCTTCTTTGGGACGTTCATTACGTTGTTCGCGGTCTTCGAACTGCATGGTATTAGGAAATTTAGTTACGAATTATATTAGGAAAACAAATTCTTATTTCATGAATTTAAAAGAAGCATTGTATTTGGCATAAATATACAATCATTTCGCAATAATAAACAAAATGAAAACCTACTTAATTGTGATTTGTTCAGGATTTTCGTTTCTTTTTAACAATTGGGATATTATGAGCGAGACAAATCAAATAATGAGGTGATAGTATTACTATTGAATTCCATTCCCGGTTGAAATTATTTGATTTTGGCTTAGTCAAAACAACATATTTTTAAATGAAAGGAAAATCCTGAACAAATCATTATATACTTAAATACTTTTTTTCAATTCCTCATTCATTTCCTCAACCAAATCCTTCAAACCTTCTCTATACGTTCTTAGTCTCTTAGCAACTTCTTCATCGCCTACACCCAAAATCTGTGCGGCCAGAATTCCGGCATTCTTGGCACCATTTAAAGCAACTGTAGCAACTGGTACACCAGTAGGCATTTGCAGGATAGATAAAACAGAATCCCAACCATCAATAGAATTGCTAGATTTGATAGGTACGCCAATCACCGGAAGCGTAGTACTTGAAGCAACCATACCGGGTAAATGTGCTGCGCCACCGGCACCGGCAATAATTACTTTTAATCCACGTCGACGAGCCGAAAGCGCATAATCGAACATTTTTTGAGGTGTACGATGTGCCGAAACCACCTCTTTTTCGTAAGGAATCTCTAATTCGTCTAAAATTTCTGCAACCCCTGCCATAATCTTCCAGTCAGAGAAACTGCCCATAATAATTCCAACCATTTCCGTCTATTTTTTACTAGTAATTAAGGATTCAATTTTTATTGATTAGTGGCTATCACTTTCAATTTTTCTTTTACAAAAATGACTTTTTCTTTTAATTTTTCAAAATCCTGATCAATAATCGTAATGTGTCCCATCTTTCTGAATGGCTTGGTAAAACGCTTTCCATATAGAAAAGGATGCACACCTTCTACCGCAAGTACTTCATCCATCCCTTGATAGACTGCCTCTCCAGAATATTCTTCTTCGCCTAATAAATTCACCATCGCAGCTTTTGAATGAGCCTTAGTACTACCCAATGGTAAATTAAGTATCGCTCTCAGGTGCTGTTCAAATTGTGATACATCATTGGCTCTGATACTCTGATGCCCACTATTATGCGGGCGAGGAGCAACTTCATTAATCAGAATCTCACCATCTTTAGTCTGAAACATTTCTACCGCTAGTAAACCTATGATACCTAAAGCATTTGCAGTTTGTATAGCAATCGTCTCTGCTTTTTGTTCAATTTCAGACGAAATATTGGCAGGACTAAAAAGATATTCCACCAGATTAGCTTCCGGGTGAAAAACCATTTCTACCACTGGAAAAGTCTTACTTTCTCCTTCCTCATTCCGAGCCACTATAACAGCCAGTTCTTTTTCAAAGTCAATCATTTTTTCCAGAACACCTGGTTGGTCAAAGGCTTTAGCGAAATCATCAGTATTTTTCAAAACCTGCACCCCTTTGCCATCATACCCCCCTTGCCCAAGTTTATGAACCGCAGGTAAAAAGTCTGAAAAACTTGCTGTATGTTCCTGATTATCAGTCAGAATAAAGTCAGCTGTTGGTAAATTTTGCTCTTTATAGAATTGCTTTTGTACGCGTTTGTCTTGAATGATACGTAATACCGAGGGTTGAGGAAAAACAGCTTTTCCTTGTTTTTCCAAAGCTTCCAAAGCTTCAATACTCACATTTTCAATCTCAATCGTAATAATATCACAGTCTTGTCCAAAAGCCATCACGGTGTCATAGTCTTTCAAAGAACCATTGACAAACTCATGAGAAATATACTTACATGGAGCGTCACTATCAGGATCAAGGGTTTTGATAGTTAAATCGAAATCAATAGCAGCCTGT
>NZ_BAAGXU010000025.1:0-10508 GCF_054779675.1 Emticicia fontis
TGCATTTAGCAAAGGTCTTTATTCATTTTTACTATTCAAATTTTAATGCGTTTAACCTGCCTATTATCTGATGTACTCCGCGTAAATAATATAAATTAACCTGGATACTACTTATCATTAGCCGCAACAGCGTTTGAGCCATTTTTGGCGGCATCTTTCTTCAAATCTTCGTTAGCTACAATGGCCAGCTCTACACGACGGTTTTTATCTCGCCCGGCTTCACTGGTATTATCAACTACAGGGGCTGATTCGCCATAGCCAATTACTGACATTCTACTACGTTTTACTCCCAGCTTATTCAGTAAATTAGCTACTGCATCGGCACGTCTTTCTGAAAGTTTCATATTATAATCTTCACTACCTGTATTATCGGTATGCCCTGCTACCAGAATATTGGTATCTTCATATTCTTTTAGTGTCTGAGCTAACTTTTCAAGGTTATCTTTAGACATTTGATTAAGTGAGTAAGAGTCAACTCCGAAAAGGATACCAGATTTCATGGTCAGTTTGATACCTTCGCCAATACGTTCTATTTCTGCCACGCCTTCCAGGTCTTTTTTCATTTTGGCCGCTTGTTTATCCATATACTTACCGATAAACACACCTGCTACACCACCTACTGCCGAACCAACAATGGCATACACGGCCGGGTTTTTACTTTTGCTACCGATAGCAGCTCCTGCAGCAGCTCCGGTACCAATACCGATAATCGCACCTTTTTGTTCATTCGTTAGTTTCTTAAACGAATTACAGGAAGTGGTTGCACTCATTAACATCGCTCCACAAACCGATAATGTTACATATTTTCTGATAGATGATTGAGTCGTATTCATGACTTTGAAAATTTTAATGTTCGAAATTTTCAATAATCTCTCAAAGAAATATACCAGCTTCACAAAAAACCTACGTAATTAATTGATAATTAATTATTTATCTATTTTTATTTAAAAATCAAGCAGATAACGAAAATTAGCTCATTTTGCACAGATATGGGAAAAATTTCTACAATCTTCTAGTTTTTTGTCCTGAAACTAAAGCCTGCATTGAATCCATTATTATCAGGCGCATCACTATTCCACATACTTGTCTGGATCAGCACTCCTTCATATTTAATTATATCTGCTTCACTCACCTCTTTACCATCAATTTTATAAGATACTTTTCCACCAATCGGAATATTAGCAGATGTTGATCCTTCATTAATCAATCCTCTTATAATAACTTTTTCATATTCAGTATCATCATAATCAAGCAGGCGTACTTTTACAATTTTATCATTTTTGTATAATTCATAAGCTAATAATTCTCTTTTTATATTTTCAAGAGCTATCTGGCGTTTCCTTTCGGAATCAAATTCGAAACTTTTATCAGTGATAATATCCACAACGCCATCCTGTGCCTTTAAGCCATATTTTTCTATCGCTTTAGGGTCATTAGGTTTAGCTACATAACTTCTACCCCCTCTGTAATTAAGGTTATGTAAAATTCTCGGGTGGTATTCGCGCCCATTGATAATCACCAGAGGTTCTTTGCCCAGAAAATTAGCAGGCATAAAAGTTCTCAGGCTATCTGTGTTAAAATTTTGTATCGAGTTTAGGCGGGCTTTATATCTCCATGGGCTATTATAATTGGGTGTTTGCTTTTTAACCGGTTCTTTGTCTAAAAAACTAGCAGGCACAGAAGTCTTTAAATCGTCAGTAGTAATACCTATCTTTTGAGGAGACACTTCAAAGTTATTATATCTCCACAGGCTATTTTGATTTGTATCTCCTCTTCGATAATAGATTGAGGGTAAGGGAATAGCCTCTGCTTTCGAGGGAGCCCGAAAAGAGAGGTCCTTAGCTATAATACTGATACTTAATTTTTTACTCCATACATGCTCTTTAAACTTTATCTTACTAATATAACCCTCGTCATATACGAATGTATAATCCTTATCTTTGATAAGCTCTTCGCCATCCTGCAAAATTTTGATATTTCCTTCTGTCGTATTTTCAACGACATATCCTGCACCCTTATAATGGTCAAAACTGAACTCAAAAGGTGTACTTCCCATGCTTATTATTATTCTATGTAAATTATTTGATACCGTAATTTTATTAGGATAAGGTAAGGCAACTTCGGGTGTTTTAAACAAAAATGGGTTTATCATGGAACCAAAGGTATTCACTACCGAGTCTTTCTGGTTTATTGATGCCAATGGCTTTTCTTTATTCTTATTGAGTGAGTCTTTATCAATTGATTGTAATGCCTCTGACAGATTAGCTATCTTATTATTAACTTCCTCTGATGCTTTTACCGCAGTCTCATAAATCAATTTTTCATGACGTTGAGCAAAAGCAAAAATGCCTAATGCTAATAGAGGAAAACATAACGTATAAAATATCTTTTTTACAGTAACCGTACGCTTTTTAAACAAAAAATGAATGCGTGTAGATAGTGGGTGCAAACTGAATTGATTGGTTAAATCAACCGTATGATTAATACCCAATTTGAGTAGTAAATGTGCATAGTTTTTACTGTCAAATTGTTGAATCGTATTTTGGTCAGCCTCGAATTCGTGTACTTCTACCAATGATTTTTTATAGAAGTAAATGATTGGGTTAAACCACAAGATGATTTTGCATAGCTCAACTAATAAAATGTCAATAGAATGTAAATGCTTAATATGTACACATTCATGGGCAATTATCTGGGCTTTTTCAATATCCGTAAGACCGTTAGTGTTTAAAAAAATAAGGTTAAAGAATGAGGCATTAGTTAGTTGCCCATCTCTTTGAACAATCCGTAAATGATCGGCTTTAATGGCATATCGACTCAGTTGGTATATTTTCAAAAGCTTTGCACATAAAAATAGCATCATGATGACTGCAATTGCTATATAGGCGAATAACACATAAAAACGCCAGTCTGGTGTTTCATCTGGAAGCTCCACAAGTGCAATAGCCTGACTATCATCCATTGGAGTATAAGCAGGGGTATAGCCAGGTATGCTAGTAATGGAGGAGTTCTCAATAACTATGGCGGGCTCAACTTTCACCACTTTGGTAGTTTCAAAAGAAATGAGCGGGATAATGAAACTCAGCAAAAGTGTACAAAGCAGATAAAAACGATTGAGCGTATGGAAAGTAAATTTGCGGAAAGCAAAGAAATACAAACCATAGAAAACAGTCAGGCAGACTGACACTTTCAAAAGGTAAGTTAGAAACAGCATAGCATTTTAGAATAAGGTTGATGGCACTCTATTGTTTGTCTATAAACTGCTTGAGTTTTTCAATTTCAGCATTGGTTATCTTTTCTTCTTTTACGATAAAAGAAAGCAGGTTTTCAGCTGAATTATTGAAATAATTGGCAAAGACCTTCTTAAACGAAAACTTGCCATATTCGTCTTTACTAATAATTGGAAAATACTCATAGGTTTTACCATAGGCTTTAAAGCCCACATATTCTTTCTTTTCAAGAATACGCACTACTGAGGAAATGGTATTGTAAGGCGGCTTAGGCTCTTCATCCATTTTCTCTATGATGTCTTTTACAAAGCACCTGCCTAAATCCCAGATTATCTGCATGATGCGTTCTTCGGTTTTTGTTAGCTCTTCCATCAATCAAATATACAACGTATTTTTCAGTTACACAACTTATTTTTCAGTTATTGCAATTAAAGAATATTTTTATACATTTATAGCGTAATCATTTGCCTCTGAAATTTAGTACTTCACTTCTGGATAGTCGACTGCCTGATATTGTTTAAGAACAACAAACAGGCAATCACCAAGACAAGTCTTCACTTGTTCTAAGTTTTTATTTTTAAAGAAAAGACTATCCAAAATCATGTTTTATATCGAATCTGAGCGTTTAAAGCTCATTCCTTTGAATTATCATCAATTACGTATTTATAATAATCACGAAGCTTTAGCTGAAAATCTTGGCTTGAAATCAGCGAAAGTCGAAACAGAACCCTTTTTCCAAACTGAGTTCGACGATGCCCTGCAAAACCATTGGGCGCCACTCGTGGAGCAGAATCCTGATAATTATATCTGGTTTACTAACTGGCTGATTGTGCTGAAAGAAAAGAATATCGCAGTAGGCGGCATGGGCGTAACAGGATTACCCGACGAAAAGGGAGAATGTGAAACAGGTTATGGCATGGATCTGAATCACCGGGGAAAAGGCTATGCAACCGAAGCCTTAATTTGTCTGGTAAAGTGGGCTTTTCAGAATCCGTACCTCAAAGCCATTATTGCCCATACGCTCATTGACGGGCTCAGCTCTCAGAAGGTGTTGCAAAAGGCTGGTTTTCAATATGTGAAAACTGAGGAGGAATTGATACAGTGGGAGTTGAGACGGAGTTGAATTTAACCCCATCCCCAACCCTTCCCCAACAATGGGGAAGGGAGTTAAAGGTATGTTTAACCAAAGTAATGCCATAGTTCTTTGCCGGCATACCAGATCATGACCACACAAAGGGCAATTTTCATAACGATGCCTACGAGGAAGCCTATAAAAGAGCCAATAGCTGCTTTAGTTGCTTGTTGAGAGGTAGAACCACCGATAAGTTCGCCAGCTAGAGCCCCTAAAAAGGCACCAATAAAGATACCAAAAGGGCCAAAGAATAAACCAACGAGTAAGCCAATCATGCTACCCCATGTACCGTATTTAGAGCCGCCGAATTTTTTGGTGCCCCAGATAGGAACATAGTAGTCGAGAATTGTAACTATTAAGGTAACAATACCTAATACCCAAAGCAGGTTTTCGCTGAAACTGGCAAACTTGGTGAAGTGCAAAACCAGAATGCCAACAAAGCTTAAGGGAGGTCCTGGTAAAGGCAATACAGCCCCGATCAGGCCGACTATTAAGCAAACAATGGCAATAATTAGCAGTAATATATCCATAAATTTTGTGGGCATTTGAATAAACAAATATATTATTATTTAAAATGATACCCCCTATTTCAATCAGCATTATCAACCATTTATCAAATATCTCATGAATCAGACCTCTCAAACAAGAGCAGAAATGCCACAGGGTGCGAACAAAGTGCTTGACCGCCGGACAATTGAAAATGCTTATTCGTCGCTCCTGAACCTGCTGAAAGAAGGAATGTCGGTACTCGATGTAGGTTGTGGATCAGGGTCAATTACTGCAGGCATTGCCGAGCGGGTTGGCGTAAGCGGGCGTGTAGTGGGTATCGACTTTAGTGAACACCTCATTGCACTGGCGCAAAAGAATTATGCATACCTGAGCAATTTATCGTTTGAAGTGGCGGATATTAATACATATCCTGCTGAACAGAAATTTGATCTGGTGATTGCTGCCCGTACCCTACAATGGGTGAATAATCCGGAAGAAGTGGTAGCACAAATGTTGAATCTGGTGAAACCCGGCGGCATGATTTCTATATTGGATTATAATCATACGAAGATTGAGTGGACACCACAACCGCCGCAATCAATGCTGGATTTTTATGCGGCTTTTCTGAACTGGAGAAAAGATGCAGGCTATGATAATGGCATTGCTGATAATCTGGCTGCTATTTATGAAAAACTAGGGCTGCAATTAATTAATAAAGTAGAGCAGCATGAAGTAAGCAGACGAGAAGAACCTGGTTTTGAGGGTGATGCCAGAATCTGGAGTGTGGTGGCAGAAACACGTGGCAAACAGGTAGTGAATGATAGATTTTGTACAGAAGAATTACGTCTGCAAGCAATCCAGGAGTATGATGCCTGGATTGCCAGCGACGCACAAGCCATGAAGCTCTATTTATTGGCTATTGAGGCGGTTAAGCCTTAACCAATACCTTTTGTAAGGCATCTAAGAAGATGTCGGCTTCTTTGGTTGTAAGGGCAAGGCTTGGAAGCAAACGCATCGTATGTTTCCCGGCCACGCCTGTAAATATTTTATGGTCAAACAATAAGGAATTTCTGATAGGCTCAACGGGTTGTTCAAACTCAATGCCTATCATTAATCCTTTACCGCGCAATTCTTTAATCCCGCTGAAACCTTTCAGATTCTCAAAGAAATAATCGCCTACCGTAGCGGCATTCTGTATTAGTTTTTCCTTCTTGATCACATCTAAAACCGCATTAGCAGCCGTACAAGCCAGATGATTACCCCCGAAAGTAGTGCCTAACATGCCATGTTTTGCTTGGAATCTAGGTGAAATCAGGATTGAACCAATAGGGAAACCATTGCCCATTCCTTTAGCAGTAGAGATAATATCAGGTTTCACACCACTATGCTGGAAACTGAAAAACTTACCCGAACGACCATAACCGCATTGTACGCTATCATGGATAAAGATGGCTCCGGTTTTATCACAAGCCTTGCGAATGGTTTTTAGAAACTCATTGCTTGCTACCTGAATACCACCGACACCCTGGATACCTTCTACAATTACGGCACAGGTATCATTATCAACGGCTCTTTTTACAGCTTCTACATCATTGAAAGGTAGAATCTGTACGTGGTCGTCAAAATTAATCGGTCCTTTGATGGCAGGATTATCCGTAACAGCTACGGCCGCCGACGTACGCCCATGAAAACCTTTGGTGAACGAAATGATTTTCTTACGTCCATTATAGAAAGAAGCTAATTTTAAAGCATTCTCATTGGCTTCTGCACCTGAATTAACCAGGAATAAATAATAATCTTTCAGACCAGATATTTTACCTAATTTATCGGCTAATTCATCCTGCGATGGAATTTTTACTGAGTTAGAATAAAAACCAATGTTCTTTAATTGTTGTGTAAGCCTTCGGACATAAACAGGGTGGGTGTGACCGATTGAAATAACGGCATGGCCACCATATAAATCTAAATACTGTTGTCCGTTCTTATCCCATAGATAAGAACCTTGAGCTTTTACCGGCTCAATGTCGTAAAGGGGATACACATTAAAAAGCGTCATTTGTACTATGGTTTTATGATAAATAGCTCTTTTGGAGCCGTTTTAAAATGAGCCAGCAAAGTTCTCATTTTATTAGCAGAAAATAGTCAAAAAATTGAAAGAATATGAAGGCCTTATGCCACTGGTAATAGATAATCAACAATTGTGGATAAGTTTGTGTATATGTGGATAAGTTGGATTACGGTATAAAAATCTAGATACTTATTTGATTTAATAGTATCTTAAAGTATAGAATAAGTAAACACTTTTGAAGATTGTAATATGGAAGTATTAAGAGTTAGCATTGACGAATTAGACTGGGAGGATCCTGTTGTGCCTTGGGGACCAATTTATCAAGATAAACCATTTTCAGGGATAGCGTTTGATCAATGGGGGAGTATTTATTATGAAAGGAGCTATTTGGAAGGAGAATTAGATGGTAGATTATTTATGCTTAATACCAGTTCAAATAGACTTATTAAAGAAATGTTTTTCTCGAAAGGCATAAGCGTTGGGACCCATTTTCATTGGATAGATAATTTTTCTGAAAACTATATACGAATATATAAAGACGGGAAATTAGAATCTGCACGAGTTGAAGATGAAAAAGGGAATTTATTAGTAGAATACAACAGAGAAGAAAAATCAGTTAAAGAATGGTTTACTAATGGACTACTTAAATCTGAGAAAATCCTATATTCGACAGATAACTATTATCAATTTCAATCAGAAAAATATTGGAATAAACAAAATACATGGCTAATGACTGTACAAGACAAAACGAATTTTGAATTTAATGAAGCTTATTTATTAAATCATTCTTTTGAGTTAGATACAGAAGAACAGGATGAGGTATATTGTCATTTTGCGAGAAAACTCATTGATACTGATATAACTATAGCTTTAAACTATTTACATAAAAACCTTGAACATCCAGAGCCTTTATTTAGATATGATACAATCAGACTATTGAATAAGATAAATGATAATAGTTCGATACAATTTTTAGAAAAACATTTAAACGAGAAAATAAAACCGAAAGTAAAGATGAAAGCACATTGGGGAGAAACAGGAGGTAGTTCTGGCAGAGGTTTTGAATCTACAATAGGGCAACTTGTAAGAATGGTCTTAGAAGATATCAGGAATAAAAATAGTTAGGTAATACCTATTGAAAGTATACACAAGAATCTACAAAAAAGAAAAAGCCCAACAAATCGATATGTTCGGGCTTTTTCTCTATAACTAAATGAAATACTATTAAATAACGTCCGGTATGTGTTGATATTATAGAGCAGAAAAATTATCTAATAATTTTTCATAAAAATCGTTTTATTGAATAAATTTAAGAATTAGCGCTATTCAAAGGGCTAATAAGCTAAAAAACTATTATTTCATGCGGCAGGCAATCATCTACGAAGTAACCATACATTATATAGGCTCATTGAATGATGTTCGGAAGAGGGAACCCTTTACAGTTTACTTCTCTAACTTAAAAAGAGCGATTGAATGCGTACAGACAAATCTCGCCATTAATGGATGGGAGCAAAAGAAGGTGAATTATACAGCAGTCTATCGCACTTTGAAAGTAAAAAATAAGTTTGTCTGTGATTTTGATGCGATGAGAACGAAGTTTTTTCAGGTGATTATCTGCCAAAAAACTATCAATCCTAAACTGACTACTTTGGGGATTGATGAGTATCCTACGACTTGATGTATAACGGTTTTAAAGGAATTGTGAATGTGCGCAATCATTTAAAAGAAGAGGGCAATAAGGGTAAAATCAGGACATTAATGTAGTCTGTGGATAACAAGTTCAAAAAAAAACAGGCTATAAATTGATTATAAAGTTATTATGTTACAATTTTGTTTGAGATTAAAAAAAGCCGTATACATTAAATATACGGCTTTATCTCAATCATATACTTAATACTAAAAGGATGATTTCGAAGGCAGCCTTTAGTAAAAGTACTATCGTAAGAAGCACTCCCGCTTCATTGCGATGATTACGCAGCACGTCGAGAAAGCCGTTGCTGCGTTTTCTTTTACTTCTTTCCATTCTCACAGAAAGTTTAATCCTCTATATAAGGATAGGCAAACTTACAAAAAGCAATAATCTTTAAAAAATACTATTTCTATACCATTTTAGCAACAGTAAAAAAGTCTAATATTAAGAAAACATTAATGGCTAGTAATCAACTAGTTAATATATACGAAGGCAGAAAAAATCAAACTAAAAAGTTATCCACAAAAGTTATGCACACTTTTTAATGTAAAACGTTGATAGCTAATTGCTTATCAAATATATAATCTTAGTTGATTAAATAAAACAAATTATAAATTCAGTTTAAAATAAACAATAGTCATATAGAAAAAATTATACTGTCTATTAAAATACCATGCTTAAATATTTAATTTGAAATTTCCTTACAAGATTTCGTTAGTTGATTTGGAAAGTCTTAATACAGTTCAACGTACATTTATAGCAGGGTTTATATCCTACTTGCCTTTCAATAACTCTAAATAATAGATACTATTTTTGGGGGCTTATAAGCATAAAAAAGGTATGGTATCTACTCCACCATGTAACGAGATTCTTCCAAGGATGAACCGGCAAACGATTTGTCATCACCATCACGGGAAGTGTAGTCGTGGCGCGAAACTGTACGCCCACAGGCTTAACTGCTCTGTTCGAGATGAGAACGCAGACGCCAAGTCGAGATGAAGACGTCACATCGCAGTCGTGCGCGACTCCACTCCGGCCATGGACACCATGAAGGTTTTTTTAAAGTATATGCATAAAAAAAGGCCCTAAGATTGTTCTTAGAGGCTTTTAAATAAAATCTTGGTATTTACTCCGCCATGGAATGGGACTCTCCCGAGGATGAACCGGTGTGCGTAACATCAGTATCATCACAGGACGCGTAGTCGCGGTGCGGACTAGGCGTCCCCGGACTGGCCGTCCGAGACTTAACTGCTCTGTTCGAGATGGGAACGCAGACGCGAAGTCGAGGTGAAGACTTCGCGGCGCGGTCGTGCGCGACCCCGCGCCCCACCCAATGGACGCCATGAAGGTCGTTTGTTGGCCTAAGTAAACAAAAAAAGCCTCTAAGATTGCTCTTAAAGGCTTTTGTAATAAAATCCTGGCATCTACTTACTCTCCCGAGGATGAACTCAGTACCATCAGCGGTGCGGACTAGGCGTCCCCGACTGGCCGTCCGCGACTTAACTGCTCTGTTCGAGATGGGAAGAGGTGAAGACTACGCGTCGCGGTCGTGCGCGACCCCGGCTCCAGTCGCCCACGACTCTGACCATGGACGCCATGAAGGTCATTTTCTAGGCAAATGAGCACAAAAAAAGCCTCTAAGATTGCTCTTAGAGGCTTTTGTAATAAAATTCTGGCATCTACTTACTCTCCCGAGGATGAACTCAGTACCATCAGCGGTGCGGGGCTTAACTGCTCTGTTCGAGATGGGAAGAGGTGAACACCCGCCCAATGGACGCCATGAAGGCTGTCGTTGGACCGTCCTTACGGACTTATCAACTAATATCTTAAAGTCATGTATCTTGACAATATAATGGAGAGAGAACAAAAGAGATTGAAAAAAATAGGAGCCCTCGATTC
>NZ_BAAGXU010000026.1:0-84539 GCF_054779675.1 Emticicia fontis
AAAGTTCGCTCCCTTGTTTTATTTATTCAACTCATCATACATTTGAATCTACAACCAAAAGACTTATTGAAATAATTGCAGATAATGATTTTCTTTAGATCTCATTAATTTTTCCTCTTCGTCAGTTTTATCAAGATAACCACAAAGATGCAGGATACCGTGAACCAATACACGTTTCAACTCATATTCAAAACTTACTTCAAAAGTCCTTGCATTATCTTTTACCCGATCAACACTAATAAAAATATCTCCCTCAATGAGTTTTTCTTCTTCCGAGTTATCGAACGTAATAATATCAGTCAGATAATCGTGATCGAGGTATTCTACATTAATTTTCAGTAAGTAATCATCTGAACAAAAGACATAATTAACATCTCCCAGACTAAAACCTTCGCTTTCGATTACGTTTTTCAGCCAGTTTTTCAGTTTTAATTTTTGCTGAATCCTAATCTCAATCTCTTCTATATGGAAATTTATCATTTATTTTCAGTTTAGCTCTCAGGTTATTAACTCTTTATCAATGGTTTTCGTTTATCCAAAGTCATCAAAAAGGCTGGTAATAAGACCAGATTTGAAATCATTCCCATTAACAAGGTAATCGAAACCAATGTGCCTAAAAATACAGTACCTTTAAAATTGGATGCTACAAAGATTCCAAAACCAAAGAACAGAATAATACCTGTATAAAACATACTGATACCAGTATACATAATCGTTTCAGTAATGGCCTGTGAAACCGTCAAACCTCTATTCACAATTTCATCTTTATATTTGGTAAGGAAATAAATTGTCCCGTCTGAGGAAATTCCAAAAGCAATACTAAATACCAGTGTAGTAGTAGGTTTCAATGGAATACCCAGATAACCCATTACTCCTGCAGTTATAATCAATGGGATGATACTTGGTAAGGTTGAAATTAAAATCATCCGAACATCAAAAAACTGGGTAGCCATTACTACGCACACAAGCAGGATTGCTAAAGCCGTACTCTCAACCAGATTTTTCAAGAGATAGTTATTCCCTTTCATAAAGACCACACCATTTCCGGTAACTTTCGCCTCTATTTGTTGCTCCTCAGGAAGCCATTTTTTAGCTTCTTTATCATAATTGAAAATGGTATCAATTTTTGGTTGCAGCGCATCTACCAATTCCTTAATTCTGACGGTTCCGGCATCGGCGCATTGAAAACTGATACGGGTATATTGCTTGGTACTATCAATAAAGGACGCAAACAGGTTTTGTTTACCTTTTACACTTTCGGCATATCCAGCTAATTTTTGTAACTCTAAAGCACCCGGTAGTTGATAATATTTTTCATCTCCACCTCTATATCCCTGATAAACAAATTTAATCGCTTCGACTACTGAGATTGGATTCGTAAATTCTTTATACTTGGCAAACTCCCTTTGCATCACTTTGATTTTATTCAATACCTGAGGATTCAATACTCCATTTTCTCTTTTAGTATTAATCTCAACCTCAAAAGGCACTACACCATGAAAATGCTTTTCAATAAATTTCAAATCGGCATAGATTGGGTCGTTTTGAGGCAAGTCGTCCACTATATAGCCGACAGCCCGTAATTTAGACATCCCGAAGGCTGAAACTATCACTAATATAGCAATGAATAGATATAAGGGTGTCCGGCGAGTATGTACAAGTGTATTTACAAATTTCAGAAAAGAGCTAATGTATTTGTTTTCAAGATGACGTACATTTTTTGCACTTGGTGGCGCACTATAACTCAACAAAATCGAAATCAATATTAAGGACACAGCCCATGTAGTCATGATACAAATGGCCGCAACCAAACCAAACTCTAATAATAAAGGGCTACCGGTAAAATAGAAAACAAAGAAACCGATTGAGGTAGTCACATTAGCCAGAAAGGTGGTTTTGGCTATTTTTTCTACAGCAACTGAAAGTGCTCGCATCTTATCGCCATGTTTCTGAAATTCTTCCTGATACTTATTGACTAAGAATATGGTATTAGGAATGCCAATGACAATAATCAATGGCGGAATCAGCCCTAATAAAATAGTAATTTTATAGCCTAATAAAACGATGATTCCGACAGACCAGACTACCGAAATCATTACTAATAGTGCTGTGAAAAGAGCTGTTCTAATAGAACGGAAGAAAAGGAATAGAATGCCAATGGTAACCAGAAAGGCGAGAAACATAAACTTAACCATTTCGGCTGTCACCTTAGAAATAAAATTGGTTCGGATGAACGGCATTCCTGAGAAATGCATTTCTATTCCATTTTTTTGCCCGAATGCTCTTGCTTCTGCTTCAATTTCACGGGTTATCGTTATTCTGCCTTTACTATTTAGTTTGGCCTGATCAAATGTAATAGCCATTAAATGCGCATGGCCCTCTTTACTATACACAAAACCTCTGTAAAACGGGAAAGTCTCAATTTTTTTTCTGATAGAATCTACTTCGGCCTGGCTTGTAGGTCTTTGAGCCACAATTGGCTTAAAGTCAAATTGCATTAAGCTATCGTTGCGTACTATCTCAAAAAGATTAGCATTAGATACTACATTTTTGATTCCTTCAATGCTTTTAACAGATTTAGTTAAATCATACCATTGATTAAAAACTTGCAGTTGATAGATTTTATCTGACTCTATGGCAATTACCATTACATTGCCGTCTTCACCAAATCGCTTTTTGAAATCTTCGTATAATTTATAATTATCATCTGTTTGAGGAAGAATTCTTGCCAATTCATAAGACATCTGGATTTGAGATGCCTCATAAGCCATCAAGGCACTTATAAGCGTTAAAAACAAAAGCCAGCTTCGACGATTCTTTAAAATAATTTTCGAAATAGTATACCAGAACATATTTTGGGTTTAGCCGTTAGTAGGAATGAAGCATCAAAATTAGCTTTTTTTAATGAAAAGCGGTGAAGAAATGTATAGTTGTACCGAATTTGTCGACTAATTAGCGCTCTTCGCACTATCTAAAAGCTCCTTCGCTCCTTGAATGGGTAGCATTTTACCTGAAAGTATATTTTCTTTAATACTTGAGAATTTGTCTTTTATCGTTGGGTTATTGTAAAACTCATCTTCCAGCGACTGACGAATATATGTATGCAACCATTCCACATTTTGTCTCTGCCGATTCTGCTCCCAAAAACCAATTGTTTGCATTTTTTGAACGTAAGACTGTATAGTATCCCATATTTCATTAATACCCGAATTATTAAGTGCTGAGCAAGTTAATACGGGCGTCTGCCAGTTATTGTTGGCAGCTGGGTAGAGGTGAAGCGCATGTAAATATTCTAATCGGGCATTTTTTGATGCCTGTAAATTATCTCCATCCGCCTTGGTAATGGCTATGGCATCAGCCATTTCTATAATACCTCGTTTAATTCCTTGTAGTTCATCCCCAGCCCCTGCCAGCATCAATAATAAAAAGAAATCAACCATGCCTTTTACGACCGTTTCCGATTGACCAACACCGACCGTTTCAACAATAATGATTTCATAGCCCGCAGCTTCACACAATAAGATGGTTTCTCGGGTTTTGTTGGCTACACCACCTAAGGTAGCACCAGCAGGTGAGGGGCGTATATATGCCAAAGCGTCATGAGCTAACTCCTCCATGCGGGTTTTATCACCCATAATGCTACCTTTAGTTATCTGGCTGGTCGGGTCAATGGCCAAAACAGCAATTTTTTTGTTTTGTGCAGTAACATTTTTACCAAATGTCTCAATAAAAGTACTTTTACCAACTCCCGGGACTCCGGTAATACCAATTCGGATCGAATGGCCAGAGTGAGGTAAAAGTTGCTCCAGCAGATTTTGGGCTAAGGTTTTATCCTGTGCTAATTGGCTTTCAATCAAAGTAATAGCACGGCTAAGAATAATCCGGTTGCCAGATAATATTCCGTCTATGTATTCCTGTAATGAAAGCCTTTTTTGCATATTCGTTTATTTGTGCCTAAATATAAGGGCGTTTGCTCAGATAAGTAAACCTGGTCCTACTACATTTATCGCTTTAGACTCAGATTTTATTTTTTCATTAGGATTTTTTCATGTTTCCAACAAATCTACTAACTTGCGGTCGAAATAATAAACCCCTTCACAAACAAATGAATTTTCCTTCAGATTTACGCTACACCAACGAACATGAGTGGATCAAAATAGAAAGTGGTAATATCGCTTTGGTAGGTATTACTGATTTTGCACAAGGCGAGTTGGGTGATATTGTTTTTGTTGAGATAGAAACAGCAGGACAAGAACTTGGAGCAAACGATATTTTCGGAACAGTAGAAGCGGTCAAAACAGTATCAGATTTATTCTTACCTGTTGCCGGAAAAGTTTTAGAAGTGAACGCTGCCTTAAGTAATAATCCTGAATTGCTAAACTCAGATCCATATGGTGAAGGTTGGTTGATAAAACTGGAAGTATCGAATCCAGCTGATATTGATGCCTTATTAGATTCAGAAGCATATCAAAATATTATCTGAGAAATAAGGCTATGATAATCGAATCGAAGATATTTTAAATAGAGATGCCCTGCTAAGGGCATTTTTTTTGAATTTTTATAGGAAAATGAAAACTTTGCTTAAATCTGTAAAGATAATTGACAATAAATCTGACCTCAATGGTCAGATAAAAGATATATTTATTGAAGAAGGGAAAATCAGCAGAATTGCTGATATAATTGAAGAAAAAGCAGATAAAATAATCGAGGGAGAGAACCTACACGTATCAATCGGCTGGATTGATATGAGAGTATCACCAAAAGACCCGGGTTATGAGTCTAAAGAAGATTTAAGTTCTTTGTGCAAAGCAGCGGCAGCAGGTGGATTTACTAAAATTGTAACGCTGCCTAATACAAAGCCAACTGTACAAACCAAAGAATCAATTGCTTATTACAAAGGGTTTTCTAAAACCCAGCTAGTTGATATTCTTCCGGCAGCGGCAGTAACCAAAAATTGCGAAGGCAAAGATTTCACTGAAATGCTTGATCTGAATAATGCCGGAGCCGTGGCTTTTACCGATGGAGAGCATCCTTTATGGAATGCTGATATTTTATTGAAAACTTTACAGTATCTCTATCCGATTAATGGCTTCTTAATGAATCACCCGGAGGAAACAACATTGACCTTGTTCGGGCAGATGCACGAAGGCATTGAAAGTACTTTATTGGGTATGAAAGGGATTCCTTCTACTGCCGAAGAAATAATAGTAATGAGAGATTTGAAATTGCTTGAATATGCATTTAGTCAGATTACAGAGAAAAAAGCAGATTCTGCCTTACATTTTTCGACTATTTCTACTAAAAAAGCCGTAGAATTAATCAGAGAAGCCAAAGCAAAAGGATTACCCGTAAGTTGTGATATAGCGGCGCATCAATTAGCTTTTACAGATGCAGATCTGAAAGAATTTGATACAAACCTGAAAGTGAATCCACCTTTCAGAACGAAAGCAGATATTGAAGCTTTGCAAGCAGGATTAGCTGATGGAACAATTGATTCGATTGTATCTGACCATAATCCACAGGACGAAGAATCAAAGAATCTGGAGTTTGATATGGCGGATTTTGGGATTATTGGATTAGAGACGGCTTTTGCTGTTGCGAATACCTATAGCAATTTGTCAATTGAGACATTGATTGAGAAATTGACAAATAATCCAGCTAAATTATTACGCCTAGCGGAAGAAACCATTCAGGAAGGAAGTTTAGCTAATCTGACTATCTTTAATCCTGATTTAGAATGGACTTTTACTGAAAAAGATATTCGTTCGAAATCTAAAAATACGCCTTTTGTTGACCAAACATTTAAGGGTAAAGTAATTGGCGTAATTAATAAAAATCAAATCGCTTGATAGAAGAGTATCTCTAATTGAAGATTGGTATGTTAAAAAGTAGAATTGTTAAGCACGCACTTTATTACGGAAGCATTGCTGCTGCTATTTGCATTGTAGTAGCCATGATTCAGTTTTATGGCATTCATAAAAGTCCTTTCGGGCGCTATAAATTACCTGCATTTGGTATCAATATTTTATTTATTCTGATTGCGATCTGGACATATCGGGCAACCAATATGGGCATAATAACCTTTACCGAAGGATTTTCGGTTGGTTTCCTTACCAATCTTTTCGCCGCTTTTATCACCGCAACATTTTTTTATATTTTTATAAAACTGGCAGGGGATGAAGCAATTTTGCTATGGGTAAAAGAAAATGTAGATGCGATTATGAAAATAAAGGATAGTCATATTAAAAACTTTGGTCTTGAAGAGTTTTCATCCTTGCTAAAACAGGCGCAACAAATTCCCTCAGCAGGTTATGTATTTTTAGATGAGCTCGGCAAGAAACAGATTTGTATTATAGCCGTCTCAATTATTTCATTGATTTTCAGAAGACATACGTATACAGTTTCATAGATTTTTGATAAATTGTTTCTCTTTTTATCACCTTAACCTTATCAACAATATGGAAAAACCGTCAACAGCCCGCATTGCACTTAAATGGGGAATCATCACCGCTATAATAGTTATTATTTACAGTGTGGTTTTATATATGACTGCCCTCTTCAAAAATAATGCGCTTACATATGTGTCTTTTCTATTTCTTTTGGGAGGAATTATATTCGGTGTAAAGGAATATAAATCTTTAAATAGTGGTTTTATGAGTTTTGGTGAAGGCTTGGGAGTAGGTACATTGATGAGTGCAGTAACAGGTCTGATTGCCTCTATTTTCTCGTTTGTATATATTATGTTTATAGATACAACCATTCCCCAACAAATGTCAGATTTGCAGCGCGAACAGATGGAATCAAGAGGATTGACTCAGGAGCAAATTGATCAGACAATGGAGATGATGGGCAAATTTATGAGCCCTGGAATGCTTTTTATCTTTGGAGTATTGCTTTATATATTTTTTGGCTTTGTTTGGTCGTTAATAATATCAGCTATTTTTAAGAAAGATCAACCAGTATTTAAATATTAATAAATGCTTACAATTTTTAGAAAAGAACTCAATAGTTTTCTCAATTCACTTGTCGCTTATATCGTGATTGGTGTTTTTTTGGTATTAGCAGGCTTATTTACATGGGTTTTTGAAGGAAATGTATTAGACTATGGCTATGCCGATTTAAACAGCTTTTTTCAACTGGCGCCTTATATTTTCATTTTTCTGATACCAGCCATTACTATGCGTTTATTTTCGGAAGAATTTAAAACCGGGACTATTGAACTGCTTTTTACAAAACCACTTACTGATTGGCAGATTATATTAGGTAAATTTTTAGCGGCATTCATTCTCATTGTTGTTGCACTTTTACCTACACTATTATATTATTATTCAGTTTATGAATTGGGTAATCCTAAAGGAAATGTAGATACCTCGGCTATTATTGGCTCTTATATAGGTCTTTTCTTTTTAGGTGGTGTCTTTGCAGCCATTGGTTTGTGGGCGTCTTCACTTACAGATAATCAGGTAGTAGCGTTTATTATAGGAGCTCTGGCTTGTTTCCTTTTATACGATGGACTACATCAACTTGCCCAATTGTTTAATGGTACAACCCAATACCTGATTGATTATGTAGGTCTTAGTTATCATTATGAATCAATCGGAAGAGGTCTGATTGACTCCCGAACATTAGTATATTTTCTTAGTGTGATAGCTTTAATGTTATATCTAACCAAAATTCAGGTTTCAAATAAGAAAAGTTAAATTCAGATAAAACCACGCTTTATGCAATTATCCATTTATCAGGTTGATGCCTTTACAAACAAGCTTTTTGGTGGCAATCCTGCCGCAATTGTTCCATTAAAAGATTGGTTACCAGATTCTTTGATGCAACAAATTGCTTTAGAAAACAATCTGTCAGAAACGGCTTTCTTTGTTCCAACCGATAATGGTTTCCATATTCGTTGGTTTACTCCAACTATTGAAGTAGCACTTTGTGGTCATGCTACGCTAGCTACTGCCTATGTCATTTTTGATACCATGAAATATACTGCTGATACAATTATTTTTGATTCGCAAAGTGGTATTTTAAAAGTGAAAAAGTATGGCAGATTATTAGAGCTGGATTTCCCTGTGCAAAATGTTTTTCCAATTGAATCGCCAGAAGGATTGATTGAAGGAATTGGTAAGAAACCTGAAGAAATTTATCAAGCAGGTGAAGATTATTTATTAGTTTATAATTCTCAGAGTGATATTGAAAACATCTTTCCCGATTTTGGTGTTTTAAAAAATGTAAGAACACGTGGGATAATTGTAACTTCAAAGGCTGACTCTAAAAAACTGGATTTTGTCTGCCGTTTTTTTGCACCAGCCGCAGGAATTGACGAAGATCCTGTTACCGGTTCGGCATTTACTAAGTTAATACCTTTCTGGGCTGATAAACTTGGCAAAACTGAATTTGAAGCGGAACAGATTTCAGCGAGGAAAGGTAGTGTACATTGTAAACTGGCAGGAGACAGGGTTTTAATTGCAGGGCAAGGAAAACTTTATCTCAAAGGTAAAATTACAGTTTAAGGCCATTTTTAAACATTTCTCCTAAAACACTTGACACCCCCTATACCGATTTAGTACCTTTGCGACCTAAAAAAACTAAGGTAAGAAGTTTTTTTCATACCTATATTTCTTCATGCCGGAAAACAATATCCCCAAACATGGAGCAAATCAACAAAAATTTTCCGCTTTGAGTGGAATTGGGGAGTCTATAAAATGAAACTTTCAGAATTTAAATTTGATTTACCGCATAGCCTTGTGGCCATGTACCCGCCTGACCAACGTGACGGCGCGCGTATGATGGTAGTTAACAGAAAAACCAAAAAAATTGAACACAAAATGTTTAAAGACATCGTTGACTACTTTGGAGAAAACGATACTTTAGTAGTGAACGATACAAAGGTTTTTCCTGCGCGTTTATATGGTTCAAAAGAAAAAACAGGTGCCAAAATAGAGGTATTCTTGTTGCGCGAGCTTAACCGTGAAATGCGCCTTTGGGATGTATTGGTTGATCCGGCAAGAAAAATCAGAGTAGGTAATAAATTATATTTTGGAGAGAGTGATTTAGTAGCAGAGGTTATTGACAATACGACTTCTCGTGGGCGTACCATTCGTTTCTTGTTTGACGGATCACACGAAGAAATGATGAAAGCGATTCACGAATTGGGAGAAACTCCACTGCCGATCGACGTAATTAAAAGAAAAGTAACTGATCAGGATCGTGAAAGATACCAGACGATCTTCGCTGATAAAGAAGGAGCGGTAGCTGCACCAACGGCAGGTATGCACTTTACAAGAAATGTACAACGCCGTATGGAAATTAATGGCGTTAATTTCTGCCCAGTTACTTTACACATTGGTATCGGAACATTCCGTCAGGTTGATGTAGAAGATTTAACAAAGCATAAAACTGATTCTGAGAACTTCTTTATTCCTGATAAAACCTGTGATATTGTAAATGGTTCAATCGATAAGGAAGGAAAAATATGTGCTATCGGAACAACAGTTCTGAAAGCCCTGGAGTCTTCAGTATCAGCAAGCAACCATTTGAAACCAATCGATAATGGCTGGACAGATAAATTTATCTTCCCTCCATACGATTTCAAAATTACGAATGCCTTATTAACAAACTTCCATTTACCGGAGTCAATCCTGATTATGATGGCTTGTGCTTTTGGTGGATATGAGTTAATTATGAATGCCTACAACGAAGCCATTAAAGAGAAATATAAATTCTTTACTTATGGCGATGTAATGTTGATTCTTTAATAGTCAATATAAGCTTATTCAGAACCGGGAAATGAACTTAGTTTTCATTTCTCGGTTTTGTTTATACTCCAATCTTCATATAAATCTCATGGAAAAACAAAAATATGCAGTCTTGGTCGCAGGGGGTAGTGGAACCCGTATGGGCAGCGAAGTACCAAAACAATTTCTGCCCTTGGCTGGAAAACCTATCTTACTGCATACAATTGACCAATTCATGAGAGTTAATAGGATAAAGATTATATTGGTATTGCCTGAAAAAGATATTGAATACTGGCATAGTATTACAAAACAACAATCTTTGGAAGTAGAATCTTATCAATCAATTAAGATTGTAATAGGAGGGAAAAGTCGGTTTCAATCGGTTAAAAATGGGCTTGTGCATGTCGAAAATAATAGTCTGGTGGCTGTGCATGATGGAGTTAGACCTTTAATCGATGCAGAAATCATTGAAAAATCATTTAAGACTGCCGATGAATTGGGCAGTGCTGTGACAAGTGTTCAATTAAAAGATTCTATCCGTGAAGTAGGGGAGAACCAGCAGAATAAAGCCGTAGAAAGAACCAAGTTCCGATTGATGCAAACACCCCAGACATTTCAGTCGGAATTGATAAAAAAAGCTTTTGAAGTAGATGAGCAGAATTTCTTTACCGATTGTGCAAGTGTCTTGGAATTTGCAGGTTTTCCGATAAATCTGACAGAGGGCTCTTACGAAAACATTAAGATAACCACACCCGAAGATTTAATTGTGGCAGAAGCTTTATTAAGGAGCCGGCAATCTATTGACAATTATACGAGAAGTTAGAAATGTTTGAGACTGTACTTGATAAATCTTCCCGAATGATTTTTATTGTCTCAGGAAACCCCTTTTCATTATAGACCAATTCTCGCTTGGTTCGCTGACTTACAGATTCTTTAAAGTCGTTTTGTTCAAATAGATAGACCTTAGATGATGCTATATTATTATCGCCAAACGGGATGAAATTACTAAGAGGGCGAACAATCCAGTAAAATTTTATCTCAGGAATACCCGAAAAGAAATTTCGTTTATCGTCGAAGGTATGCTCTGTTATATTAGGTGTAGTCCCTAAATCTAATCTGAAAATACGAAAAGGATTCCCATTGTTATCATATTCAATGCTTCTGTTAATGCCTAATAAATATTTGCTTGCAATCTCTATAGGTCGGTTTTGTGAATCATATTCTATCACAATTTCATCCTCAATATTACCATTCGTTGTTTGAATAACCTTGGTTGCATTGCCTTTGCTATCAAAACTGGCATCGTATCTTCTGATTCTTTTTGGATTTGCTTCATCTCTGACAGCTTTTACCTGACCTTTGGAATTATACTCAAAAAATACAATCGCCTTATTTAAGGTATCTTTACTGGCATTTATATCATAACTAAGAAACTTTTCTATCCGCCCATCTTTTAAAGTAATGTTATCATAGTGAAACGCTTCACTAAGTGGCAACTCCTGAGCAAACTTTTCTAACTGGCATGTATCTAAAGCCTCATTTTTTTTGCATGAGATAAGTGCGATTAAAATTACAAACAGTAAAGCAATGCTTTTCATATCAGAAGATTTTGGCAAATAGCCATTCAGGAACAAGTTTTATCAAAATTGCTAATAAAAAATACCTTTTGGTAATATAGGCTACATTTTTTTTCGATTCAATAGCTTCTGCAATTTGTTTGGCGGCTTTCTCAGGAGTAGCTACCCAAAACATACCTTTGTTTTGCTTCGTCATAGGTGTATCCACAAATCCGGGACGAATATCAGTTATACTAATATGATGCTTATATTTAGATGACCGCAATCGTAAACCTTGCATATAATTAGACATAAACGCTTTTGAAGCATGATATTCAGGAGCGTAAGGGCTACCATATTGAGAAGCCAACGAGGAAACACCAATAATATGTCCATTCCCTTTGCTCTTAAAATAATTATAAGACCATTGAGCAATAGCTGTAAAGCCTCGCACATTAATATCAATGGTTTTTATTTCTTCATCGAAACTCGCTTTCCCAAAACCTACACCTGCATTAATTACTACTTTATCAAACCCTCCATGTTTATCGGCCAAATGCTCCATTGTTAATCGGGCATTGTCTATTTCAGCAACATCCATTAGGCCAATGTGTACTTGCTGATTGGGATAAGCATTTTGTATTTCTTCCAATAAAGCAATTCTTCTGCCTGTAATTGTTACTTCATGCCCTTGTTTAATATATAATTCAGCTAAGGCTTTGCCTATGCCGGTAGTGGCACCAATAATAATGATTTTCATAGAGTGGTTGAAAAAAAATAGAGGGTTATTGCTTTGAAACAATAACCCTCTAATATACGTATAATTTGAATCTTATTGATCAGATAAACTGAATCTTACATTAATACCTCCTGTAGTTGTGACTCTAGGATAAGAGAAGTTAGTAACGAAAGGTCTGTTGTTTACATGGTCAACATAGAAGTTCAGCATTACTCTCTTGTTTACCTGGTAGGTGATTCTTGGTCCCCATTGAAGATTATAGTTCCCTTGTGTAGGTTGCGGATCACCATCTAAACGTCTTTGAATGGCTTTTACATCACGAATAGTGAAAGCAAATTGCAGATTCAGGTCGTTTTTCAAAGTAATTACTTTTCCGTTTCTACCTCTTAATGGTAACTTCACTCCATTTTTCTTGAAACCAAAGTTGAATACAAAATCAGAACTACTATATTCAGCTACCTGTGAGTTAGAAAGGTTTAAAGCTGCTCTACGTTCTCTATTCCAGTCAAATCTACCTGAAATCTTACTCTTGGTAGTAAACTGCACTCCAATAAAAGGCATAAATTTCTCTTCCAATGAGACCGTACTCATCACAAATACCGGAACAAATTGCTTTTGTTTGACGTATTGATCATTTAGAAGTACGTCAACAGTTGTCGTTTTTGAAGCATTCTGATAAGGATAATCCATTATCATGAAATTAACCATTGCGGCTCCATAATCAAGCGAAGAGGTAAAATTACCTACACTATAAGTTGAAGTATAACTATGGCTAATAGTGATTGAACTAAACATTTTGTTAAATGGTGCCAGATTAGCTAAGCCGCTATAATCAATCCTCCAGTTAGGCATCGGGAATCTGAAACCTTTAGAGAAAGGGAATTTTTTCAAATCCAATGTCTTTCCTTTGCCACTATAGGCAGCAATAAAGGCTGGTACCAGAACATCCTGAGAATTCTTATCATATACTCCCTCTTTATTCGGATTCAAGGCAGCAAGTTTATCCGCAAAGAACTCACGATACGCACGCATATTTTCAAAAACATCATAATGATAATTGTTCTTAACGTCTTCTTTTGTCATACGGGCAAAGAAAGTATTAAAAGACCAGAACGAAGTACTGAAATTACCGTTTCTTACAGGACTCATACTACTGTAGTTTCCAGTTGAATCCACTAAATAATATTCCTGATAATTATCACCGCGACTAAAATTACCACTAATCTGCATTCTGAAATCCTTGAACGGTTCGATTGTAGTTCGGTAAGAGAATTTCTTTTGTTTGGTCTGAACAAATGGTTGGGTTTGCGTTTTGGTTTTAGACAACCAACCTTGCGAAGCCGCATATTCCTGAAAATTACCATTAGTACGCCTGAAATCACCTTCAGTCGTATATTGATTACCCAGTACAAAACCCAAGCCGGGAGCGCCATCAGAACTTAATCCAAACAATTTAGGCGTTGGCATAAAGCCCGGTAGAATCGTGGTTTCTACAATCGAATAATCGTAGTCAATTCCTCTTACGGCCATTAATAATCTCGTAAATGCTTTTGCTACATTACTTGGTGGTAGCTCAATATTCTCATCATCTCCTGGGTTACGAGTAAATCGCTTTCTTTCAGGATTCGGGCTATTAGCAAATTTCAGATACTTGACTTTGTTATAAAGCTTAATGAAGTCAATTTTTCCTCTGATACCTCTGTCTCTACCATTGCGGATCGTATTACCAAACGGAATCGAATCTTCATCCATAATATTGAGGGCTATCGCCTGATAACCAAAATTATTATTGTATTTGGCATCTGCTGTTATCCAGTCAAGTAAGAAGAACTTGTCTAAGGGTAGGCGATAGGTAAATCGCATTTCCTGATAATAATTCTTAGCTCTACCTAAACTAAAAATACTCTGGCGTAATTGCTTTGCTTTGTCTTCTGTATTAATATCTCCATAAGGCTCATCAACTACTGCATTCATAGTAGCTGTATAATTGAAGAGAATGCTCTTGGTAAGGTTCCACTGCAAATCGTAGAAACGATTCATCAGGAAATACTTCTCAAAATAAGGTTGAACGCCATCAGTTGTTAAATCTGCGTTTCTTAGTAATGTTCGGGCAAAACTCTTATCAAAATCTGTTCTGAAGGCCATTACTGTTGGCAAAGGAGACAGGTTAAAGTCTTTCAACCAATAGAGGAATGGTCGTTCAAGGCTTTTGTTATTTTTAAAAGGCTCCCAGTTGATTTGCTTAGGTTGATATTGATAGGTAAATCCACCTTTATACTGATTCAGTGAATAATTATCTATCAATATATTGCTGCGATTTACATTATTCTGTGCATAGGTGAACGAGAAGTTTTCAACATCATAGAAATGTGGCAGCGCTCCTTCTTTAGTTTTTATTTTACGCACATTTGAGAAGTTGAACCCTTTTCTGGTACTATTATCAACTACCATCCGTCGATATGCTTCGCGTTTGATTGGGTCATCAATATTTGCCAACGCATTTTCAAGCGGCATATCAGGATCAAGAGGATTGAAATGAGGTGTAACCGTTTGTTTATCAAAATTAACGAAGAACGGAATTTTTAAACCCCAGTTTTCAGGGAAAAGCTTATCAACCTCAATATTCGAAGCAATTCCAATACCTTTACCCGTTTCACGCGCTCTTTCAGAAATTTTATCCTGAACACCACCAAAACCAAAGGTCTTCAAATTAGCATTGATAGCCACAGTAGCTAAGTCTGCTAATTTAATATTAGCTGCTAATAATCCAGCATCACCAGATGTTTGGTCAAATCCATAAGCACGCAGTTCATCGACCCATACAGTATAAGTATTTGGCTGCTCGTCTGCCGATTTCGGATTTCTTAAGCCTATCATCATGGTCATGACAGCACTTAAATCCGGATTACCGACTACGGTTATTTTATAAGTATTACCATCAGTCCCATCATCAATCGTTCCGACTGCGGTTCCTGAATAAGGCACTGTTATGGTCTTACCCATCCGGTTTCTTTCCCCTTTTAGGGCTACTAAGTCTTGCAACGAAACATCAATAAAGTTTTCTTTAGGCCAGATTACATTTTCATCAATCGAGCCATTAGGTGTAATTTTTAACTGAGGTATTTCAATTTCATAATAGTGCTGAGATAAGTCAGTACCAATTCTGATAAAAGCACCACCTACTGTTTTTTCATCGCCGGCTTCGTTTTCAGCATGGATAAATAGTCTTACTCTTTTATAATTAAGCATATCTACCCGAGTATTACGGAATACCCCTCTTGAATCACCGTCACGTAAGTTTGTAACCGCCAAAGACATTGACTGCTCGTTAAATCTTACATTGAACTGTTGCTGTGTAATATCCTGATCTCTGATGAATCCCGGAGGTACTTTATATGGGGTCTTACCCTCTTTAATATTACAGGTTTGTCCATCGTCTCCACAACCATTTTCTTCAATACTCACAACCCCCATTTTAAATTTCGCATCATATGGCTCAGGTACTTCTGTTAAGCCTGTTTGAGTCAGGCTTTTATCATAGATACGATATTGATTAGATTCTAATTGAAGTGAAGCAAAACGTAAAACCACTGGTTGTTGAAAGTCAGTTAGCAACATTCGCATAAAGCGAATAGACTTGAAACCGTTAATATCACCGAATTTACGGGTAAATTGTTTCACCGGAACACGGAAAAGATACCAGGTTGCTTGTGTATTAGGTACAGTCACTTGGTCGACAATAAAACCAGAACCAACACTCATCCGGCTTGGTGATAAGTCTATTTCATACTCATAGAAATTCTCAACATCATTAATCGTATTATCCGCATTAATATCCTCTTTATCAGGTGTTACCGAGTTGGCTAGTGTCGGACTTGTATCTGAAGTCTGATTACTTTGAGGAGAGTTGTTTTCAACTCCCAGATAGTTTTTATAGCGCTCAAGTAATGATTGTTGCGGTGTAAACGTAGGGTCTGTAAAGAATTTAAAATCATCAGCCGATGGATCTTGTTCTGCTTTTGCTCTTGCAGTAGAGCTAATCCTGTCAAGGAATGTCTTAATATGAGGGAAATTTCTTTCCTGTTCATTATTCAATCCATCTAAACCCACATCTTGTTTTGCTCTTGCACCTGGCTGGTTGTCAAAAGCATCAGTCATAAACTGCACTTTTGGTACAAAACCCCAGGCAGTCTGGTCAGGTTTTGACATATCTGAAACAGCCTCATTGGCCGGGAAACCATTTTCAAAGCTATTTCTTCCATCTGGGATAAAGTCTTCTGAAATATCACCCAAATGGAATTTAAGTTTACCTCCGGTAGTGTTGGTTCTGTTTCCATTAGGATTACCATCTCTCACCACATCTTTAAAAGGGTCAAGCATCCAGAAAGTAATGTATTCTGTATTTGCATTATCAAAGTCATTATCTGCTGTAATCCCTCTCATAATAGAGCCAAAGCTTTGTCTGGGATTTGGCAAATAACCATCAGGAGTCAGCGTAGAATTATAATTGTACATTCCTCTCTCTGCAGGGAAATAAGACACATCCAGCACATTGACTGGTACTCCCTGGCTGAAAGTTGGAATAGAACGACCTGGGAAAATCTGTTGTGGACTGAAGGCTCTTTCATATAAATTGCCATTAGCTGCCTCTTGTACCTCAGGAGGTAAAACATTCCCGGCTCCGCCAAAGCCTCCTTCCAGATACGTAGTCTGGTCAATGGTATAAACAGAAATTTTACCTCTTTTATAATTATAATCGTATCCTGTATCACTACCTCTATAAGATTCAGGAGCAGTTCCTGGACGCCATCTGGTTGGCTGGCGTGTAAGGTCATTGATATTACGTGTGGCCTCAAAATCATCAATCATCGCATTGCCATTAATACGCTTATTATTCACGGCAGGGAATAGCTTAGCGTATTCTGCTGTAAATTGAATAGACGACATCTCTTTGGTTTGAATCAATGGCAGCGCATCTAACCATCTTGTCAGGAATCGGGCATCTTTACGGTAATTAATATCCAACCCGACAATACTATTATTAACAGGTTCCTGACCAATGGCAATACGTGTCATAAAAGCAGGAGTGCTTTCGCGTAGGGTCATGGCCGTGGCTCCGATATGAATATCCTTGCTAAGATTATAGTCTAATCTTGTACCAAGCATCATTCTGATCTGGGTATTAAACAAGTCAGGACGTTCCCATTCAATTCTAATCTGGCGCGCAGAATTAAGCACACTTTGATTAAGAATTTTAATTCTACCCAATTGTGGTTCAATGGTATAATCAGCACCTTCCTGTAATTGTACACCACCTGCGAAAATCCTTACAGATTGACCTGATGCGCCTAATGGCAGCATAATTTCTGAAGAATTACTTGCCTGTAAACTACCTCTGATAAAGAACTTATTTTTTGTAGTTACCTGCTGGGCATCAGCCAAGGTAGTGCGATACAATTCATTAAAAACATATTTATCTTTCAGAATCTGTTCGTCTAAGGCGAATTTTGAGGATAGGTGAGAGCCGAATGGCTCAAGTACCGGGAAAATCATTTTTCCCATTTTTGAATCAATCGTTATATCTTCAATAAAGTCAAAATTCCCATCACCACCAGGTTGAGGGTCATTATTAGGGTTCAGATTATCCAGATTCATTACTCTTACCAAAGGAACGTCTTTCAATGTCTTTCCTTCTTGTAAGTTAGGGTTATCAATACCCGTGCGGTCGTCTTTATAAATAATTCTAAGTTGGAAACCTTGTTTACCTACACCCGGCACACCCAATGAATAGATGTTTTTCATCATCAGATCCCACATAGGGTCGGTAGTACGGTTACGAATAGTAGAAGACTTAAGGAGCTTCAACATAATTGCCTCATTCTCAGGGCGAATTGAATAGTCTTCTGTTAATTCCCCGACTTTATAGTTCTGTCCATTGTAGGTATACTCATAAGCAACCGCAAGAATTTCATCATTACGCAAAGGCGTAACTAAAGAAATATAACCTAATTCGGCGTTGAATTTAAATTCACGTTCGGTCAAACGTTTTGCCCCTCTAAGTATTTCATAGTCAATCCCCTTCTTTAAATTCAATGATGATAAAGCTGCTGATGAGGTGGTAGAGTCAATACGTCTGAAACCAGGATTATTACTAAGGTTGCTATAAAGGGTTGTTGCTTCGTTTCTTACCGGAGCGTAGCCTGTTCCACTTTTCAAATCACCTAAATTAGAAAAAGCGATGAGATTCCTCATAGATTCAACGGTATTGGTACGGTTGGTTACATATACCTCTAAACGTGTAATTTTTACTCCTGATAATACTAAAGGAAGATTTCTAAGTGCTCGTTCATAGTTACTTCTAAAGAATTGAGCGAGAAAGAAATGTCGGTTTTCTTCATAATTATCGGCTCTTATTTCAAAAGTACGGCTTTGGGTTCCTCCGTTCAATACAATTGATTCTGTTTTAGAGCGTTGTTGGGCAACTACTTGTGTAATATCTAATTTACCTAATCTGAGTCCGGCTTTTATCCCGAATAAATTTTGCACACCCGGAATCAACTGGCTTTTTACAGGCATACTGATATTACCAGCCTCTACTTTTTGAAGGATGTCTTCCGGTTGGTTTTTAAAGTTGAGTTTTAGCTGGTTTTCAAAGTTAAAAGCCGCTTTGGTATCCAGATTTGTCAACATCCCTAACTTCTCACCGATCTGTCCGTTGAAGTTGATATTGATTTGTTCGTCGAAGTTGAAGAGTGTCTGACGACGCTGAATAATGGGTAGGAGTGGATTATCTATGAATTGATGAATCAGTTTGAAATCAAGTGTAACAAACCCGTTTGGCTTGAGTTTGTCAATCATATTTCCACCAAAAATCCGGTCAACAATCGGGTTTTTCTGTAAAAGTGGTCTTAAGCCCTTCTCAGTTGTCGCACTTTTCCCATCTGCCAGCTCTTCATATTCACGGAGAATATTTTTCCTTACATAAGCATTCTGAATACTTGAATATTCATTAAAGGTTAAGGCTTGTGGCAATTTATAATCAATACCTTTACCTGCTTTTTCTGTGATTGATATATCATTTGAGGTAGGAGAGACACTAAAGTCTGTGGTAATATTATTGGGGTCTTTTAAATAAAATGGTGATTGAGGAACGGCATTGGCATAACGGTTAAGATAACGGTCCTGCCAACGATACGAAGGTTCTCTACCTGTACGGGTGATAATAGTATCTTTTTCCGGAACTGCTAAAGAGTCAATTCGGGTAGTATCAGCCTTGATTGCCTTTGGATCCTTGGTCCCTTTAGCCCCTTTTCTGCCTAATAATTGAGCGTCCGCGTTCTCACTTATCAATCCAAAGCTGAAAATTACAATAAAAAATAATGTATAATTTTTTACAAATAGCTGTCCGAACATAAAATTTTAGGGAGTATCAATAGGTACTTTAACACTAAACGACTAAAATCTTGCCAATAGTCTGTGAGAAATACGAAAAATTGTACGCTTTTTATTTAATGGTTTGATATCTATAAAAGATTGAAGGTGTTTATTTTTCAATCAAAGCAAATCTTTATTTTTTGCAATTAAATTAAGGCAATTTGCGCCTGCATCTTTATTAATTACAATTTATCTAAGAGCCAGTTTAATCAGTTGTTCGAGAGTAATTTCGTTGCCTTCACGTTTCAGTATCGCATCTATACTCTTCTCAGCCGCTGCTCTCGCAATACCCAATGTAACCAACGCTGTAAGTGCTTCGTTGCGTAAAGCAGAATTGGCTGGTGCAAAAATATTTGGCGTAACGCCACCCAATAAAGAGTCCTTTTTTAGTTTATCTTTTAACTCTATAATGGCTCTTTGAGCAGTTTTAAGCCCAATGCCTTTGATACTTTGAATCGTGCGAACATCTTCCGAAATAATGGCGTGTTTGATTTCACCCGATGATAAAGAAGAAAGCATAACAATAGCCGTGCTGGGACCAATGCCAGAAACACTGATTAAATCTTCAAAGAGTTCTTTCTCTGCACCATCAGAAAAGCCAAAAAGAGTGTGAGAATCTTCCCGCACTATCAACAATGTATGTAATTTGCACTTCTCACCTGTATTATGAAGAGCGGCATAAGTCTGTAGAGAAATTTTTACCTGATAACCTACTCCTGAAACATCAATAATTACATAGGTTGGGTCTTTGTAGGCCAGTTTACCGTCAAGATAAGCAATCATAGGCATTTACAGATTTTGTGTATCTGTAATTAGTTTTAATGATTAGTGAAACGTTTGATAACGTAAAGAAATGAAAAATATACGACTTTTTATCAATTAATAGCGTTTTGGCTATATTATTTTACAAGATTGACCCTTATTCCACCACTTACCTGTCCGTTTAAGAAGAAAGGAGAGGGGAGAGCTTCCAGATAAACACCACCATCAATAAAGAAAGCCAGATTATTTGGCAACCTGAATTCGAGACCTGCCGTTCCGGTTGGTCCTAAGGAGATTTTACTTACCGATTTAATACTTTCATTGCGCCAGGCATCAGGAAAATGCTTTCTCGAATTGATTTGTCCACCAAAGCCATAATAGGCATGCCCCCATTCTTTGCCGAAAAGTGCAGTATGATACAGGTAGATTCCCTGAATCATCAATCCTGCTGTTTTATATTCACCATTGTTATACCTCCGATCATTACCATATATTAACCCGTAAGTACCGACATTGATATCGAAAGCTCTGTCACCATTCTGAAAGTACTTTCTTAGATTGAATCCTAGGGGTTCGCCAACACGAAAACCCACGGCCCAATTATAGTCATATTGTGCTTGTGCAGTAGTAATTGAAGAGAAAATAAGCACAGGAATAACCAAAAACAGTAATTTTTTCATCTTTTAAATTTTATGTGATTGGGAAAGGATACAGAAACAAATATAACGACATTCTAACGAATAAAACTCCCTATTTATTCAATAAAAAAGCGCCTGAATTTTATTTCAGACGCAAAAAAAAGATTTTTGTAACAAAAAAACTATTGAACTAAATCTGCATTTGATAAAATATAGTTCAGTTCATTAATATCATCAGCATTCAGCTTCAATGTGCCTTTTACTGTTATTCTATCGTCAGTATTAAATCTCTTGGTTGTTTTTTTGAATTTTACCTGTACGACAGATTCAGGCCCCGCTTGTCCGCAGAAAAAACAAGAACTATAAGGATTCGCCGAAAGTACATACATATTAGCATCTACATCAACCGGAATCATATAGCCAGTAAGAACCACATCTTTGCCTTGTAATCCGGCGACTTTAGAACCAAAAGTAGGATAAAGAATAAACATGGATTCTTCCGCACTCCATTTCTTTTTAAATGTAACATCTCTCAATGTTTCCCATGAAATTTTAGTTGGTTCTTCTACAAAACCGAATGAAATAGCGCCTAAAAAAGCCAGATTGATGATGAAGTATTTTGATAGATTTTTCATATTTTCTATACCCTTTTCTGAGAAAAGGAAAGTTTAGTTTATAGATATTTCCCTCGTTTAAACCAGAGAATGATGAAATTATTGTCTAAAAATACAAGATAAATTATTCTTCAGCAAGCGTTCTTGAAATATTCAGCCTGTAAATATTAATTGATGGCAAGGCTGCTGCTAAAATTCCAATAGCTAGAGCGCCTATGAAAAGGTATATTTCACCCGTTTGTAAACTGATCTGATTCACATCAAAATGAAACTTTTTGCTTAGCTGATTCGAAATAAGAATGATGCCCACTCTACTTAAAATCACTCCGGCAACAAAACCGAATAATGCCAATAATACTCCCTCTAACAACAGCATTAAGAACAAACGAGTTCGGCTGGCACCCATAGAGAGCATTAATGCCATTTCATATTTCCGTTCTTTCAATGAATTATACAACGAAACAAAAACACTGATTCCAGAAATCAACATGATAACAGCCGCAAGTATTTGAAGCCCGTCAATGCCAATACCCAATAATTCAAATAAACGATTCACTTCAATTGAGGGCAGCGCTGCCTGTAATTTCGAATTTTGATTGATATTTCGAGGCATGCTCATCAAGCCCATCGGTGAGCGGAATTTTATCAGGGCACTTGTAATTTCCCGTTTAGACATATCCGCTTCTTCAGCTTCATGTTCTTCGTGCGTAGTGCTGTCTTCCTCTGCATGGGCTTCTTTATGTTCATGGATATTCCAGACACTATTAAGACTCGTCAGAACAAGATTATCAACAACAGAATTGTTAAATTCTAAAATGCCTGAAACTTTGTATTTAGTGTCACCATGTACCTCACCCTCGGCATCTAACCCATGAGAGCTTGAAAAAGTATCGCCTACTTTCATACCCGTATTTAAAGCTACCTGTGCACCGAGTACAACATCTAAATCTTTTTTGAACATGGCGCCAGTGGCCAATTTTGCCTTGAAATGCTCAAAATACTTTTTATTAGTTCCAACAATACGGTAGCTCAGGTAATTATCACCCATAGAAAGTGGAATCATTTCCTTTACCAAAGGATTCTGCGCAATTTCCTGCACATCACTCAGATAGACATTTCCTGTCGGATTGTCAATTTGATAAACACTAGATAGAATTAATTGCAAGGGACTCCCTTTTGCACCCACCACCATATCAATGCCACTGATATTTTTGGCGAATTTATCTTGCAGTTGCTTGCCCAATAATAATAATAAGGAAATAATGGCAATACCTAATGTCATGAGCAGGACGCATAAGAAACTATTCAGTTTTTTGTCCAGTATATTTTTCCAACTGATTTTTAGAAGCATTGGTTATTTAGTTTCGATAATTAGTATAGGGTTTTATAAAGGCAGTTTAAGGAACTTATAATTTAGCTCAGAATAATTTTGTTGCTGAATTTTGATTTCAAGCGTTGGTCATGCGTAACAATTACTAAAGATGCTCCAATATTCTTCGACTGATTTTCCAATAAACTAATTACTTTATCGCAATTTTCATCATCAAGGTTAGAAGTGGGTTCATCAGCCAATATTACTTCCGGATTATTCATCAATGCACGGGCAATGCTTACACGTTGTTGTTCGCCACCACTCAGAAGATTAGTCTTTTTGTCTAATAACTCATAAAAACCTAAACTTTTTGCTAATTTAGTTGCCTGCTCTTTTGATAATTCTTTATCTGCCAGATAATTGGCTAACAGGAGATTATCTAATACACTCAAAGAACTTACAAAATGAGATTTCTGATAAATAATTCCCAAATGAGTTGCTCGCATTTTAGCGGCTTCTTTTGGATTTAACTGCGCAAATTCCTGATTATTGATTTGAATAGAGCCACTTTGAGGTTGAAGTAACAATGCCAGCAGATGCAGGAATGTGGTTTTTCCCGTACCTGAATTGCCTAATATTAGTACAGCATCACGCTCAGCACAGGAAAAAGATGGAAAATTGAATTTCTTTTGGGCACTATAAGCAAATGTGAGATTGGAAACGTTAAGCATTTAGGATATTTTTATTCAAATATACATATTTGCAACTATATTGCATATCTATACTTTGATTAAGTTTATATAAATTTATCCAAAACTACAAAGTGAGAATGTTTTCAGAAAAAAAATAAAGGATTTTCTGAAAAATTAATTTACTTGCCACGTCTTTTCTTTAGCCTGAATTCTATTTGACACTTGAAATTACAACTGCTTTTTTCTTTCTTTTTACTCCTGCTTGTTTCCCGGCTTCAAGCACAGATTTCTATTCCTTATTTAAACAATGCACCAATAATTGATGGGTTTGCTAAGGATTGGAGTCTATCTGAAGCCAATAATTTCAAATCAAAGGCTAAAAATGTACTCTCTCTGAATCAGGTAAAGTATGCTTTAGGTTATGATGAGCACAATTTATATGGCATGTTTCAGGTTACGGACAAACATCTGACAGATTTAGCTTTGGATAAAAGTGGTAGCCCACGACTGACTTTTAATGATGCTATTGAATTATATATAGATGCCAGGAACAATAGCAAGTATAAAATGGATGCTTCTGACTATCAGATTATTATTGATTTGAATGGGAATGTAACGGTTTTCAGGGGAGGGGATAGATTTTTAATACAAGTAGATGAAGCCTTAGTGCCTAAAGATACCATTACCACTAATTTTGTAATAGAAGCAAAAACGATAAAAGAGGGGAGTTTGAATAACGGTAAAGATCAGGATAAAAATTACACAATCGAATTTCGAATTCCCTGGGCTTCAATAGGAATTGTACCCACTGAGGGAGAGTTCTTTAAAATGGATATTTGTTTTAATGATGCTGACGAATTTCTCAATATTAAACCTTTGCCTGAAACCAATCCAATACCACATTATAGTTATGAAAGTATTACCGGTAATACTGATTTCGGTTACCCAGACAAATGGACTAAGGCAAAATTGGTTGGTCGTGCATCCAGGTGGAAAAAACTAAATGAAAGCTATGGACATTATTGGTGGGTACTTTCTCTAAGTATTATTCTATTTTTTGCTCCAATAATAATCTACCTATGGGTATCAAATAACAAACTTCGAAAAATACAGCCTAAATCAATTGAAGTAGATAGAAAAATTGCTTCAATTCTAACCGAAGAAAATAACCTAAAGGCGATTGATTTAAAGGCTGAAAAAGCAATTGTTAAACACGCAAGAGCTTTTGTCATTAATCAATTAAGTAACGATATTACACCAGCCAATCTGGCAACTGAATTAGGGGTCAGTCTTCGTCAGTTACAAAGAATTTTTAAAGAAGAATTAAATATTACACCTAATACCTTTATAACAACATTTAAACTGGAAGAGGCCGCCACTATGCTAAAAACAGAGAATAAAAATATTTCAGAAATAGCATATGCCGTAGGGTTTTCTGACCCTGCTTATTTTACCAAAGTCTTTAAGAAATATTTCGGAAAAAGCCCGAAAGAATTTATGAAAAAACAAACAAACCCCTAGCCCCTAAAGGGGGATTTTAGTTAGTGAAATAATTAAAAATTCCTGCTTCCCAAACTCCCCTTTAGGGGTAGGGGCCTCTTATTCTGTCTTCAACGACCTAACCGGATTTACCATCGCAGCCTTAATAGCCTGATAGCTGACTGTTAATAGCGTAATAGCTAATGCCCCGAAAATAGCCACTACAAATATCCACCAAGAGATTTCTGTATGGTATTCATATTTGCTCAGCCAGTCGTTCAGATAGAAATAAGAGATTGGAATAGCTATAAGACACGAAATAAATACGAGTGTGACAAAATCTTTTGATAATAATTGCCAAAGATTGATAATGGAAGCGCCTAATACCTTGCGCACACCAATTTCTTTGGTACGTTGCTCTGCAACAAAGCTTGCCAGACCAAATAAACCTAAACAAGAAATAAATATAGCAAGTATTGCAAAGAATGTAGCCAGCGTACCTATACGTTCTTCAGCCGCGAATTTTTTACCGTAATCTTCATCCACGAAATGATATTCAAAAGGACTCGCCGGGTTTATTTTTCTGAATACGCTACCTACTTTTTCCAGAGCAACAGAGGCATTGATAGTAGGGTTAAGTTTTACAGAGTAAACATTATACCAGGCATTAATCATAAAATAAAAGGCCGGGCGGGTTGGAGAATAAGGCGATTGGGTGATCATATCTTTTGCTACTCCTATTATCTGCACCATCGTATGATTTCCATCAGTCCATCTGACATATTTGCCAATCGGATCATTAAAGCCCAGAACTTTTACTGCTGATTCATTGATGACTATTGCGACACTATCGGTCTTGAAATTTCTTGAGAAATCGCGTCCCTGAACAATTTCCATACCAACAGTTTTGCCGAAATCAGGGGTAACAGCCACCAGACTAAAAGAAGGTTGTTCATCAGGGTCTTTGCCTTCCCAGTCAAATCCGTTCGAATTTGACCAGATTTGTGAAACAGGGCTATTTGATTTACTCATATTTTCAACAACACCAGTATTGATTAACTCATTTCGTAGCGTTTCATAATACGCTTTGGCCAATTCAGGTGTTTTGATTGGAATATAAATCAAATTATTCCGATCATAACCAATGGGTCTGTTTTTAGCAAATTGAATCTGACGATAAACAATCATAGTGCCGATTACCAAGGTAACAGAAACACTAAACTGAACAATTACCAGCACTTTTCGGGGAATTGAAGCAAAACGACCAACTCTAAAAGTACCTTTTAGAACGCTAATGGGTTTGAAAGAAGAAAGATAAATTGCCGGGTAACTTCCTGCTAATAAGCCTGTTAGCAATACAAAGGCAAGGCTGCCTGTCCATAAATAGAGATTCGACCAAGGCATCGAGATTTTCTTGCCGGCTACATCGCTAAACCAAGACAATGAAAGTAAAACCAAAATAATCGATATAATAAACGCAAAACAGGCAGTCAATATCGATTCGCTCAGGAACTGATTAATCAACTGGCTACGAACTGAGCCTACTGCTTTGCGAATTCCTACTTCTTTGGCACGTTTTTCACTTCGGGCTGTGCTCAGGTTCATAAAATTAATACAAGCCAGAAGCAAAACAAATGCCCCGATAATGCCAAAAAGCCAGACATATTTAATTCTTCCGCCTGTCAACTTTCCGTTTTCAACGCCACTATACAAATGCCATTTAGACATAGGGTAAATAAATAATTCCGGTTTTGCGATTTTACCTTCTCTATTAGAATTTTTAAAGACAATATCTTTAATTTTAGGATAAACGCTTTCACTATTAGCATTTGAATTAAACTGCACGAAACATTGCCATGAGTTGTTCCCCCATTGATCCAATGCATTTTTAACCCATGATTGTTCGCTTATATAATAATTCCAGGAGATAAGGTAATTAACATCGCCGAATTCAGAGTTCTGTTGAAAATCTTTAAAAACACCTGTGATATTCAGATTGGCTCTATTGTCCAGTTTAATGCTTTTTCCAACCGGATCTATATCTCCAAAAAGTGATTTCGCCGTCGATTCTGATAACATGATGACATTTACATCAGTTAAACCATTCTGAATGCCACTCACCATTTTTAGTGATAACATTCTGGTAAATTCAGGCTCTACATACATACCATTTTTGATGAATTTGTCTTCACCATTAGCTAAAATGTGCTCAAAGTTCCAGGAAGTAAGGCTGATATCTTTGAAATCAGAGAATTTTTGCAACTCCTTTTTTAATGGTAACGATATGGAAGTCTGAGGGTTACGCTGTCCATTAAACGTTTGGTAAATACCGGCCCGACCTAGTGTTTCATAGTTGTCGAATGCTTTATCATAACTAAGTTCATCATAAACCCAAAAGCCGATAAGCATAGCGACAGCCATGCCCATAGCAAGACCCATAATGTTAATGAATGAATAACCTTTGTTTTTTTGAAGGTTACGGAATGCGATTTTAAAGTAATTACCAATCATAATTTTAGTTTTTATTGAATAGAAAATAGCGCTATAATCTCCTACTGCACAGACGATTGAGATTACAGAATGTTACAAAAAAAAGGCAGATAATTTTATCTGCCCTTGATCTGTCTTTATGTAACACTATTCCATAAAATCTAATACTTTAATCAGAGTTGTCAACCCTATGCACCTTGCCCCATGCCAAACTATTCAGTCTTCAAAGATTTGACTGGATTGGTCGTTGCAGCTTTAATGGCCTGAAAACTAACGGTAAGTAGCGTGATGAGTAATGCGCCTGCAATTGATACCACAAAAACCCACCATGAAATATCGGTGCGATATTCATAACGTTTCAGCCAGCCATTCAGATAAAAATAGGCAATTGGTATAGAAATAAGACATGAAATAAGCACAAGAATCACAAAATCTTTAGAAAGCAATTGCCAGAGATTCATTACCGAAGCGCCTAAAACCTTTCTTACCCCAATTTCTTTAGTTCGTTGTTCGGCCACAAAAGAAGCTAAACCAAATAATCCAAGGCAAGAAATAAAAATGGCAAGAATCGCAAAGAACGTTGCCAGTTTACCAACTTGTTCTTCATCACCGAATTTTCTTGCATATTCTTCATCGACAAATTTATATTCGAACGGTGCGGACGGGTTATATTTTTTGAAAATGGTCTCAATTTTTGCCAATGCCTCTCTTGAACTTTTATTAGGGTTCAATTTGAGAATCATCACATTTTCAGAATCCTTTGAAATATGAAACAAAGAACCTCTTGTAGGCGCATAAGGCGATTGTACAATCATATCTTTCACAACCCCAATAACCGTATAAGGTGTACCATTCCATTTAATAATCTTGCCAATTGGATTTTTGAAGCCAAGAAACTTAACAGCAGCTTCATTAATCACAAAGGCAGTTGAATCTGTGGCAAATTCTCTAGAAAAATCTCTGCCGAGTTTAAACTGCCAACCCACTGTTTTTCCATAACCATGCGTTACACCATTGTTCGGAAAATCAACTGCCAGACTCGGGTCTTTACCTTCCCATTCAAATCCACCGTTTGTATTCCATACCTCCGTGGTTGGACTGCCTGATTCCGTCATTTCCATAATAGCACCCGAACTGATTAATTCATTTCTTACAGCTTCAAAATGATTATGAATGTCGGAAGTCATCATATAGATATTAATCAATCCATCACGATTATAACCAATTGGTCGGTCTTTAGCATGTTGAATCTGGCGGAAAACAATGATAGTTCCAATAATCAGCGTAACTGAAACAGTAAATTGAAGTACTACTAATACTTTGCGAGGAATGGCAGCAAATCTTCCTACACGAAAAGTGCCTTTTAATACTTTAACGGGCTGGAATGAAGATAAATAAAGTGCAGGATAGCTTCCTGCAATCAGACCTGTAAATACGGTGAAAGTAATACCAGCTAGCCAGAATACTGGATTTGTCCAGAGAATAGATATTTTCTTATCCGCTAATTCATTGAAGAACGGTAGTGCAAAATGAACAAGCACAAATGACAATATGAATGCCAAAGCCACTACCAATATTGATTCACTAAAAAACTGAATAATCAACTGGCTACGAACCGAACCAATTGCTTTTCGGATTCCAACTTCCTTTGCTCTTTTCTCGCTACGCGCAGTGCTCAGATTCATGAAGTTGATACAGGCCAAAAGTAATACAAAGATACCAATGATACCGAAAAGCCAGACAAATTCAATTCTGCCGCCAGTATTTTTACCATCTTTAAACTCAGGATATAAATGCCACTTGCTTAAAGGATGTAAAAAAAGTTCAGGATTATATTTCTGGTCATCTTTGCCAACTCTATTATACTTAGCTTTTATTATCTTCTTTGAAACCACTTCCATATCAGCCTTATCGGCTATTTGAGCAAAAGCTTGTGTAAAATTGCTTCCCCAAGGATCTTCCATTTTTTTGATCCAGTCATTCGTAATCAGATATAATTCCCAGGGCATTACATAGTTCATATCTCTGAAACTTGAATTATACGGCAAATCCTCGTACACTCCTGTCACTCTGACATTAGTTTTATTATCCAGTTTCATCACCTTATCCATAGGGTCAGTAGCACCAAAAAAAGCTTTTGCATAAGATTCTGATAGGATAATAGAATTAGGTTCTTTCAGGGCAGCTCTTGTGCCTTTTAACATATTCAACGAAAGCATATCAGTTACTTGTGGCTCAAAGAAATTCCCGCTTTTAGAAAATTTCTTTTCTCCATAAGTTAATATATGCCCAGATGTCCAGGACGATTGCAGAACATATTTGAAATCACTGCCATAATTATTACGGATTTCTTCAGCCATTAAATAGGGCATTGAAGTATGCGTAGCACTTTGCCCATTATAATGCTGGTTTTGCATCACTTGTGCAATGCGGTCATAATTTTCATGATATTTGTCGTAAGACAATTCATCATAAATCCAGAGACCAATGAGCATTGCTACAGCCATGCCGGTAGCTAATCCAAAAATGTTAATGAACGAATATCCTTTGTATTTCAAAAGGTTTCGAAATGCGATTTTGAAGTAATTGCTTATCATAACGTATGTTGGTTAATGGAAAAAGGTTAAAGGAACAAGGATTTTTGAGTGATAAATGATATGCCAACCATTCTCCTTTTTCCATTTTCCTTTCTTCAGTTATTCTGTTTTTAACGATTTTACCGGATTCATCAAGGCGGCTTTAATAGCTTGATAACCCACAGTTAAAAAGGCAATTAAGACTGCGGCACCACCGGCTGCCACAAATACCCACCACTCAATGCTTATCCGATAGACAAAACCCAACAGCCATTTATTCATAAAATAATAAGCAATTGGACTAGCCATAATAATCGAAACAAAAACTAGTTGTAAGAAATCTTTAGATAATAGACCTGTAATACCGAAAACGGAAGCACCCAATACTTTTCTGATGCCAATCTCTTTGGTTCGGCGTTCGGCGGTAAAAGTTGCTAAACCAAATAAACCTAAGCAGCAAATGAATATGGCAACGAAGGTAAAAACACTAATCATTTCTAAGGCGCGTTTTTCACGCCAGAATTTTGATTCCAGTTCAGCGTCTGCAAATTTGATATTAAGAGTGGCTTCTCTATCGAAACTTTTTACTACTTTTTCGATTCTGCTAACCGCTTCATTGGCTGATAAATTCTGAGATAGTTTCAAAGTAATAAATGGAGCGTTGGCCAAGCGCATAAAGAATACGGTTGGTTTGGCGTTATCATAAGGTGAATCAAAAATAATATCCTCGGCAATACCGATAATATTGTATTTATTGCCGCTATATTCAATGGTTTCTAACAGAGGCTTCTTGAATCCAATAAGTTTAGCAGCCGATTTATTCAGAATGACTGTACCAGTATCCGTCTGGAATTTACGGCTGAAATCTCGTCCTTCAACAATTTTCCAGTTGACGGTTTTACCAAATTCAGGGGTAACAATTACTTCACCGAAACTCTCTGAACTATTTTGTGGTTTCCCTCTCCAATTAATGCCTGATTGATTATGCCAGTTTTCTGCTAATGGCGTATTCATCTCGGCCATTTCTTCAACTGCTCCCGAGGCTAACAATTGTTCACGCATAGCCCAGAAATGTCCTCTTAAGCCAGGGGTGTTCTTCTGAATCTGTATCAAACGGTTTTTATCATAACCCATCGGTCGGTTCATCCCATATTCTAGCTGTTGACGGATGACAATCATTGCCACGAGCATCATTACCGAAATAGTAAATTGAAATACAACAAGCGATTTTCTCAATAAAACTTCTTTGCCAGAACCAATTTTCAAACCTTTCAATATTTTTATCGGACTAAAAGAAGATAAATAGAGAGCAGGGTAGATTCCTGCTAATAGAATAATTAGGATAATCGCCGAAAAGAATTTGAGCGCGAAAAGAGGATCAGTTAAATTGATTTCGATTTTTATGGTGGTAAGTGTATTAAACCATACCACAAAAAAATGAGTTAAAATTAAACCTAAAAATCCTGCAATAATCACTAATAAGGCAACCTCGGCATATACCATTTGAAGAATACCTTTACGGCTTGAACCAATGGCTTTTCTAACACCAATTTCTTTGGCTTTCAAACTGGCACGAGCCGTGACCAGATTAACAAAATTGATAATGGCCAAGAGCAGAATAAAGATGCCAATAGTGGCATAAATAATTAAACTATTGAGCCCTAAGCCTACTGGTTTACCATTTTCAAATGCCGGATACAAACGCCAATTTGACATAGGGTGAATAAAGAGCTCTGGTTGAGATTTATCTTTTGTATGTGGTTGTAGCGTTTTTGCAATGGCTTTTGAAACTATCTCAAAGTCGGTATTCTGTGCTAATTTTATATAGATCGGAAATGAACTTTCTTCCCACAAGGATTTCGAATTCTCAACCCAATCTTCCATATTGGCATATGCTTCAAAATCTGCATAGAAATCTACATTCCTGAATGTAGAATTTAAAGGAAATTCTTTGTAAACCCCTGCTACTTTTAAATTACCTTTATTATTGAAATTAATGGTTTTATTGATAGGATTTTCAGTCCCAAACAAAGCCGAAGCTGTTCGCTGACTGATAAGAATTGAAGTAGGATCAAGAGGAAAAGTAGGGGATCCTTTAACAACTTGTAAATCAATGATTTTATCACCACCTTTTTCCATAAAGTAACCTCTTTTCACAACAGAAGCTTCTTTATATTTCAATGCTTGTTCTCCTCCAAAGGAAGATACTACCACCTCATCGAAATACTGACCATACTCATTACGAAGTGCCGCTGCCAAGGGAATCGGATTCGATTCTGTTGTATTAATACTGCCATTGTAAAGCAGATTCTTCTGGAGCATACCTACTTTTTCATAATTCCGGTTATAGGTATCGAACCCTAATTGGTTCTCTATCCAGAAAGCAATAGTCAATGTGGCGGCAAAACCCACGCTTAATCCTAATATATTAAGTACACTGTATAGTCTATTTTTTAATAAACTTCTGAATGCGATTTTTAAATAGTTTCGAATCATAAATGTTAGGGGTTAATGGAAAAAGGTTAAAGGAACAAGAATGTTTTTAACTCAAATGAGATTTTTTATTATGCTTTTTCCTTTTTCCTTTCTTCAATTATTCCGTTTTTAAAGACTTCACAGGATTCATTAAGGCAGCTTTAATTGCCTGAAAACTTACTGTAAGCAGTGTGACCACAATCGCTCCGACGCTAGCTGCTACAAAAATCCACCAGGATATATCCGTACGATAAGCATATTTCTGAATCCACCCATTCATGAAATAATATGCAATCGGTGCTGCTATGAAAAGAGAAATCAGAACTAGTATAATAAAATCTTTTGATAATAATTGCCATAAATTAAAGACTGATGCCCCTAAAACTTTTCTAACGCCAATTTCTTTTGTACGTTGTTCGGCCACAAATGAGGCTAAGCCAAATAAACCTAAGCAACTAATGAAAATTGCCAATATCGCAAAGAAAGTAGCGAGTTTCCCGATACGCTCTTCATTATCGAATTTCTTACTATAATCATCATCAACAAATTGATATTGGAATGGTTGCGTAGGGTTATATTTCTTAAAAGTAGTTCCCAATTTCTCAATAGCTTCTTTGGCACTCGACTTAGGGTTTATTTTAACCAGAATAATAGAACCTGCTTCATTGACATTTAATGGATAAAAAATGACAGGTTTCACTGGCTCAAACGGTGATTGCATGACCATGTTTTTTGCGACTCCCACTACTTTTAGAGATGTACCAAACCATTTAATGGTCTCGCCAATAGGGTTTTGCAATCCCATGAATTTAGCAGCAGCTTCATTGATAATCAATCCTGATGAATCAGAAGCAAAATCACGGGAGAAACTACGGCCTTCTTTAAATTTTAAATCTATCGTTTTGGCATAATCAAAAGAAATACCTGTCATGGCTATATCAACTGGCAGATTAGGGTCTTTACCTCTCCATTCAAACCCGCTACTGGTACCCCATATTTCGGTTGTTGGGTTACTGGTTTCTGCCATTTCTGAAATAACACCTGAATCTATTAGTTCGCTTTTAACTGCATCAAAATGTTTGTGTATTTCGTTGGTAGCAATGCTGACAGACACTAAGCCATTAGTATCATAACCAATAGGGCGATCTTTGGCAAACTGAATTTGTTTAAATATAATAATGGTACCTATAACCAGAGTAACCGAAACAGTGAACTGAACTACCACTAACACTTTGCGTGGAATAGCTGCAAAACGGCCTACATTAAAAGTACCTTTTAATACCTTAATAGGTTGAAAGGATGATAAGTAAAAAGCAGGGTAACTACCAGCAATAAATCCTGTAAGCAAACAGAAAACAGCACTCGAAATCCAGAAAGGTAGGCTTGTCCAGAGAATACTCATTTCCTTATCTGCAATTTGATTGAAAGCATGAAGGCTTAATTGAACGAATAATAAGGCAAGCACAAACGCAATACTGACTACCAATAAAGATTCGCTAAAGAATTGAGCAATCAACTGAAATCTTATTGAACCAATGGCTTTTCTGATACCTACTTCTTTTGCGCGTTTTTCGCTTCTGGCTGTGCTCAAATTCATAAAATTGATACAGGCCAAAAGCAATACAAAAATACTTATAATGCCAAATAACCAAACATATTGAATACGTCCGCCTGTATTTATACCATTTTTATATTCAGAATACAAATGCCAGCGGCTCATAGGAGATAAAAATAGCTCAGGTTTTTTCTTAGCTAAATCTTTGTTTACTTTATTGAGTTTAGCATCTTTTATTTTCAAAGAAACTTTATCTAAATCTGCGTTTTCGTTCAATTGCGCATAAATTTGGAACGCATTTGGTCTCCACGGGTCTTGTGCCGTTCTGACCCATTCGGTATTGTTAAAATATAAATCCCACGGAGCCATGAAAGCCACTTCGTGGAAAGTTGTGTTTTTAGGCAAATCTTCATAAACCCCGGTCACCTTTACATTCCAGTCATTACCAATTTTAACCAATTGATTAATAGGTTCTGAATCTCCAAAAAGTGCTTTTGATAGTGTTTCAGATAGTAAAATTGAATTTTGGTCTTTCAAACCCTCTCTCGTGCCTTTCAGCATTTTCAGACTTAATAACTCGGTAATCTCTGGTTCAAAAAAAGTACCTCTCTGGTTGATTTTGGTTTCTCCCACACTTAGTGTATGCGAGCCTGTTCCAGTAGCTAAAACTACTTGTTTAAAATCACTACCATAATTCTTACGGATTTCAGTAGCTAATGGGTAGGGAACATATACCTGCGTAGTGGTTTCACCGTTATTCGTCAGATTTTGCATTACCTGAGCAATACGGTTATAGTTCTGATGGTATTTGTCGTAAGATACCTCATCATAAACCCATAAACCAATCAGCATGGCAACAGCCATTCCAGTAGCTAAACCCACGATGTTAATAAGAGAATACCCTTTATGTTTTAAAAGGTTTCTGAATGCGATTTTGAAATAGTTAAGTATCATAATTTTGAGGAGAAAGGAAAATGCAGAAAGGAATATGAAGTTTATTCGTAATGAAAAAGATAGATTTCCATTCTCCTTTTTCCATATTCCTTTTTCCAGTTATTCCGCTTTTAAAGATTTTACAGGATTAGTTAGAGCCGCTTTTATTGATTGATAACCAACCGTTGCCACTGCAACACCAATGATTAAAAACCCGATAATGGCATAGAACCACCATTCTATATTGATACGATAGGCAAAATCCTCCAACCATTTGTTCATAAAATAGTAAGACAGCGGACAAGCCAGAATGAAAGCAATACCAACCAGTTTTAAGAAGTCACTTGATAGAAGAACGGTAATACTGCTTACCGAGGCACCTAGAACTTTGCGTATGCCAATTTCTTTAGTACGTTGCTCTGCCGCAAATGCTGCCAGACCAAATAAACCTAAACATGAAACGAAGACGGCTACTATTGCAAATGCATTAAATAAGGTAGCAATGCGTTGTTCGTTACTATAAAGTCTTTCGAAAGTTTCATTTAAAAAATGATATTCCAGAGGTCTTGTAGGAATAAATTCTGACCATAATTTTTCAGATGCTCTGATTGCCTCCTGCTCTTTGCCTTTTACAGGTTTCACAAATACATTGCCGCGCCAGTTCGAAGAATTGAACAATACGAGTGGGCCAATCTGTTCATGTACACTTTTGAAATGAAAATCTCTTACAACACCTACAATTATGCCCTTATTGCCATGAAAATGAAAGCGCTTGCCAACAGGATTTTTTATCTTGAATTTTTTTACCGCCGTTTCGTTCAGCACTACATTTTCCTTGTCAGTTCCGATATTTTCTTCGAACCAGCGCCCACTAGCCATTTTTAGATCAAAAACTTTCTGGTAATTGTGTTCTACTGCCATTTGAGCAACCGTTGGCTGAAAGTCTTCAGGGCGCCCATCCCAATCTAAACTTCCACTATGTGAACTTTTAATATCTATAATATTTCCGCTTGCAGTAGTAATAGCTTCAATGCTCGATTCAGCTAAAAGGCGTGCTTTTGCCGTATTTATATCAATCTTAGAAGTCATATTCCAGGGAATCATGAATTCAAACATATTAGCTTTTTCATAGCCTAAATTCATGTTTCTGACAAATTTTATCTGTTGAAACACAACCAACGTAGCAATCAGAAAAACAGAAGAAACCACAAACTGGACTATTACCAGTGTTTTACGGAAAGAACTGTTATTTGATTTAAGAATATTCAAACCTCTTAATGCCCGGATTGGCTGGAATGAGGAAAGCAGGATTGCAGGATAAATTCCTGTTAACAGGATAGATAAAAACGTAGTGCCTAAAAGTACATACCAAATCGTAGGATTAGACAGGTTCAATGTAAATTGTTTATCTGCCAATTCGTTAAAGACAGGTAATAAACTATAAGCCAGACATAAAGCGACACCCAAAGCCAATATACACATTAAAACGGATTCTACCATAAACTGGGTAAATAGTTGCGAATATTCTGCCCCGATAATTTTTTTTACACTTACTTCTTTGGCTCTTAAACTGGCCTTTGCCGTAGCCAGATTTACATAGTTGATACAAGCGGTAATAAGAATAATAAATGCTAGCGCAAGGAAAATATAAGTAGTTTTAGCATCACCTTTTGTGGTATCACGAAAACGCTCTATACCATCTGTATGAATAGCGGCAATCGGTTCTGCCTCTAATGTAACACTATCATCCAGTTTGCCCGTCTTTTCATCTTTTCGTGCAACTTGAAGAACTCTTGAGATTTTTTGGTCTAATTTTGAAACATTAGCGTTTGGCTTTACCAAAATAAAAGTTTCATAATTAAAATTGCCCCAGTTACTGTCGTTTTCAAAAGTTTTTGGGTTTGAAAGATGAACAGCCATAGGTAACAAGAAATCAAACTGGAAGCTTGAGTTGGTAGGATTATCTTTATAAACGGCCCTTACCATATAATCTAATGTGTCAATTCTTATGATTTTACCATTAGCTTTGGCATTACCAAATAATTGTATGGCCTTTGACTCGGTCAATGCAATGCTTCTCGGGTTTTTGGTAAACTCACCGATGTTACCATCAACTAATGGATAATCAAATACATCAAACCAGTTATTATCTACACATGCTATCCTTTTTTCGATAGACAAATTTTCTCCGACTTTCATAGATGCACCATTCCAAAACGGGCTGGTTGTTCGGGTAACCGCTTCTACTTCCGGCAATTGTTTCAACTGCTCCGCTAGCAGCATCGGAGTCGTAGACCAATGCCAGGTTTCTTCTTTGTTTACCTTATTGTGTGAAATTATTTGTTTGATTCTATCTGATTTCTGATGGTAGGTATCAAAACTCAATTCATTCTGAACCCAGATGAGCATCAAAACAGCTACAGCCATGCCTACGGCAAGACCACCAATATTAATAATAGATGAAACCCGGTTTTTGAACAGGTTTCGAAAGGCAAGAGTCAAGTAATTGCTTATCATAATTTTGAGAGGGAAAAGGACTTAGTTATGGTTAAATGGTAATATTTAATGAATAAGATGCAGAAGGCAAATTATTGGTGTTAAATGCTAATCGTAATCAAACTTTGTGGGGGAATTGAATCCCACATCCGGTTACGCAATAAACGAATTTCGTCCAATGTACGGTTACCTGCTGCTGTTACTGAAAACAGACGTTTTCGACGCCCTCCACGTTCTGATGTTGCGTCTCCCATATAAGAGCTTAGCATACTTTTTTCTTCCAAACGGTGCAAAGCGGCATGAACTGCACTGATACTTACTGAACGCCCTGTTTGTTGTTCAATCTCTTCTGTTATTGTCACTCCATAAGCACCATCACCTAAAATGGCAACTGTCAATAGAACAATTTCTTCAAACTCCCCTAAATAGGTTCTTCGCATAATACTTTAATTATGAATCAGGTTTAAATAAAATTAATTGACGAAAATAAGCTATGTGGGAGGAAAGAAACAAAATTTAAACATGATTCACGTCAATGTAATTGGCACAAATGACATGCCAAGCTGAAAAACAGAAATAAACCAGGCTTTTTCAATCATTTTTTGCTTTTCAGGTGTCCGAAATCGTACAGTTGTCTTGTCCGATACCGTACAGGATTTTTAATGATTTCTCATAATATTTCTATCCTGAGTTTTTATGTAAATTTTGTGATTTGAATTAAAAAGCATTAAAATTGTGTAGTCGTGTAAGGCTGTGATTTTTTCTTTTAACCACTATTAAACAAGACTATGATTCCTGAGAGAGATATTCGTTTTCTGCAACAAAGAGCTTTTCAAATCTACGTCAATGGAGGAGGGCAGAAGGAAGTAAAAAATATGATTGTTGAGGCTGGAGGAAACCTTGAAGAAACGGAAAAACTGGCTGAAAAATTTAAAGATGACTTTGAATTTTATTATGCTGAAACACTCAGGAAAGAGAAAAAAGATGCCCCTTTAGGTTTAATTGCAGGGGCAATCATGATGTTTGGAGGAATATTAATAGCTGCGATTTCTTATATTGTAACAGAAGAAATCGTTGTCATCCTGTATGGGGTTATTTTGTTTGGCGCTGTAATCTTTTTCAGAGGCTTAATAGCACAGAACAGAAAAATTTAGACTAAGCTTTACTGATTGAATAATGTTTTAATATCTCTTTTACTCCCTGTTGATAGCTAGTGGGCTTAAAGTTGAAATACTTTTCAAATTTTCTACTATCAAAAAAGTATTCTCTATCATACTGGTATCGCATTTCATAAATTTCTTTCAGGAATGGAACGAAAACCCCTGCCAATCTTACTAGAAAAGTCGGGAACAACTGATATTTAGCAGTTTTGCCCATCTCTTTAGCAAATAGTTGTATCCATTCTTCGCCTGTTAAAGAATTTCGGTCGGTCGGCAGATTCCAGATTTGATTATAGGCTTCCGGTGTATTTCCCAGCATCGCTGTGGCTTTTCCGGCATCAGACGTGTAGGTAAAGGAGTGTTTTACTTTCGCATTGAAAAACCATTGTGCTTTTTTATCGGCCACCAGATTTTTATAGACTAATTCCATCAAAACACTGACATCTTTTATTGCCCCATAGAAATCAGCTGCACGAGCGATAATAGCCTGAAGCCTTCCTTCTTTGATCGCATCCAGAATCATCTGATCTAGCGCCATCCTGATTTCTCCTTTTTTACTTGTCGGGCTAAATGGTGATTCTTCAGTGATATGTTTTACATTATCGCCACCAATCATATATACATTATCAAAGAAAACCAGTTTGCTATTATTTTCAATGCAGGCATCAATTACATTTTGCATTAATGAAGGCCATTGCTTTTGCCAAACGCTTAATTTATATTCAAATCCTATGGTCAGGTAGACAATTTCAGACCCCTTAATAGCTTTAAAAACCGCTTCCCGATTAGTTAAATCGGCAGAGAAAAGACTATCAGTATCATTTACTTTTTTCGGATTACGACTTACCAGACGAATGTCTTTCGTATAATTTTTCAAGGCTTTGGCTAGCTCTGTACCTATGGCTCCGTTGGCTCCTAATATCGTTTGCATATTTGTTTATTGTTTATTTTGATAGGACAAAGGTCAGCAATAAACAGATTCATGCTCTTGACAAAAATCAAGAAATCGCCTTTCTTCTGATTCTGCTAAAAGTTTCTGGTGTCATGCCCAGCATAGAGGCGATATACTGAAGAGGTACCTGATTAAATAATTCTCGGTTTTGCTGAAAAAAGAAATGATACCGTTCTTCGGCCGTCATGGATAAATGGCTGAAAATTCGCTCTTCCAAAGTGGTGAAACATTTGGCAATGAAAAGTTTTTCAAGCAAATGCCATTTCGCGATTTTATTACCTAACTGATTATAATCGTCTTTTTTAATCGTATATAATTCAACATCGGTCAGGGCCTGTATTGTCCATCGGGCCGGTGTATCAAAGACCAGACTGGAAAGATCGGTGATAAAATAACCTTTGGTTGAAATCCATTGCGTTACTTCTTTGTCTTCTGTACTTACGTATATCCGAAGCAAACCGGATTTGATAAAACTTAGTTTCTCACAATATCTTCCGGTTTTTAAATAGAAATCTCCTTTATGTAAAGCCTGTGGTTTAAACATTGTACTTATCTGTAATAAGTCTTCTTGCTCAACACCAAAATAAGAATTAATATATTTTTCCAGCTCAGTCATTGGTCTATCAGAAGATAACCTTCAAATTTTTATTGAATCTTAATATCTCACTGCCAAATTAACAATAATAAATTACGTAGTTTTGAAAATTGAAAAACTTAATATCCTCCACCTATGAAACGCAGTGAGTTTCTAAAAAACATTTCTTTAGCTACCATCTTATTGGCCGATGGAAGTATTATTCCAGCTTTGGGTTCTGAATCATTTGCCAAAAAAAATAAATTAAGATTTGCCGTTGCCTCTGATGGTCATTATGGAGAAGCAAAAACTGAATTTGCCAGTTATTTTGATACTGCAGTGAAGCAAATTAATTTGCAGAATAAACAGGCAAAACTTGACTTATGTATTTTCAATGGCGATGTGATTCATGATAATCCTGATTTCCTACCTGCTGCAAAAAAAGCTTTAGACGGATTAGAAATGCCTTATTATGTCACTCAAGGCAATCACGACAGGGTATCTCCTGAAATATGGGAGCAAACCTGGAAAATGCCAATGGATTATGATGTAGTAATGAAAGACAGTGCTTTTTTGTTTGGAACTACTTCTAATATCAAAGGAGAATACCTTTGCCCGAATGTAAGCTGGTTTAAAAATAAATTGGAAGAACATAAAGACAAGAAAAACATCTTTATTATTGTTCATATTACACCTGTAAAATGGACAGATAATGGCAGAGACTGTGTAGAGTTTCAGGACCTACTAAAGAAGTATAAAAATGTAAGGGGCGTATTTAATGGGCACGACCACAACCAGGAGGGTGTAAAAATGAAAGATGGAGTTCCTTATTTATTTGATTCGCATATCGGTGGTAGCTGGGGGACACCTTATAGAGGATTCAGAATTGTGGAGCTTAAGAAGAATGATGATGTGCTGACGTACGTAATGAATCCTGTAGAAAGAATTAATGAAGCAAGTATTTAACTTACTTCATTAATTTGAGATAGGCTTCTGCAAATCTTTGACCCATCAGACGTTGACCTTCTGAATCAAAATGGATAAAATCACCCTTATGTTTCAAGTCATTCGTGCTGATTAAATAGGCATTTGGGTCAGAGGCAACATATTGTTTGATAATCTCATTAATCGCATTCCATTCGGTAGGTGAATTAGAATAAGACCCTAACTCACCTACCAGAATTGGTAATTTGTCGTTTTCAGTCTCTTTTCTAAAAATACTGAATAATTTTCTTAGATTATCTTTATACAAAGGAATTGCTTTTACATTGGCATCGCTTTCTCCCTGATGCCATAGGATTCCTTTGATAGTGCCCTGCGTCTTGGCAAATTCCACTTTCTGCCGGAAATTAGTCAGCAACTGCACATTTCTATGCACAGAATCTCCTAACCATTGTCGGCTTGAACTTCCACCAACGGCTGTTGGAATTATCAAAATTGTAATAGATTTATCAATATCTTTTAACAAGGTTTTTGCGAATGAAAGGCCACAATCCAATCCTTTTAAATTTGGTTCATAAAAATGTATGGGTTCTTTGGCTTTGATAATCTGGAAATCCTTGTTAATTGTCAGAATCCTTTTATTGTTTATTGTATCCTGAGCCTCTATAATTCCCCGACCAGCCATATTCGATTGCCCTGCCATCAGAAAAATCCAGGTTTTCTTGGTATAATTATCAGCACCTGATTTACCCGATTTGCAAGAATAAAGGCCAATAAAAATGGCAAAGGCTAATAAAAGTTTTTTCATAAGGTTGAAGGCGTTTTTTGTTTTTCTGTTCTATCCAAAGCTCTTACTATTAAAGGTAAAGTAAGTCCCTGAATAATTAGCGTAATTAATACGACTACCACTGATATAAAGATAACAGCATCCCGCTGTACGAATGGAGTACCATCACTCAATACAAATGGTAATGATAGGGCAGAGGCCAATGAGACAATACCTCTCATACCCGCCCAACCAATTATCATGGAGTTTTTCCAGTCGATTTTTTCATCAGCATATAGTCTGGTTCTGAAGCCCATGATATTTTGCGTACGTTTATCAATGGCTTTTTTTAGATTCTTGCTATGTCCGAATACCCAGAAAATCCTTAAAACAAGCATGATAAAACTTATCAGAAAAGCATAACCAATAAATGGCAGGATATCCTCATGATTAATATTTTTAATAACTAATGGATATTGCAAACCAATGAGAATAAATACTACCCCATTCATCAGAAATATGATCACTTCCCAAAAAGATTTGTTTTGTTTTCTGGTCTCAGCAGAAATTAATTTTCCTGAATAATAGGCTAACGTAACTCCTAAAACTACCACGGCAATTACGCCTGAAACATGAAACTCTTCCGCAATCAGATAACTAATAAACGGAGCTAATGCTATTGCACTGATGGCAATCAAATTATTATTGTAAACCCGAAGCAAGAAAAAAGCTAAAATTCTGCCAATCACAATCCCGACAAAGAATCCGCCAACAGCTACTATTAAAAATTGCAAGCCAGCTTTCCAGATAACGAAATTTGTACCTGCAATGGCTGCCACTGCAAAGCGAAAAGCAATTAAACCTGAGGCATCATTGACCAGGCTTTCTCCTTCCAGAATGGTGAGCGTTCGATGGGATAAGCCTAAGCCTTTGGTTACATTGGTAGCCGCCACAGCATCGGGCGGAGAGAGGATAGCACCTAAGGCAAATGAAATAGACCAAGACATTCCCGGTATCAGGTAATGCGCTGCTACAGCAATGGCAGTAGTTGTTAAAAATACCAAGGGTATAGCCAGTGTGCCGATAGTGGCCAGATTATTTTTCAAATCTTTATACGAAATATTAAACGCGGCATCAAATAGCAAAGGTGGGAGAAAAATCAGAAATACAATTTCAGGATTCAGGATAATAGTGGGAACACCCGGTATAAAGCCAATACCAATACCAGCACTCACTAATAAAATAGGATAAGGGATTTTTATTCTGGTAGCAACAGCCGATAAAACAATCATCAGACCCAGAATAATCAGTAAAATACTATAATTCTCCATTCGATACTAATAAATAGGATTTATAGCAAAGAAGAATAAAAATACGTAAAAACAAAAATGATGAGCCTTTGCAAAACCACTTGTTAAGGTATTTTTAATTTTACCTTCTGGTTGTAATCACAATCACGCCATTGCCGCCTCTTGCACCATAGATAGCTCCGTTGCCATATTTTATAGCCCCCAGGCTTTCAATATCTCTTACATTTAAATTATTTAAAAGATTAAGTATTATTTCTGGGTTATCAGTAAAATTACCATTTAGAGAAAGTGCAGCGGGTTGAATTCCACCCTGGAAACTCATTGAACTACGAAAACCAATAAAATCAGCTTTTACGACTAAGCCCGGAATCCTTCTCAATAAATCAAATATCGTAAGGCTCACATCTCCCGGATTGATTTTTACATTAAAATCATTAGCAATGTATCCGGAAACTTTTTCTGTTGGTGCTTCAATAGCGGTGCGATTAAATTGAATGCCATTGCTAATAAATCTATTTGTGCTATCCATATTCAAAGTTTTGGGCGTCATTACTTCGAGCGTTTCAAAACTGACTCTATCTATATTTTCAGTTTCAAGCTTAAAATCATTTGGTAAGCTCACTGAAACACCTTCTGTGCCCCAGAAGTCTCTCATCTCAGCGTTCTGATAATTCGTAACTGTTCCATCTGCTGCAAACTCTAAATAAAAATTTGGCAATACAATCTGAGAGCGTTTATAGGGATAATCTTTGAAAGTAAGTCGAACGGCTTCAGTTCGTTTGGTAAGAAATACTAGGAGCGGGTATTCTGACTGTAAATAAAACCGATTCGTTTCAGTATCGAATTTACACAACTCATTTGCTTTGCAGGCCACTAAAGAACTATCAGCTAGTTCAGACTTTACTGTTACATTCATATCATAAATGTCTCGTATTTTGCGCATTTTGAATACAGCGAACCCATTTTCTTCTAATTTGTTCTGACTTAAAGATATCAGAAAATACTTTAAACTTTCCTGATAAAGCTTAAACTGAGTCTTTTTCCAACGCAAATCCTGCTTCTCGTCTATGGGATTTAGTTTTTCGAAAAACTGGTCGCCCTTAATCTTGCTTTCTTTGTTATAATGCTCAAAATGGGTGAGTTGATAAGTTATTTTATAACCTAAAGCATTATTTTTAATAAAAATAGGTCTTTCTGCTTTAGCCACCAGTTTCTTATTTTCATCGTAATCAAAACTAACCACTTCGGGATTGGTAATTTCACATTCATCAGGAAATTGGGTCTTGCCCATTAAGTCATTAGGCCCACCTAGTAGGGTTTTCTCAAATACTTTCCATTCTTTCTGAAACTCCTTGTCTTTTGCATTGCTGGTCGAAAAATTATCTGGCTTTAGATTAACTTCAAATATTCCAGAGTTTTCTTTAGCTCTGACAGTCTCCTTTGCCAGATAATATTTTGGATGATAAGCCAATAATTCTAATTCTTGTAAAGGGGCTGGTACTTTAATCGTAAATTTACCATCACTATTAGTTTTTACCCCATTTTCAGTATGATTAATAAACACATCAGCTGATTCTACCGGAAGTCCATTATTATCTGATACTTTGCCATTTATAAACCAGAATTTTCGTTCGTTCTCACTATATAAATTTGCCAATACCTCTGGAGAAGTGTTTTCATCATATAGAATATCGTCCTGATAATCATCAGGTAACAGGCTCGAAAACCCTTCCGTACCCCAGTAGTCTCTCAAAATCATTCCCCCAGGTATTGTTACCCAACCGTTACTAGTAAACTCAGTTGAACCGTTTGTTAAAATAATCTGTGAAAATTTATAAGGATAATCCGCATAGATCGGTACCTGGTTAAAGTGTTTGGTAAGAAAAACCATTAAAGGCTTATCAGAATGAAGTGTATATCGTTTGGTTAGACTATCATAAGAGCAGATTGATGACGGTGTGCATTTAAAAAACGAACTATCCCTTAATTCTTTACTGACACTTGTCCGCCCTAAATAATATTCAAGAACCTTGGCTTCTTTAAATATTGCAAATCCATTCTCTTCTAATTTATTTTGAGAAAGTGCCACCAGAAAATTTCTGAACGAATCATGATACGCTCGCTTTCTTAATCTCTTCCAGCGGTTCTCCTGCTTTTCATCTTTTGGTTTCAGGTTTTCAAAAAACTTATCTCCAGCATAAAAAGTCAGCTTTCCGTTTGAAATGAAACTTTCCATCTGAAACATAATTTTATAACCTAATCCGGTATTCTGAATAAAAATGGGTTCATTCGCAGTTGCCACTACATTTTTATCCTTATCATAGGTTAATCTGATAGATTCAGGGTTAAGTATTTCACAATCGGAGGTAAACTGAGAATCACCCAATACTCCATCTTTAAATATTCGCCACTTCTTTTTCCAATCCTTATCTCTCCTTGCCGTAATTTTTATTTCTTTCAGCATATTGGAGGTTTCCATCAGAAACACAATCGATTTATTCATTTCATTAGGACTTAATACTTTTTTCAGAGTATTATATCCAATAAATGAAACCACTAACTCTATTTTCTGAATGCTCTTGGGAACTGTCAAAGTAAAACTGCCATCGGCTTTTGAAGCAGTACCAATCGAAGTATTATTGACGTATACATTCACAAACTCAAGCGGGGCTTTATTTGCTTCTAAAACTCTACCCTTTATTGTCCAATTATTATTTTGCGCTTGAGATTCCAAAGAGAACCCCAGCGATAAAAGAGTTACCAAATAAAGTAATTGCCATTTCATAATTGTAGAGAAGCTATTTGAAATGTCTAATTTTTTAAGAACATAATTCAAAGATAGGCAAAGTCGTTTTTCTGCGAATTAAAAATTGCATATCTTTTTCCAGTAGTCGTTTTTTTACTAATCATTGGCGCGATTTTCCCTGATCTATAAGGGATTTCAAAGGAACTTTGTACGCTAAATGAAGACTTTATTGCCATGAAAAATTCCTTGGTTATTTTAATACTGCTTTCTACTATAAGCCACTTTAATCTCTTTGCGCAAACAATCCCAGCTTTTCCAGGAGCGGAAGGCTTTGGGGCATTAACAACAGGCGGTAGAGGTGGGCAAGTTATTTATGTAACTAATCTCAATTGTAGCGGTGCTGGCTCATTAGCAGCAGCTTTGCAGGTGGTTGGCAAAAAGTATATTCTATTTAAAGTGAGTGGAGTGATACCCTGTGCGGCAGAAGTTTTTCAGGGAGACGTATATATTGCAGGGCAGACTTCACCAAGCGGTGTGATTGTAAGAGGCATTGTTCTGGATGAAATTTATGAGACTAATACTAATTCTAAAAATGTCATTATCAGGCATCTGCGATCAAGACCTAAATTGGGTACAAATCTACCAAATCAAGGGTATGTATTAGATGACGCTCTACGTCTGGATGGCGCCTCAAATGTCATCGTAGATCATTGTTCGCTCGCCAATGCAGTTGATGAATCCGTTCAGATTTCTAACTCACATAATATTACAATACAGAATTGTCAATTAGCTGAAACTTTAGGTGAGCATTTTACTTTGGGTGGAATGCTCTTGAATTATAGTGAAGCCGGGCATGAGCAAGATAATATCAGTATACATCATAACGTGTGGAACAGGATAGGAGGGAGAATGCCCGAATTTTCCTGTGAATCACCCTATTGCCATAACCGAACCTTGAATTTTGAGGTATCCGATAATCTTTTCTGGGATCAACAGATACAAACCTGGTATAATCCATGTACTGCTGGAGGTGATGGTTGCCGGGATTTTCATTTGAATCTCAATTATGTGAATAATAGAACAGTGGCTAGAAATAGTTATACCGGACCACTTGCTTCAGCAGATTTATTAGGTAATGCCAATAATCGTCTTTTCGCTAATGGTAATTCAATGAATCATTACCCAACCTTGGCTGATTATCAGTTATTCTACTGCTGTAATGATTTTAATACAAATTCACCAAATACTGATTTAGGGGTGGCCACTCGTTTAAGTTCACGGCATAATTTCCCGACTATCGGTTATACCTCATCTTCTCAATTAATTACCTATGCTCTTGAAAACGTAGGCGCATTTCCTAGAGATCCTATGGATAGGCGCTTGATGAATCCATTGAAGACCAATATCATTGATACCAATCCAATTAATGGAACAGATTATTATAATGATGCTTTCCAGACTGATATTTCCCAAAGTGCACCAACAGACAGTGATAACGATGGGATGCCTAATGAGTGGGAAACAGCCAATGGTTTAAATCCAACTGTACAAGACCACAATGGTACGCAATTATCAAAGAAATTTACAGGTATTGAGGGATATACTAATCTGGAATGTTATCTGAATGAATTATCAGATAAAATAGTTGGAAAAAAGAATATCGTTGTTGATCCGGGTGGTGGAACATCTATAACCGGACTTGAGCTAAAGGCAGATGATAGAATTTCGATAAGTATTGCTCCTAATCCAGCAGATTCTGGCATTACAATAAAAATAAACGGAGAGATAAGCCATAGCTGGCGATTTGAAATGATTGATTCTATGGGGAGAGTATTAACGGAGGAGACTGATATTAGTACACTTACTCAAAGTTTTTATCTGCCTAGATTAATTCCTAGTGGTACTTATTTTATCAGAGTGTATTTGCAGGAAGGAGTATTAGAAAAGAAGATTGTAGTAGTTAGATAATTAGGTTGTTAATTCTTTATGACGAGTTTTAGAGAGGATTGAGATCATCAATCCTTTTCTTTTTTGTTGTTGAAATAAATCAAATAAAACTTGGAATTGTCATATATGTTTTTTACATTTAATCATATAATTAAGTGGTGATAGATAAAAGCAAAGTTTTCGCAGACAAAATTTTTTAGACTCTTAAAATTTTTCTAACAATGAAAACGAAATTGTTATCGCTCGTGCTGATTTCAGCCATTGCTTATGCCTGCCAGACAGCCAATTCTTCTACTACGGGTTTTCATGACCTCGAAAAAGAGAAAAAAGATATCATGGCTGTGATTCAATCCGAAACTGATTGTTTTTTCAAGAGAGATTATAATTGTTGGCAAAACCAATTTGCTCACTCTGATTACGCATATCAGGCCTGGAGTAATGCCGATGGAACTTTTGATGCCAGCGTAGGCTGGGAAAGCATCAATAAGAATCTGGGCAAGTTTATTAAAGAAAATCCCAATGAAAAAGAAGAAGCAGGCAATAGCCATCCCATAGTAAAACGTGAGAATATCCGTTATAAATTCTATGGAAACAATGCCGCACACCTTACCTGGGACCAGTATAATAGTGACCGCAACCAAAAGTACTTCCTGCAAAGCAAAGAAGTACGCCTGATGGAAAAAGTAAACGGGCAATGGAAAATCGTAAATGTTTCAGCATTCTGGAATTATAAGGATAAAATTCCCTTGGCTCAGCTTCAATAATTGACTCTTTAAACGTATTAACGGAGACTTCATTTGGGGTCTCTTTTTTGTTGGTTAATTTATGATTCTAAAGAGAAATAAGGATAGACTTTTTTCTCTACCTTTGGAACTAAATCAAGTATAGAAACATTATCTACTAAATCAGTAGATTATTAATGCTATTAAACATTATTCATCTTTAAAATCATAAAGCTTATGTCACTTAGATTAGGAGATATTGCACCTGACTTTACAGCAGAAACCACACAGGGTACTATACATTTTCATGAATGGCTCGGAAATTCATGGGGATTGTTATTTTCGCACCCAGCAGATTTTACTCCTGTATGTACAACAGAATTAGGGAAAACAGCACTTTTGAAAGGTGATTTCGAAAAAAGAGGCGTAAAAGTAATCGCTGTTTCTGTAGATGATATAGATTCGCACAATAAGTGGGTTCCGGATATTGAAGAAGTAAATGGGGTAGAAGTAAACTTCCCGATTATTGCTGACGGCGATCGTAACGTGGCTAATTTATATGATATGATTCATCCAAATGCTTCTGAAAAAGCAACAGTTCGTTCGGTGTTCATTATCGGGCCTGATAAGAAAATCAAATTGACGTTGACATACCCTGCATCCACAGGTCGTAACTTCCAGGAGATTCTACGTGTAATTGATTCTTTACAATTAACAGCCAACTATCAGGTAGCTACTCCTGCTGACTGGAAAGATGGCGATGATACCATTGTAGTACCTGCAGTTTCGACAGAAGATGCTATCAATAAATTCCCGAAAGGCGTAAATGTGGTAAAACCTTATTTGAGATATACACCACAACCAAATAAATAATTTGGCTAATCGTATATTTTTCTGAGAAAACCGGGAGCAAAAACTTCCGGTTTTTATTTTTTGATTATTTTTGCACAATATTTGCGATGAGATTAGCATTAGAATAATCGATAAGATTTCGCTATTGCGTCAATGAAAAGAAAGAAAAAGAACCTGACACGTAAGACGACCGATCAGCCAAAACCATTGGTAAAGCGAATATTCAATTTAAAGACCCTTTATGCTTTTGTTGTAATCTCGCTTATCATTCTGTACCCTGTTTATGTAAGTGATGGTCAGAAATGGACGTATGTAGATAGCTTTGGTATTAAAGTACCTCTGCGCTACACGATTCATGGCATTGATGTATCTCACCACAACAAAAAGATTGACTGGCATAAAGTAAAAAATAGTAATGATAACGTGGGCGTAACCTTTTGCTTCATCAAAGCAACTGAAGGAACTGATTTAAAAGACCAGGATTTTCAGAATAACTGGAAAGAAGCCAAGAAAGTAGGTTTAATAAGAGGTGCTTATCATTTTTATGTTCCATGGGCTGACCCAATCTTACAGGCAAATAATTTTATCAATACTGTTTCACTCGATGGAGGAGATTTTGTTCCAGTAGTTGATTTTGAAGTACAAGGATTAAATAAAAAAGTAAGACAGAAACTGGTAGCCAATGTAACTACATTTATAGAACATTTAAAAAGCCATTATGGTGTAGACCCTATTATATATACTAACAAACATATTTATCGTCAATACATTAAAGGGAACTTTGATGATTATCCACTCTGGATATCGGATTACGACAGTAGAAAACTAGAAGGATTTGAAAGTTCGAGACTGATGTTATGGCAACACAGCACCAATGGCCGCCTCGACGGCATCAGTGGTGATGTAGATTTTAATGTTTTTGTAGCATCTAAAAGTCATTTAGACGATATTTGTGTTAAATAAGACTGATTCCTAACCCCTAGAAGGAAATTTATACTAATCAAATCAAGGCCTCCAGAGGGGATGGAGGTATATAAATTATGCTACCTACTATAGATTTTACCCAAACTCCGGCATTTAAAAAACTCAAAAGTCATTATAAAACCATAAGCAAAAAGCAATTAAAAGACCTTTTTGCAGAAGACAAAAACCGCTTCAAGAAATACTCTCTGAAATTCAACGACATCTTAGTTGATTATTCAAAAAACAATATTAATGGCCGTACCATATCTTATCTGATTGAACTGGCACAAGAATGTAATCTTTCTGAGGCTATTGAGCAGATGTATACAGGTGCAAAAATTAACCAGACTGAAAACCGTGCTGTTTTACACGTAGCACTTCGAAACAGAAGCAATAACCCGATTTTAGTAGATGGCAATGATGTAATGCCGGAAGTAAATGAGGTATTGGCGAAAATGAAAGACTTTTCAGAAAAAGTTAATTCTGGTTCATGGAAAGGCTATACTAATAAAACTATCACTGATATTGTTAACATTGGTATCGGTGGTTCTGATTTAGGCCCTGTAATGGCTACTGAGGCGTTGAAACCTTATGCAAAGAAGCTGAAAGTGCATTTTGTATCAAATGTTGACGGAACGCACATTGCTGAAACCTTGAAAAAAGTTTCTCCTGAAACAACTCTGTTCATGATTGCTTCAAAAACCTTTACTACACAAGAGACTATGGCAAATGCCCATTCTGCTCGTGATTGGTTTTTGAAAACAGCAGTTGATTCCGAATTTGTGAAGAAACATTTCGTAGCCATTTCAACCAATCAGAAAGAAGTAGAGAAATTTGGAATCGACCCTGCCAATATGTTTGGATTCTGGGATTGGGTAGGAGGGAGATACTCTCTTTGGTCGGCTATTGGTTTGTCAATTGCTTGTTATATTGGTTTCGAAAATTTTGAAGCTTTACTAAGTGGTGCTCACGAAATGGATAACCATTTCAGAACTACTCCATTTGAAAAAAATATTCCTGTTATTTTAGCCCTCTTGGGTGTATGGTATAATAATTTTTACGGAGCTGAATCTCACGCCATTCTTCCTTATGATCAATATATGCACCGTTTTGCAGCTTACTTCCAACAAGGGGATATGGAGTCGAACGGTAAATATGTAGATAGAAAAGGTGATCAGGTTAATTATCAGACTGGCCCGATTATCTGGGGAGAGCCGGGTACTAATGGTCAGCACGCTTTTTATCAGTTAATACACCAGGGCACAAAACTAATTCCTGCAGATTTCATTGCTCCAGCTATTTCTCATAATCCACTAGGAGATCATCACAAAATGTTATTGTCGAACTTTTTTGCTCAAACTGAGGCCTTGATGAATGGTAAAACTTCAGAAGAAGTGATAAAAGAATTAGCTGGAAAATCGCAGGAAGAAATTGATAAAATTGCACCTTACAAGGTTTTTCAGGGAAACAGACCTACTAATTCAATATTAGTTAAGAAAATTACCCCTAAGTCATTGGGAAGCCTGATAGCCGCTTATGAGCATAAAATATTTGTACAAGGTATTATCTGGAATATTTTCAGCTTTGATCAATGGGGTGTTGAACTTGGTAAACAATTAGCTAATAAAATTTACCCTGAACTACAGGATGATACTATAATTAATTCTCACGATACTTCTACTAATGGTTTGATTAACCAATATAAAAAGTGGAGAAAATAATCTGTTTTAAAGTAACCTATTGATAGTCAATAGGTTATATTTTTGTTTGAAATTTTCACTATTTTTTGAAAAAATAATTTTAATAGAAATTATAAAAAAAAATAGCGTTTACATTTGGAAATATAAAATGCGTCTTTTACTTTAGCATCAGAATTACAAAATAAGCTTTCCTAATTAAATTAAAAAATGGTTAAACCGCACACAATGGTAGGCCATGGCGAGAACGCAAGTTCAAACTCAAACCCAACGTAAAGTTATCAACTGTATGGGAGATACATCTGTGTCTCCCATTTACAGTAACAGTTAATCTAAAAATGGACTTACGTGCTTTTAGAAATATTGTTTACTTGAATTTACTACTGGGTTGTTGGCTGAACAATAATTCATTTGCATCAGATATTTTCATATACAACCCAGTAGTTCCAAACGAGGTTAAATTTGCGAATGTTACCTTTCAGCTAAACGATGTTACGAAGTATCTCGTGCTGAATGAAATGAAAGACATTCAATCTAATCGGCAGGTGCTTTTAAATAAATTAGAAAAAGCGTCTTTGTTCTTTCCCATTGTTGAGCCAATTCTTAGAGAGCAGGGAGTCCCTGACGACTTTAAATTTCTTGTCAATTACGACAAATATCAGTCGTCTATTGAAAAAAATGGTATTCCTGATTCAGGTGTTTACTGGTGCTTAGATCGACAAAAAGCTGAAGAGGTTGATTTGCTGATTAACACACAGGTTGATGAACGAAAGCATTTGATTTTAGCTACCCGTGGTGCAGCACTGTGTTTAAGAAGAAATAATGTATTATATAATAACTGGGGTGCAACCCTGTATTCATTAATTGCGCACAAGAAAATTATTAACCAATTAGAGGTTAATCGTAAGTGGGCAAATAGTTCGAGTAACGAAAATGAATACATAGCCTTAGACAGTCCGGCTTATATGGCTTTGTTACAATTTCTGGCCTATAAGTTAGTGATTGAGCAGGAGTTCCCGGCTTTCAAGCCTCAAGTACCCAAAATCGTATATGAATACCCGTATAGTAAGGGAAAGAGCCTGAACAGGATTTCAGCCGAATTGAAAGTTGACCTGACTGTATTGAATGAATATAATTCGTGGCTTTTAGCCAAGAATGTGCCGGATACGGATTGTCAGGTTTTGGTAGTAATACCAATTAACCGGTTCAGTGAAATAAGAGTGTTGACTGAATTATCAAAAAAATCAGTATTGCCCACAAAGGATTTAGGTTTTCCCTTATTAAAAAAGGAAAACGACAATGCAAAAAGTAAGGGTAAGGGCGGAATTTTCTATCAGATAAATAACTTAGCTGGAATACAGGCTGAAATGTGTGATAATGCAGTCAATCTGGCTTATAAAGCTGATATTCCACTAAAGAAATTTGTTGAGTATAATGATATTAAAGAAAACGACTTGCTGCAAATAGGGCAGGTCTATTATCTGGAAGATAAGAGTAACAAAGCAAGTGTTCCATTTCATGTGGTAAGAGAAGGAGAAACTTTATGGAGCATTTCTCAGACTTATGGAGTTAAGCTCGTTAACTTGTTAAAATATAACAGATTTGAGACTGTTCAGCGTTTACAAAGAGGGAGGATAATCTGGTTGCAGACAACCCGACCTAAAAACAAACCGGTTGAATACATTAATATGCCAGATGAACTTGAAGCTATAGACGCAATTGTCAGGGATCAAAGTAATTCGGAGTTTAATGAAGAGGCACTCAATAAAGAACCAATGAAAATTGATACCGTTGTATTGGTTGACAAAGGGAATGTAAAAGTAAATGAAGTTATTAGTTTAAAGAAAAGCGAGAACGAGGATATTATATCGGCTAAAGAAAAGGAATTAAATTCTTCACCTTTATCGCAAGAAATTAGGAAAGAACAAACAATGAACTTAAATTTGCCGAAAACTGTTGAAAAAAGTACTGTTATCTCTCCCGTTCAAACTAAGAACGAACCAGAGAGTAATGTCACACCTTCGGTTAAGCCTCAAAGCACTAATACCTTAAAAGAAAAAACCACAGAACAACAAGTAAATTTTCTGTATCATACGGTAAAGAAAGATGAGACCTTGTTCAGAATTTCAGTAAACTACAATGTTACAGTGGACGACTTATGGAAACTGAATGGTTTGTCCAGCAATATTGTGAAAGTAGGAGTAGTACTGAAAATTAAGCGTTTGTAAATAGTATAGATTCACTCAATAGCTCAGATTAGCCTCTGCCACTGGTGGGGGCTAATTTTTTATTGAATGTCTTTTACACAACGAAAACCTACATGCATCAAACTTGTCTCAGGCGTAGTAAAAGACCTGCCAGAAACCCTGTATCCATGGCACCACGAAGGCTCACACAAAAACGAGCCACCACGTTGTACTTTTTCTTTCTTCTCGTTTGATTCTCTCTTAACGCCCTTAAGTAAATCGGCGTAGTCAGTTCGCCAGTCCTCACACCATTCCCATACATTGCCACTCATATCGTAAATTCCTAAAGGAGATTTGTTGAATGAACCAACCGGAGCAGCAAAATGGAAGCCATCAAGGGTTTTATCAAAATTTGGGAAAGTACCATTCCAGGTATTCGCCAGATACTTACCGCCAGCTACCAACTCATTGCCAAAAGGGTATTGCAATTTAGAGTTAATACCATTTCTGGCTGCGTGTTCCCATTCTATTTCATAAGGGAGTCTTTTACCAGCCCATTGAGAATAGGCTTTGGCATCATTCCAGGATACCTGAGTGACTGGGAAATTATCGGGGGCTTTATCCGCTTTTTTCCCATAAGGATATTCCCAACTTGCCCCTTTTTCCAATACCCATTGTTTGGTTTCTTCATTCAGAATCCCACCATCCCCAAATTTTTCTGCTTCAGTTTTATAATTAGTAGCTAAGACAAACTTTCTGAAATCTCCAACAGTTACTTCATGGGCATCCATCAGGAAAGGTTTTACCTGTGCCCAGAACATAGGCTTTTCCCACTCCACTCCATCTTCTGCACCAATTTGCGTAAATCCCCCTGGCACATAAACCATCTCAGCTGGTAGCGTATTAGTAGAGGTATTATTGACAGTTTTCTCCCTTGGTTCAGATTGATAAATAGTAATATTCTCAGAAAATTGATAAGAATCAACCTCCTTATTACATGAAAATAGCACGATTAAGAATACTACATTAAGATACTTCATAGGTGATTTAGGGTAGAAACGCAAGTTGTACTTTATAATTTAAGTAGCCAACGTAGATTCAGTTACTTTTGCTTTTATGATTTTCACAGGTTTATAATTCAGGGCAAATCGGGCCACAAAAATGATGGCTGTCCAACGCTGATAATCATAAGGCATTCCCATCGTAAAATTCTGAATAACAGTCGCCAGAAATACATAGGCTGTAAAAAGGGTAAAATCGGTAGATGGATTAAATATCTCTTTAAATACCCAAATCAATAATATAATATGAAGCGTAGTAAAGACAAAGAAGCCCATTATACCCAAATCATTAAGGGTTTGAAAAAGTGGCGAATCGAGATATTTATGGTGATAGCCATTGCCAAAAATTACGGTCAGCCAATCACCATCTTCTAATCTTTCATCAATGCTTTTAAATAAATTAGTGATATTTGTTACCCGGGTGGAGGCAGAATCGTCACCTGCTAATTTTACAGTGGTAGCCGTCTTAGTGTCGGTTAAAGAAGTTAAAATCCGCTCAATCCTCTCAGTAATAATATTAGAAACATTAATGAAATACTCATCAAATCGCGTATGTTCCCAAAGATAATAAACACCACCACAAGCTATGAAGAATAATAAAAGCCCTTGCCATCCAAAGGTCCACTTCAAAACTTTATAAATATTATGAGCATTAATGTTCGTGATATAATAAAAAAAGAAAAATATACCCGTTACAAGAATAATAGCCATCGCCTGGCAAAGTGCGAGCACTAATAATAGGACCACAATGCTACCGATATATCCCAAACGCCAAAGCATGCGCTTCTCACTTCGTAGCAAAAGAATTCCGGCAACCAGGCCACAATAGGCACTTTTAGCATAGATATGTGGGTTTCCCATAGAAGATACCTCATCGTCTCCACTAAAACTGATAGAAGCTCGCATACCAACTACATATAATGGGTTCCGGAATACATAATATAAAAGACTTAACCCTCCGATGACACATATTACCAGCGAAAACAAGAGAAAAGTATCTTTCAGAGAGTTAATAGAGGTTCCTGCAAAGATGAACATCGACAATAATATCAAGGCCTGATACACTGCTTCAACAGTTGTATTGGTAAACCAACCCCTATTAGGTGCATAGGCGGCTAGATAAAATATTGCAATTGCAGAATAGGCCAGACAAAGTAAATAACCTAAGGTATTTGTTTGATACAGTTTTTTTATAGTAAAAGGGAAAGCCAATAATATACTGCCAAAAGTCAATGCAGCAGTAAAGGCAGTGCTATTAGGCGCCAATTTTAGACCATCTCTCAGGAAATAAATGATAGGGGCGCCAAAGAAGAAAAAGCTTAACCCTAGACTTTGCCGATATTTTAATAATTTATTGATTAATAAGTCTATGTAGATTATCATCTTATTTTTTTTTACAAATATACTTTACCTATACCTAAATGTCATTTAATATCGATTAATTTTCTATTTTAAGGAGGAAAATTTTGTAATTTTGGACCATTGTTATTAAAAGAAAAAAACGGTAGCGAATGCGGATACTTATCATTCATCAATACCTTTGGTCTCATTACAAAGGCAAAATTTACTCCGAACTTCAGAAAATAGTCAACACAAATACTAAAGATGAATTATTAGTTCTTCAAACTTCTTTAAACGAAATAACCCGAGCCAATCTAGGACCTGTCGATAGAAGTATCCATCAATACAATTATCAGGTTTTGGTTGATGATTACTATGAGAATATTCCTAATACGACAAGAGCGAAGAAAATGTTGTATTGGGTGCGTAAATTCAAACCTGATGTAGTGAATGTCTCTGGATATTATGAAGCGGCCATGAATTCTGTAATTTTTTACTGCCGATTAAATGGTATTAAAGTAATTATTTCAGTTGATTCTACTGAAGATGATAAACCTAATCTGTGGTGGAAAGAAGCCATTAAAAAATTTGTAGTCAATAGAGCACAAGGATTCTTCTGTTATGGATCAAAAGCTGCAGAATATATGCTTAAATTTGGCGCCAAACCTGAGCAGATTTTACTGGAAAATAATGCAGTAGATAATCAGAGAGTTGAATTGATTCATAACGAAGCTTTGCTAAACCGGAAAGCTGAAAAGCAGAAATACAATTTAAGACCTTATAATTTTATCTACACAGGTAGATTAATGGCTATTAAAAATGTAAACAATTTATTGATTGCCTTTTCAAAGTTAGAAGCTAAAGATTGGGGATTAATTATTTTAGGTGATGGGGCAGAAGGTGAAAAGTTAAGAAAATATGTGGCCGATACCCAATTAGAAGGAGTACGGTTTATCGAAGGGCAAGCATGGTATAATGTTCCCAGATTTATGGCATTGGGCGATGTTTTTGTCTTGCCTAGTTATTCTGAGCCTTGGGGTTTGGTGGTAAATGAGGCAATGGTTTGTGGAATGCCTGTAGTAGTATCAAATAAATGTGGGTCCTCACATGATTTAGTAAAAAATGGTCAGAATGGTTATACCTTTAACCCTTATGATACTGATGAAATGGCTGATATTATGAAGAAATTTGTTAATGAGCCTGATAAAATTGAAAGTTTTGGGAAAATTTCTAAAGAAATAATTAAAAAATACTCTCCCGAACAAGTGGCTCACGAAATGTATAATGGTTTTAAAAAAGTGTTATATGCAGATAAATAGAACTAATAATTTTGATTTGATACGATTAATGGCTGCATTTCAGGTATTGATCTGGCATGGGGCTGTTCATTTCAAAATTTTTAACGATACATACATGTACAACTTCTTGTCTGTACTTTTTCATTTTCCTGGAGTACCTGTTTTCTTTACTATCAGTGGATTCTTAATTAGTCATTCATTAGAGCGAAATAAATTCGATTTAAAGAAATATTTCAGAAATCGGGCTTTAAGAATTTATCCGGCATTGTGGGTTTGTACTATTATTACTGCTTTATTGCTTATCTATTTTATTAAGCCAATCGTAGTTAAAGACTTATTAATCTGGCTTGCTGCACAGATTTCATTTTTACAGTTTTATGTTCCCCCTTCATTAAAGACGTGGGGAGCTGGACACCCAAATGGAAGTTTATGGAGTATAGCAGTTGAGTTGCAGTTTTACCTGATATTGCCAATATTGCTGTATATTATTAATTTGCCTAAGAAGCTCATATATAATAATATTATTATTGGGGTTCTATTTACTTTATCAGTTTTTACAAAATATTTTATTAATACCGATTCATGGATTTTAAGCCATGAACTAATCTCCAAATTTTTAGGTAACACCGTATTTTATTATTTGAATTTCTTTTTAACAGGTATAGCCATTTACAAAAACTTTGGCTGGTTAGAAAAATTTCTAAGAGGAAAAGTATTTATATGGGTGGCAATATATGTTGCCTATACATTAATATTTCATACCTGGCTGAAGTATTATATTGACCCTTACGACCTTTCAAGATGGGGAATCATAGCTAATACCTTGCTATCACTAGTAAGTATTTCCTTTGCTTTTTCATTTGTTCATTTGAGTAAAAAACTGCTTAATGAGAATGATATATCTTATGGAATATATATATACCATTTGCCGGTTATCAATACTATGCTGAGCTATAATCTTTTTGGTAGTATATGGGATTTGATTGTAATGGGTATTATTGTAGTTTGCGTTGCCTATGCTTCATGGAAATTGATTGAGCAGCGAGTTTTAAAAGTGAAATTTAAGTAATAGTTCTTTAATCATGGAACGATCTTTTCTTGCTTTAAAGTCTTGTATAAATAATCGCCAGCCAGTGCGTGTCCTTTCTGATTCCAATGAAAATCCACAGGTAAGTATAGAGTCTCTATCGGATTCTTTCTTTTTACTATCTCATTTTTGAATGAGAAGAACTTAATCTGATTTTGCTGACAGTAAGTAATTAAAGCATTTTCTACACCGATGGTACCTGATTTCTGAAACTCTTCTAAAGAAGTATGAGAAGGAATATAAAATACTAAAAAATTAACCCCTTGTTTCTTAGCGGCAGCATCTAAGGCAGACAAATATTTATAAGTGTGATACAAGGGTTCTTCTGTTGAGATATGTACTTTTTGAGTTGCAGCCCTATTAACATTACTTTTCTCTTGTACTATTACTGCTTTGGCAGTATCATTTTTTGGAGAGGTTTTCTGAGTCTTAAAACTGTCAGCCGCATCAGCATCTGCTTCGAGTGCTTTATTGGCATCACTCACTTTTTTATTCCACATCAAGCCGATATTATAGCGAATCAGACCAAATAACTGAGAATTAGAGGATAACCAGTTATACAGCTTATTTTCTACAAGCTTATTCTTTTTCAGTGCATTAACCGTTGCATAAGAATTTTGCTGATTTGTTATAATCGAATCATTTTCAATATGAAAATAAGCATTTGCCTTATTGTCATTTATATCGTTATCAAAATAGAAGTAAATAACAGTATTTGGGGTTAGATCTTTACCTCTTACCTGAAAGAACTTTAGCGCATAGTCTGTACCTACCCCAGATACTCCAGCATTAAGCACTGCAATTGTATCTTTATTGATTTTTCGTTCTAAAATTTTGGCAAATGTCTCATTATCATTTACTCCCCATCCATATGTGAATGAGTCGCCCAGGCAAAGAATTTTATATGGATATTTCTGATAGTCAGCTACTTTACGCGTATCGCGCATACCAATGTCATTATTCTGATACTCATAATAATATACTTTCGGATGGTCTTTGAAGCCTTTTTGGTTAGGTACAGGCACCATGCCGCCTAATTTTTCATCATAAAAGAACTGAACTGGCGAGGTAACTTGAGGGAAAAATAGCCTGATAGCAAACTCTCCAATGAGCAGTCCTATCGATAGACTAATAATAAAAGTTATTATAAGAGGAAAAACTTTTTTAATCAACTTCGACATTGAAATAATTTTTGCAATTTTGTGTACTTTTCGCAAATATAAAAATTTTGCTGAGGGGAAACTAATGAAATATCATTATAAAGTATGAATTGGATAAAACCTCTCACCATAGTTGAATACATTTTTATTGGCATTTTTCTCTTAGTATATATCGTATATTTTGCGCGAACATACATAATTGCCAAACGTTTAGGTACAACCTCGCGCTCAGTAGTTATTAAGTTTTTTATCAGAACTGCCTACTTAGGTCTTTGTATTATTGGTTTGCTTGGGCCAAGTTTTGGGGTGAGCGAAATTGAAGCACAAGCTAGCGGAAAAGATGTATATTTTGCCTTCGATGTATCTAAATCGATGGATGCGGTGGATATAGAACCCACCAGGCTTGAAAAAGTGAAATTTGAAATAGCTAAGAATTTGAATGCATTGAAATCTGATAGGGTAGGGATTGTTGTTTTTTCGGCTAGTGCCTATGTACATATACCTCTTACCTATGATAGAGATGCCTTAAATCTGTTTATTCAGAAATTAAGTAGTGATTTATTTACTGAATCAGGCACAGATATAAATACAGCTCTAAAACTGATTCAAAGCAAATTTACATCGGGTAATGCTCCAAATCGTCGAGCAAAGGTTATTATTATGGTGAGTGATGGTGAAGATTTCGGAGAACTGGAGTCTGGTGTTATTCAGGATTTAAGAAAAAATAACATAAACTTTTTAGCACTAGGGGTAGGAACTCCACTAGGTGGGAAAATTAAAGAGGGTAATGCTTTCAAGAAAGATAAAAATGGAATTGAAATTATTTCAAAGTTAGATGCAGCGTATTTGAAAGAATTAACAAAAGTGTTGAACGGTAAATATTTCCAGTTATCAAATCAGGTAAATGACGTTGCAGCTATTTTAAAGGAAGTGGGACAACTCGAAAATAACTGGGTTGATACTCGAAAAATGACTGTCGCAAATAACAAATACTTTTACTTTGTTTTTCTGGCACTCATATTAATGATTATAGATATTTTAATTACAATCCGAACGATTAAACTTTAATCACAGGCAAATTATTAATGAATACCTGGTTCTTTTATATCATTTTGCTTTTTCTGAATATTCGCTCATTGACGAATGTTTCAGAGAGAAACAGGCTAAAAATTGAGGCTGGAACCGCCTTTATGAATAAAAATTATGCATTAGCCCGAGACAAGTATCAGAATTTAGCCGATATTTCTTTTAATCTGGAGCCTGAAGCACGACTAAATATGGCTCATTCCTACTTCTTTACGAAAGATACAACCAGAGCATTGTTAGAGTACAAAAGATTATTGAGAGTGAGTGATGAGCAGATTTTTACAGGGGCATTAATCCAGATTGGGGTAATTAACGCAATGCAGAAAGATAGTATGACTGCTATGCAATTATTCAAAGAGGCTTTGCAGAAAAATCCTGATAATCTAACGGCAAGGTATAATTATGAATTATTGAAAAAGAGACTACCTGATAATAATCCTCCGCCTCCGTCACAAAGTCAGGTCGAAACGCCTGAAAATTCAGAAACTCAGCAATCAAATGAGAAAAAGGATGAGTTGCAATCTACTAATCCTGAAAAGATGAGCAGAGAAAAAGCATTACTGATATTAGAAGCCATGAAAAGTAATGAGCTGCAATATACCCCCAGGAGGAAAAATGCCAATAAAAAGAATAGCAAAAACGAAAAAGACTGGTAAGGTCTGTTAAGATTTAAATAATTATATTAATAAGTATGACAAAAATTTCTGTAGTAAAAGAGACACATTTCAATTTCGAAGGTCAGACAGGGTTTTATCGTGGGAAGGTTCGTGATGTATATGATTTTAACGATAAAGTAGTAATGATCGCTTCGGATAGGATCTCGGCTTTCGATGTAATTTTACCTAGACCAATCCCTTTTAAAGGGCAAGTATTAAATCAGATAGCTTCGAAATTTCTAAAAGCCACTAAAGATATTGTACCTAACTGGCTGCTGTCAACACCAGACCCAAATGTATCAATAGGTATTAAATGTGAGACTTTTCCAGTAGAAATGGTTGTAAGAGGTTATCTGGTCGGTCATAGCTGGCGTACTTATAAAAGTGGTTTAAGAACTTTGTGCGGTGTAACGTTGCCTGAAGGGATGGTTGAAAACCAGAAATTTCCAACGCCAATCATAACGCCATCTACTAAAGCACATGAAGGACACGATGAGGATATTTCTCGCGAAGAAATTATTAGCCGAGGTTTAGTGCCGGAAGATAAATATGCGCAACTTGAAAAATATGCGCTAGCTTTATTTGCCAAAGGTACAGAAATAGCTGCAGAAAAAGGATTAATTCTTGCTGATACCAAATATGAGTTTGGTGAGAAAGATGGTGTAATTTACTTGATTGATGAAATTCATACACCCGATTCATCAAGATATTTCTATGCTGATAGATATGAAGAAAATCTTGCACATGGGTTGCCACAAAAACAATTATCTAAAGAATTTGTAAGAGAGTGGTTAATTGCCAACAATTTCCAGGGCAAAGAAGGACAAGTAGTGCCAGAAATGACTGATGAAAAGGTTGAAGAAATATCAAAACGCTATATTGAACTTTACGAAAAAGTAGCAGGAGAGAAGTTTGAACCTTCAACAGCGGAAGACATTATTAAACGAATTGAAAATAATATTAAGGACTATCTGAATAATTGACCAGATATAAATTTAAATAAATTGAGCCGCTCCGATAGGTGCGGCTCAATATTTTTTAGAAGATAAAATCAAATACCAATATAAGCTGGAGAAATCATCGATACTGATTTAGCCTCTAATAACGATTCTCCCATCAAATATTCATCTACTTTTCTGGCACATTCACGCCCTTCTGAAATTGCCCACACCACCAGAGATTGTCCACGACGCATATCGCCTGCTGCAAATATCTTAGATTTATTCGTCTGATATTCTAAAGCTTTTACGTTTTTTCTTTCATCTATGTCAACTTCCAATTGTTCTAACAATTCTTGCTGTGGATTTAGGAAGCCAGCAGCGATTAAAGCCAATTCACAAGGAATTTCTCTTTCATTCATCTCGACTCTAGTACCATTGAACATAGCAGCTTCTGAAATTAAAATACCTTTCAGATTGCCATCCGCATCACCAATATACTCTTTTACATTGATACTGAATAGACGTTCGCAACCTTCTTCATGTGAAGTAGAAGTACGCTTAGTCAAAGGCCAGTTAGGCCAAGGCGTAGTTTCTGCTCTGAATTTATAATAAGGCTGTTTTTTATCATCAATACTCGGTTCAGGCATTACTTCCACTTGGGTAATGCTCTTCGCACCATGACGATTCGATGTACCCACACAGTCAGAACCAGTATCACCACCACCAATGACCATTACATTTTTCCCTGTCGCTAATAATTCACCGTTTGCATAGGCATCACCTTTATGGTCGGTAATGAGATCAATGCCTGATACGCGTTTATTCTGTTGGCTAAGGAATTCCATAGCAGGATAAATACCCTTTAATTCTTTCCCTTTAATATCAATCATTCTTGGTACAGTAGAACCACCTGCCAAAACAATTGCATCAAAATCACGTACTAAATCGCTAGCTTTGATATTTACACCTACATTCGCATTGGTTTTGAAAACTATGCCTTCTTCTTCCATTACAGCCGCTCTCCGTTTTACTACCGATTTATCCAGTTTGAAATCAGGAATACCGTATCTTAATAAACCACCTACTTCGTCAGCTCTTTCAAAAACGGTTACCCAGTGGCCTGCTTTATTTAATTGAGACGCTGCTGCCAAACCGGCTGGTCCAGAGCCGATAACGGCTACTTTTTTACCGGTTCTTTTGGCAGGAATATTTGGTTTCACCCAACCATTTTCGTAGGCTTTTTCAATAATTGATTTCTCAATATATTCAATAGCTACAGGAGGTTTGTTAATGCCTAATACACAAGATGCTTCACAAGGGGCAGGGCAGATTCTGCCAGTAAATTCAGGGAAATTATTAGTTGAACTTAATATCTGATAGGCGTATTCCCAGTTTTGCTCCCATACAGCATCATTGAATTCTGGAATGATATTGCCAAGAGGACAACCACTATGACAGAACGGAACGCCACAATCCATACAGCGAGCTGCCTGCTCACGTGTCTGATTGGCATCATAACTGGTTTCTACCTCATTATAATCTTTTTTTCTTTCAAGAACATCACGTTTTAAGGATGGCTGACGTTCAAATTCTAAAAAACCGGTTGGTTTTCCCATTTCTTTATTATGATTTTGTGTATATCTTAGGATGTTTAAGTTTCAGAGAAGATGAAACTTAGCGCTTTATCTTCTCTGTGATTAGCATTATGCTAAAACTTTTTCATGTTCTGCTTTCTTCTTTCTTTCAAGCAATACACGTTTGTAGTCGGTCGGCATTACTTTCACGAATTTAGAAACTTCAGCGTTAAAGTCAGCCAGGATTGCTTGAGCAACAGTACTATTGGTTACACTTAAGTGTTTTTCAATAAAGGCTTTCAACATTTCAGCATCTTCAATGTCTGGTTTTTCTAAACCAACCATTTCTTTATTGCATTTCGAATCAAAATCGCCATCAACATCATAAATATAAGCAATACCTCCGCTCATACCCGCTGCAAAGTTTCTTCCGGTTTTACCAAGGATAATAGCCAGGCCACCAGTCATATATTCACAACCATGATCACCAATACCTTCAACTACTACTTTAGCACCCGAATTTCTTACACAGAAACGCTCACCTGCCATCCCTCTGATATATGCTTCACCTGAAGTTGCACCATAGAAAGCAACGTTACCAATAACCATGTTTTCTTCAGCTTTAAACTTCGCTTTTCTATCAGGATATACAATTAATTCGGCTCCACAAAGACCTTTTCCGAAGTAGTCATTCGAATCACCCTCTAATTCCAGTTTTAAACCTTTGGTAGAGAATGCACCGAAAGACTGACCTGAGGTACCACGATATTTGAAATGGATAGTCCCATAAGGTAAACCTTCGCCTTTATGTATTTTCGAAATCTCGTTCGAAGTCATAGTTCCGATACTACGATTCAGATTATTTACCGTATATTCTGCTGTTACTTCCTGTTTATCATTGATAGCAGCCTGCGCGTCTTTAATCATCTGCCAGTCAAGGACATTCGCAATACCATGGTCTTGCTCTTCTTGTTTGTATTGCGCAACATCAAGTGTAGTTGGCTCTTTATAAAGAATACCGCTTAAATCAATTTTCTTGTATTTCCAGTGGGCTAAATCATCACGTTTTTCAAGGAACTGTACTTGACCAATCATTTCGTTGACGGTACGGAAACCTAATTCAGCCATTATTTCACGCATTTCTCTCGCCAAATAGGTGAACATATTCACTACGTGTTCTGGTTTACCGCTAAACATGGCACGAAGCTCTTTGTTCTGCGTAGCTACACCCACCGGACAAGTATTTAAGTGACATTTACGCATCATGATACAACCTACCGATACTAAAGCTGCAGTAGCCACACCAAATTCTTCTGCACCTAGTAAAGCTGCAATTACCAGGTCTTTACCTGTACGAATCTGGCCATCAGCCTGTACAACTACTCTACCACGCAATTTATTTTTAACTAAAGTCTGGTGAGTCTCTGCTAGACCAAGTTCCCAAGGTAAACCAGCATGTCTGATAGATGATAGAGGAGAAGCTCCTGTACCACCGTCATGACCAGCAATCAAAATCACATCAGAGTGTGCTTTAGCAACACCTGTGGCAATTGTGCCAACACCGGCCTCAGATACTAATTTTACTGATATACGCGCATCACGATTGGAATTTTTCAGGTCATAAATCAACTGCGCCAAATCCTCAATTGAATAAATATCATGGTGAGGAGGAGGGGAGATAAGACCTACACCCGGTGTACTATGACGTACACGCCCAATCCAATCATCAACTTTATGGCCCGGGAGCTGCCCACCTTCACCAGGTTTAGCCCCTTGTGCCATTTTAATTTGTAGTTCTTTCGCATTAGTGAGGTAATGACTTGTTACTCCAAAACGACCAGAAGCTACTTGCTTAATGCTTGAACTTAAATTATCACCATTTTGGTCTAATTCGTAACGAATTTCATCTTCACCACCTTCACCAGAATTCGAACGACCACCAATACGGTTCATCGCAATAGCCAAAGTAGTATGTGCTTCCCATGAAATTGAACCGAAAGACATTGCACCAGTAGCAAAACGTTTGAAGATGCTTTCCACAGGCTCTACTTCTTCTATCGGAATTGGATTGCCTTTTTTGAATCTCAATAAGCCCCTGATGGTTAGAGCATCAGTACCTTGATCGTTAATCAGTTTCGAGTATTGTTTGAAAACTGAATAACCTTTTTCTAAATCCTTTTCACCGACTCTACCAGCCTGTTGCAATAAGTGAATGCTTTGTGGATTAAACATATGGCGTTCTCCACGTTGTTTCCATTGGTAAACTCCACCTACTTCCAGTCTTTGTACAGAAACTTGAGGTACATCAGGATAAGCAACTTTGTGGCGTACAATCGCTTCTTTGGCGATTTCGGCTATGCCCATGCCACCAATCCGCGAGATTGTTCCGGTGAAGTATTTATCAATAACCTGTTTATTCAAACCGATACATTCAAAAATCTGAGCACCCTGATATGATTGCAAGGTTGAAATACCCATTTTCGAGAATATCTTCAATAACTCTTTATTAACTGCCTTAACATAGTTTTTATAAAGTGTATAGTCCTCAAATGTTCCTTCAATCATGCTTTTCTTGTTCATCCACGAGATGGTCTCGAAAGCCATATATGGGCATATAGCCGAACAACCGTAACCAATCAAAGTAGCAAAGTGGTGCGTTTCCCAGATATCACCTGCTTCTACTACGATACCTGCTTTTCCTCTGATACCTTTCTTAATCAGATGATGGTGAATAGCAGCAGTAGCTAATAAAGATGGGATAGGCGCGTGATCTGAATCAATCGCTCTATCTGAAAGAATCAGAATTTCAAAACCATCTTCAATGGCATCTTCTGCGTAGCGGCAAATTCTATCTAAGGCAAATTCTAATGCTTTTCCTGTATCAGGGGCTTTAGCATTGAAATACGTATTGATAGTTTTTGCCTGGAAACCCTTATAATCTACAAAACGAAGTTTGTCAAATTCTTCAACTGTCAACACAGGTTGTTCTAACTCAAACATCCTGCAATGCAAAGGTGATTCTGTCAGGATGTTTTCATTTGAACCTACAAACGAAATCAACGACATAATAGAACGTTCTCTGATTGAGTCGATAGGAGGGTTGGTTACCTGCGCAAACAATTGCTTGAAATAATAAGAAAGATGCTGACTTTGATCTGAAAGAATAGCCAATGGTGTATCTACACCCATAGAGCCAATTGCTTCCATGCCAGTTTGAGCCATAGGCGCCAGAATCATTCTTAAATCTTCTGAAGTAAAACCAAAAGTCACCTGTCTTTTCAATAGTGTTTCTTCACTATAATTCTGATATGGACGGATAGATTTTGGCAATACAGAAGTTTTTATTTTATATTCATCTAGCCATTCCTGATAAGGTTGTCGCGAACAAATATCAGCCTTTACTTCTTCGTCTGGGATAATTCTTCCTTGCTCCATGTCTACAATAAACATTTTGCCTGGTTGAAGACGGCCTTTTGAGACAACTTTAGCCTGATCAATATCTAATACACCTGCTTCTGATGCCATTACAACAGTATCATCGTCTAATACCCAGTAACGAGACGGACGTAAACCATTTCTATCAAGAGTAGCACCTACCATTTTACCATCAGTAAATGAGATAGAAGCCGGGCCATCCCAAGGCTCCATGATAGCCGCATGATATTCGTAGAATGCTCTCCGTACAGGATCCATATGTTCATTGCCATCCCAGGCCTCTGGCACGAGCATCATCATTACGTGAGGTAATGAACGACCTGATAGGTAAAGCAATTCGATTACATTATCTAATTGGGCAGAGTCAGAATTCCCTGCATCACAAATCGGAAGAACCATATCCATTTCTTCCTTTGTGAAAAACTCTGATACAAAAGACTTTTCTCCGGCTCTGATCCAATTCACATTCCCTTTTACTGTATTTATTTCACCATTGTGTGCAATAAAGCGGAAAGGTTGTGCCAATTTCCATGATGGAAATGTGTTGGTTGAGAAACGAGAGTGTATAACTGCGAAAGCAGAAGTTACTGATTCATTCCATAAATCAGGGAAATAATACTTAAGTTGCTCTGTAGTTAATTGCCCTTTGTAAGAGATAGTACGGCAAGAAAGTGATGAGAAATAGAAATGTTCTTTTGCTCCGGCAACTGATTCACGGATAATACGTGAAGCATATTGACGAAGAATATACAATTTTCTTTCAAAATCAATTTCTTCGGTAATATCAGACGGACGTTTAATAAACACCTGTTCAACATGAGGTTCAACAGATCCTGAGCCTTCGCCTAAACAATCTCCTCTGGTAGGTACAACTCTATACCCCAATAATTCTAATCCAATTCGCTCAATCTTTCGGTTAAGTATCTCTCTGCATTCTTCTCTTTCCGTTTCATTCATCGGAAAGAAAATCATTCCTACACCATACTCACCACTTGAAGGCAATTGGAAATTCAATTTATTGCATTCATCTAAAAAGAATTCATGGGGTATCTGCAATAAAATACCGGCACCGTCACCCGTGTTAGGGTCACAACCACATGCACCACGGTGGTCCATGCGTTCAAGCATTTTTATTGCATCGGCAACAATTCCATGAGATCTTCTCCCTTTTAGATGGGCCCGAAAGCCAATACCACAGGCATCATGCTCGAATTCCGAACGATATAGACCTTGTTCCATTACTTGTTCTGCTTCAGTCATCGTGCGATAAAATTTATAGGGTTTTAAATTGTACTCTGATTAGATAATTTGTAATTTAAACATGAAGTTTATTTCCTAATAATCTTCTGAATTGTTATATATAAAGAGTATATACAGCAATTGAAATGCAATATAATACCAAATTTATTTGGCATAACAACTTTGAAACCAAATTTTATTTATTTGACTTAAAATACTTGTTTTTGCAATAGTTGTTATGAGAATAATACAATAATGAATAAAGTTAGTAAATTATTTCCTGAAAATAACTAAACGAATATAGCGAATTTTCGCTTGAAAAACAGCGTTTTGAGCGTTTTTTGCGCCATTTAAGTTGACTTAACAAAAATATAATTTAAAGAATAGCTTTTAAATAAGCTTAATTATAAAAGTTACACTTAAGGTTGAGAAATGTACTAATCTATACGTAATAAAATTTATCAATAAAGTATGTGAATCAGGACATCTTAAGATACCATAACATAGGCGAAATCAAGCTTTCAGAATCAAAATCTGAATTTTTTTCTAATTTTTTTTTCAGTTGGATAATTATTGGAATAATTGTCAATTCGGTATTATATTAATTTGTATTTTTTTTAGAAATATGGTACTTTTCCTAGAAATATGTTAGGAATATTCTAATAAAATTTCTTGATGCTAAAACAAAAAATATGGTAATAAGTTACCTATAAATTGGCGCGTTTTAAGATGCCATTTAATAAAGAATTTGGTAAGTGTTTGATAATCAGGTATTTAATTTGTACCTTTGTGCTCCACATATCGAAATAATACATGAAACAACTGCAACGCATGTTTCTGACTGGGTTTCTGGTCAGCTTTGTGTCTGTTCATCTTCAAGCAGCATCCTTTGATAAGTACTTCTCTAAACTCATCAAATTTGAAGGCAAAGGATTCGGAATTAATCAGGAAATATGGGGCAAAAAGGACTTCACTAAGGCTGAGGCATTTAAAATCCATAGAAAGTACTATTGGAATAAATACCACGGCAATTTATTCAAAAGCCAGGAAGTGGCTGAAGCACTTATTGACCATATTATTAATGCTGGAGAGGGCAGAAACAGTGTAAACATTCGGGCTTTTGAGGCAATCATCGGCGTTCAGCAAGATGGGAAACTCTCAAAAGAAGATGTGCAAATCGCTAATTCATTCGTGCAATGTGAGTATGTAGTTAATCCGTACGTTAACTATCGACTACATTTTTACGGGTCAAGAAAAAACGCCAAGAAGTACCCGGGCTGGATGATTAGGGCAAGAGCCTTTGGCATATTTGATGATGAAAATAATATGCTGGCAGATTTTTTGGTTTTACCGGATATTTTAATTGGGAAATCTCCGGATGAAGAGTTGGATGAGCCAACCGAAGAACTTGCCTCAAAGGTCGATTAACATCTTACATTATTTTTTTACTTTTTAAAAGAATCCCCTCAAAATTAGTATGATTTTTGAGGGGATTTTTATTGTCAGAAATATTCCTGTAGATACAATTTTGCTACGTCATTCTCGTTTATTAATAGCCAAGTTAAAACTATTTCAGCCTCATATTTCAAAATATTTCTTTATTGCTAGACTCTCTACCAACTTAAGTCCCACTTTCTGATTAAACGGTATAATTTTTGTATACAACTCTATATTGAGCTATTGAATTGAATTAATTTAAACATTCCCATGAATCCCAAAAAGGTAATCTTTACTTTATTGGCAATTACTTGCCTGTCTTTTGTCTGCGTGATTTTTATTAACAATGGTGCTTCATTCAATAAGTATGCGCCAAAGTTGCTTCGATTTGAAGGTGATGGATATGGTATCCATAAACCAATCTGGGGCGATAAAATGTTTACGAAGGAGGAAGCCTTATACATTCATCGACATTACTACTGGAACCGCTATTTAGGCAATCATTTTAAAGATCAGGCAGTAGCTGAAGTTTTTATTGATCATCTGATAAATGCAGGTGAAGGAGAGAAGAAAAGGAATATTAAGGCATTTGAAAAAATTATTGGTGCAGAAGAGGACGGAGTCTTAACATTAGCTGATATTCAATTAGCTAATTCCTTTGAAAAACCTGAGGACATTGTAAATCCTTATGTTGATTATCGTTTAAGATATTATAGGACCCGCAAAGACGCCAAAAAAAATAAAGGCTGGTTTAAAAGAGCTAAATCATTCTATATCGAAACAGAATCAGAGGAGCAGTTAGCTGAAGACGAAAATGTAATGGAAGACTATATAGTGATTCCGAAAGCAAAATAGGCTTAGAGAATACTAAAATTCTTAAAAATTACTTTCTATTTGTTGATTAAATAGAAAGTAATTTTATTACTTATAAGATTCAATCATTTGTTCTATTTGCTTTTTGCCAATTGGTTTAATCAAAAAGTCAGATACAGTTTTATAATTCTTTGCTTTATTATGATCCTGTATATCGATAGAGGAACTAACAATATAAAGTTTGACTTTTTTTTCTAGTGGAATTTTTTCAAACTCGTCTAAAAACTGCCATCCATCCATCACTGGCATATTAAGATCTAATAAGATAAGATCTGGAAGTGATTCTGGATTTTTCTTTAAAGTTGTTAAATGATTGATGGCTTCCTTGCCATTCTGAAAGATTTCTATGTTTTCAAACGAATAAACAGAACCCATTATTCTTTGCAAAACATACGTCAGGATTTTATCGTCGTCGATAATCCAGGCATTATTAATTTTTCTCATCGCGTAAGCCCTCTAACCAAAAGTTTATGGGTTAATAATTGTTTATTTTTCCTGGTAGCTTTTAGTATTCAGATATGTGATGAAAATTGGAAGAAGCGTACAGAATTATTGATTTTTGATATAGACCTTAAAGGTACTTCCTTTGTCAACTTTACTTTCTGCTTCAATTTTCCCCCCCATAGCATCAATTTGATTTTTGACAATAAACAAGCCAAGACCCCTTGCATCTTTGTTTGTATGAAATGTTTTATACATACCAAAGAGTTTTTGACCATGTAAATTTAAATCAATTCCCATGCCATTGTCTTCAATTTTGAGAATTAAATATTTATCCGTATGCTCAGATCGGATATGGATATTTGGTTTTCTATCTGGATGGCGATATTTTATAGCATTAGTAAGGAGATTTAGCAAAATACTTTCGATGTATTGAGGACTATAATCTACGACAAGATTTTGTGGCAGATCTATATGAACAACCGCAGAGGTTTCTTCAATGCTCCCTTTAATATTGGTCAGAACTTTTTCGATCTCATTATATAAATTAACCTTTTTTACCTGTTGATTAAGATTGGTCTGTATTTGTAAAACATCATTAAGATAATGTACGGTTTCTTGTAAATCGTTAGCGATGGTAATTAAAAACTCTGTTAATTCATTTTTTTTAGCCTCATCAGTTTCTTCTAACAAGACACCTAGTAACATCTGAAAATTGCCGGTATGTGACCTCAGATTATGAGAAGTAATGTGGGTAAAGTTTATGAGTCGCTTGTTTTGTTCACTAACAAGATCTAAAGTGTTTTTCAGTTCCTGTTCACTATTTTTTCTTTGGGTGACATCGGCATGTGTGCCTAGCATCAAAATTGGTCTTTTATCAAACGACCATTCGATAACCTTGCCTTTATCATGCACCCATATCCATTCTCCACTTTTATGATGCATCCTGTATTCACATTCATAGAACTCTGTTTCTCCTGCAAAACATTTTTCTAAAGCAACATCAGGAATTTCTTGATCATCCGGATGAACCAGATCATTCCATATTTTTTTACTTATAGGTTTTAATTCCTCCAAAGTGTAGCCTACAATTCCTGCCCACCGTTCATTATAGATTATTACATTTTCCTGGACATGCCATTCCCATGTACCAATATTTGTTCCCTCAATGGTTTGATAGAGCCTTTGTCTTTCACGCTGTAGTTCTTCTGATGCTCTTTTCTGTTCGGTTATATCATTAAGCTGAGATATAAAATACATAGGAGCGCCATCATTATCCACTACCAACGAAACTGTTAAGTGTACCCAAACGATTTGCCCATTTTTGTGGAAATATCGTTTTTCCATCTCATAATTATCAATCTCTTTATTAAGCATCTGCCCAACTAAAGATAAATCTTTATCTAAATCATCGGGATGCGTTATATCCTGAAAAGTAAGTTTCATCAACTCACCTTCATTATACCCTGTTATTTTACAGATTTGTTTATTTACCTTTATCCACTTTCCTTCGGGCGATACAAGTGCCATACCTATAGGCGCAAATTCGAAAGCTTTCTGAAATTTGTCTATGTTTAACTGAAGCGTTTGTAAGAGGGTTTCTTGTGCGGTAACATCCTGGAAGGTCCCATGAAGCATGACACATGCCCCATTCTCAAAATCTGCCTGGGCGGTGCTTTCCACCCACTTAACATTCCCTTTGCTGGTGACGATCTGAAATTTTTCTACAAAGGGCTTACCAGTATTAATTAACTGTTGAATCAAACCCATTATTCTGTCACGATGCCCAGTACCTGTATAAAAATTAACAGCTGATTCGAGAGTAGGGAAAAATTTTTCGGAAACGTCGTATATAGATTTAGTGACAAAATCCCAATCTAGAATTCCCGTTTTAAGATCCAGCTCCCAAGTTCCGATATTGGGTAATAAATTTGCCCTTTCGTATTTCATTAGTCAGTAAACAAAATAATATAATGAATCACTCAAATAAGTAATTGGTAATTATAGCAAGCCTATTAAAGAGTAAAATTATTTTTAACTTTTGGGGTAACACATTAGTCTTTACGAAACAAGTAATATGTCAGGTAGGAACACATTTATTATCACAAAAACAGGATAATAATTCTATTAATAATCACGTAGCTTTGTTGCGTGCTCAAATATATTGATTTTTATTTTAGGAATGCTATATATACGTAAATACCTAAAAAAAATGTTGCTACATATAAAATCAAATCATTTTGTAAGAAAGTTCATGAAATTTATTTTTTTTTCGCACTTTGGTTGATTAAATATAATACCCCTTTGGCCTTTGTCCATTCTTTTAATAAAGTTCCGGGAGTTGTACCTATGGGGTGATTACCCAAGACTATGTCTTCGTCACCATCGCCATCAATATCTCCTGTATCCATTACTAGCCATCTGCCGAATGTTTTGATATTCAATACTTTAGGTGTGAATTTTCCTTGATTGTTTTCGAATAAAACAAAATCTTTTGGTGTTTTTTCAAAGTAATCTACAAAAAAGGCGATAGAAGCAATATCAAGGTCTCCGTCTAAATCAAAATCTCTGGCGACTGCTTTATAAGCGCCATTCATTTGGTAGAAATACGTTTGTTTGAATGTATTCTTACCTTGATTGGTAAAAATATAAACTCCATGATAAGGTTTCAGTTCTATAGTATAGTCTGAGTTATCTCCTGCAGTATATAGAATATCCAATAAACCATCTTTATTCATATCTACTAACTCAAAACTTGAAGAACCATAGACAGGAGGGAAGCGCATTAGAATAGTTGGGGTAAATTGTAAATTACCATTGTTCTTATACCCTACAATTCGCTCATCTCCTTGTCCAAAAAGAGTAATTAAATCCAATTTTCCATCTTTATCAAAGTCGATAGGGATGGTTTTAATTGCTCCTGGCGTGTTTTCAATGATATGTTTTTCAAATATATTACCTGTTTTCTTCCAGACAACTAAAGAGCCTTTCAATACACCAAACTCATTAATAACAAATTCTTCATCAGGGTTTTCGTCTAGATTGATTGAAATAGTTTGTGTAGGTCTATACAAATTAGTTAATAAAATTTCGCTTATACTTGGAGAAAGAGCCTTTACATATCCATAATGCTTCAGTGCCGGGTCTATTGAATTGCCCATGTAGGTAAGAAGAACTCCATTATCTTTTAATAACTGAATATCACTTATTGCTGCGTTGCCAGGAATTTGCCTGACAACATTACTCTCTTTATCTAATATCCAAATCTCCTGATTGATTTCGTCAGCAGCATAAGTAAGGTGTTTTGCTGTATCAATTTTTATACAAGTGATATTCGGCATTTTTTGAGAGTAAGGCATATGGCTCATACCTTTAAATAATTTGCCTTCACCCGTTGTAATACTACTTAAAGGAAAGTTTAGGCTATAAGGTGATTTTGCGACATAATATTTTTTGATCCGCGCCCAATCTTCCTCCAAAATAGTTGGTTTAGTAGGAATATTATTCTGCTCAATTAGGTCAATTTTGGTTTGCCTTTTTATTTCACTTTGAACTCCCATGAGAAGTCCCATTTTAGGCAGTACTTTCTCCCAGTTATTTTTATCTAACAAATTGGGGGTAGGGAAGAGGTGGCAGCTGCCACAATGCTTTTCAGCTAGCGCAAGATCAGCTTTCTCATCTTCTTTATTATTACAGGCATTGAAAGCAATAATAAAGAAAGCAAGTGGGATTAAGATTTTATTCGTCATGGTTGAATCATTTGTATGCCCCAAATAACAGAAAAAAAATCATAAAAAAAAGACAGCAAAATTTGCTGTCCATTTTCACCGAACCCTAAACTAATTCAAAGTCTCAAGTTTGGTTGATGAATATTTTGTAATTGCATTTACTCCACAAATCCGATACCTACAGTACTGTTCGACATTTCGTCAATCAATATAAAAGCACCATTGGTTGGGTTTTCATTGTATTTATCTGCATAAACCGGACTGGCCGTTTTAACTGAAATCCAGCCGATTTCGTTTAATTTTATCCCGCCTTCGTGTGAAGGTTCGGTGTCTAAAGTCATATTTTTAATATCAATCATGGAATTGATACTAGTAACTTTTGCTTTTACCCGATTAATGCCATGTTGTAGTAAATAGGTTTTACCTACTTTTAATGCCTGACTATCTAACCAGCAGACTTTAGCTTCTAATTCTTTTTTTGCTTCGGGTTGTTGGCCAACCTTTACAATCATATTTCCTCTGCTGATATCTATATCATTTTCAAGAGTAATTACAACTGATTCACGAGCGTGGGCAATTTCGAGATTTTTACCGAATTTTTCAATAGTTTTTATCTTACTTATTTGTCCACTTGGTAAAGCTTCAACTAAATCTCCTACCAAGAAACTACCACTAGCTATTTTACCAGCATATCCTCTATAATCGTGAAACTCATCAGTTTTAGGTCTCACAACCACTTGAACCGGAAAACGAGCTGGTAGATGAGAAATCGGATTGACCTGATTATCAAGGTTTTCTAAGGTCTCTAATAGCGCTGTTCCTTCATACCAAGGCGTTTCTTCTGATTTTTTAACAAGGTTTTCACCAAATAAGGAAGAAATCGGAATAAACTCAATTTTTTGACCTTCAAAACTTACTTGCTCAGCCAATTTTGAGAAATCATTTTTAATTTCTTCAAAACGCTCCTGGCTATAATTTACCAAATCCATCTTATTTACAGCCACAATGATATTCTTGATGCGAAGCATTGAAGAAATATAGAAGTGACGTTTAGTTTGCTCAACAACCCCATTACGAGCATCAATCAGGATAATAGAAACGGAGGTGTTTGAAGCCCCCGTAACCATGTTTCGTGTGTACTCAAAATGCCCGGGTGTGTCTGCGATGATGTACTTACGCTTAGGAGTACTAAAATAGATATGAGCTACATCTATCGTAATACCCTGTTCACGTTCGGCAATTAAGCCATCTGTTAAAAGAGATAAATCTAAGAAGTTAAGACCTTTACGTTTTGAAGCCGCTTCAAGCGCTTCAATTTTATCGCCAGTAATAGAATTCGTTTCATAAAGCAAACGCCCGATAAGGGTACTTTTCCCATCATCTACCGAGCCTGCTGTAGCTATTCTAAGTATATCCATTATAATATTTTCAAAAAATCAAAACTTGAACAAAGACTGATGTAACTAGTGTTTTTAAAGCAAATCACTCAATCACTAATTCGCTCATTCACTAATTAGAAATATCCCGCTTGTTTGCGTTTTTCCATTGCAGCTTCTGAGCGTTTATCATCAATTCTGGCACCTCTTTCAGAGATTTTAGCAGAAAGGATTTCAGAAATTACATCGTCCAGATTATCAGCTTCTGAAGCTACTGCCGCTGTACAAGTCATATCTCCAACTGTACGGAAACGCACTTTTGTAGAATAAGGAATTTCGTCTTCTGATTTATTAATAAATTCTGAATCTGCCCAGATTAAGCCATCACGGTCAAAAACCATACGATCATGCGTGAAGTAAATGCTTGGAATACGAAGTTTCTCTTCTTTAATATAATTCCAGACGTCTAACTCTGTCCAGTTTGAAATTGGGAAAACTCTTACGTTTTCTCCTAATTCAATCTTTCCATTGAGCATATCAAACAATTCAGGTCTTTGTTTTTTTGCATCCCATTGTCCGAAATCATCTCTTACTGAGAAGATCCTTTCTTTGGCGCGGGCTTTCTCCTCATCGCGTCTCGCTCCACCGATACAGGCATCAAACTTGAATTCTTCAATGGCATCAAGCAAAGTAACTGTTTGTGCTGCATTACGGCTGGCATACTTACCAGTTTCTTCTTTTACTTTACCTTGTTTGATTGAATCCTCTACATAACGTACATGCAGCTCTAAACCTAATTTGTTTACAAGCCAATCACGATATTGAACCGTTTCAGGAAAGTTATGACCAGTGTCAACATGGAGGAGCTTAAACGGAATTTTGCCCGGATAAAATGCTTTTTCAGCTAATCTTACCACCGTAATCGAATCTTTACCACCTGAGAATAGAATAGCAGGTTTTTCGAACTGTGAGGCAACTTCACGTAAGATATAAATCGCTTCGTCTTCCAGTTCACGCGGGAAAATCCCATTAATATCTGAGGAAGAATTAACGATTTCAGAATTATTTAAAAAATTACTCATATTTATAGTTTTTACTAACGAGGCGCAATTTACGAAACTTGGTGTAAACCACATTCTTTTTTTGATTCTTCCCACCACCAACGTCCGGCTCTTGGGTGTTCGCCTGGCTCTATGGCACGGGTACAAGGCAAACAGCCGATGCTGACAAAGCCTTTTTTATGTAATGGGTTATCTGGTATTCTGTTGGCAGCTATATATTCAATCATTTGGTCGTAGGTCCAGTGAATCAATGGATTATATTTCCATACATTATTTCCACCGTCCCATTCCCATATTTTCATATCATTTCTGTTGTCAGATTGCTCGGCTCTTAAACCTGTTATCCAGACTTCTGCACCAGCGAGAGCTCTTTTCAAGGGCTCAATCTTTCTGATTCCGCAACATTCCTTTCTGTTCTCGATAGACTCATAAAAGCTATTAAAGCCTTTCTCAGTCACCAGATTTTGTACTCTTTCAGTATTCGGAAAATAAGTTCCAATCGACTGTTTATAGCGGGCTCTTGTTCTATCCATCAACTCGTAGGTTTCCTGAAAAAGTCTCCCTGTATCTAAAGTAAATACCTTAATAGGTAATGGACCCTGAACAACCGTGTTTTTGAAAATGGCGTGAGTTATAACCTGATCTTCTTGTCCGAATGAGGTAGAAAATACCACTTTACCCGGAAATTGATTTGCTATAAAGCTAAGACCTTCGTCTAATGAAAAATTTTCTAATGTATCTATATCGACCATTGTAATACAAATTAAAACCAAACCTTAATGATATTGAAAATGCTCAAACCTACAACCAAAGTTCCTACGATGAGCATAATTGTTTTAGGCGGGAATAATTTCACCAGAAATGCACCAAGTGGCGCGGCCAAAACACCTCCTAAAATAAGCCCGGCAATTGGTTGCCATGCCTGAATATCAATAAAAAGCATAAAAATACCTGTGCTGAAGAACGCAACAAAAAACTCTGCTGTATTTACAGTGCCAATAGCTTCTTTAGGAGCGTTGCCTTTATTTATCAGATTTGAGGTTACTAATGGACCCCAACCACCACCACCAATGGCATCAAAAAAACCACCAATTAATCCAAGAATTCCCAAGTTTTTATTAGTAGGAGTTGTTGGTCTCTTTTTAAATGCTTTATAAATGATAACAATACCCAAGCCAACTAAATACAATGATATGTAAGGGCGGATAACTTTACCATCAATCACTTCTGAAATCAGATAAGCACCTATCATCGAACCAATGACACCGGTAATAACAATTCTAAAAAATAATTTTTTGTCGATATTCCCAAAATATAAATGCGAAAGTCCGGAAACTCCTGTAGTAAACACTTCGGCTGTATGAACACTCGCGGTTGCATAAGCTGGTGGCACGCCAACCCCCAAAAGCATAGAGGTGCAGGTGGCGCCATAAGCCATTCCTAGAGCTCCGTCTACCAATTGTGCTAAAAAGCCGACACCTACATAATAGATAAATAGATTATCAACTCCCCATTGAAATGTGTGGATACTAGCAAAAATACGATAAGCCAATACCCCAATCAATAAAATCTTTAAGGCAAGTATTGCAATTGCAATATTTTTTACCCCAATACGGTCACTCAGAGCATTTGCTATTCTTTCCATGTATCTTTTGTTTCTCGTCTTAGTTTGTTTTAGTTTTTCCAGTGTATTGCTGACCAATGAAGCAAAGGTGCTGAATACTGTTTTGTTTCACCACCTCGCCAATCATGATAATTGCAGGGTTTTTCATTGAATGAGTTTTTGCAATTGTTTCCAAATCTTTCACTTGACCAATCCCAATTTTCTGATCAGCAGTTGACGCCTGTTGAATTATGGCAGCAGGTGTATCTCCAAAGCCTTCTTCTTTGAAAATCTGTGAAATCTGGGCTAATTTTTTCATTCCCATCAAAATTACCACGGTAGCACTTGAATGTGCCGCCAATCTTACATCTTTAGATAATGATTGGTCTGATTTAGTACCTGTAATTACCCAGAAACCGTCTGCTACACCACGTGCTGTTAAAGGAATTTCATAGAAACCGCCTGACATGATGCTTGATACACCAGGTATATAGGCGGTTTCTATTCCTCTTTCTTTGGCATAAGCTATTTCTTCATTACCACGTCCAAAAATAAATGGATCACCACCTTTCAGACGCACTACATGACCTTTTTCAAAAGCTTTCTCTACAATCAAAAAATTGATACTATCCTGACTTACACTTTTGTCATATCCACGTTTGCCTACATAAATGCGTTCGCATTCAGGATGACAGTACTCCAATAAGTCTTCGTCAATCAAAGCGTCATATAATACCACATCGGCCTGACGTAAGGCATTAATTGCTTTAAGTGTAATCAATTCTGGATCACCCATTCCAGCACCAACAATCGTAAGTTTTGGAATAGGATGAGCCAGAATAGGTTTTATATCTAATGGATTTATCATGCCTCAAGAACTACTGTTTTATTCGCTTCTCTCCAGGATATAGCTTCTTTCAGGAAGTTTTCTGATTCAGAAATATAATCAACCGCAAAAATCTGGCTTGGTTCATTCTGATTGATTTGTAAAACTTGTTCTTTGAAATTGATACCAAATTCCTCGTTGAAGTTCTTATCAAATTCAGAAATTACACCGTGTTGTGTACTGCTATTGATGTTTTTATCTAGTAAAAGCGCCTTGGCTGTATTTACTTGTGACTGATACGCATAGTAAATGGCATCTGCCCAACGGTTTTCGTTGAAAGCATCTTTCGCCCAAGCAATTTTTTCTTCTGACTCATAGAAAAGAGTAGCTACTAAGTCGATGATGACACTTGCACATTCACCTACACCGATTTCAGTCTGGAACAATTCATCACGACCCCAATCAATGAAATCTGTATCAATCAAAGTAGTTAAATCAGCGAGTGGCTTCAATAAAGCATAGAAGTATTTTTCACCCTGACGGTCGTAGTAATCATTGAAGTATTCACCTTCCAGACCATTAGTTTCATAATCATTCAAAACAATTCTTAAAACATCTGGTCCTCTTTTACTTGGTACTTTAATTACTTTGTCAGAGATTCTGCCTTCGCCATTACCGGTTACACCGCCACCTAACAATACTTGTAAAGCTGGTAAAACTTTTCCTGCTGATTTCAATGAACTACCATGAAAACCAATGTGCGCCATGCTATGCTGACCACAGGCATTCATACAGCCCGAGATTTTTATTTGCATGTTGTTTTCTTCAATCAATTCAGGAAAATCTTCACGCAATACTTTTTCAAATTCCAATGTAATTTTGGTACTGTCTGAGATAGCTAAGTTACAGGTATCTGTACCCGGACATGCTGTGATATTAACGATACTATTCGCACCTGGTGAGGCCAGATTATATTCGCTCAATACGCTAAAGATATAAGGAAGATCTTTCGCTTGTACAAATCTGAAAAGTAGCCCCTGATTAACAGTTACTCTCACATCATCAGCTATATAAGGTCTTAATTTTTCAATTAAGCTTCTTGAAACAGTACTTGCAATATCACCTAGTTGAACTCTTACAAAAACACCATAATAACCTTCCTGTTTTTGTGCAAAAACATTGGTTTTATACCAGTTTTTATAAGCTTCAGTTGTGTTTTCTGCTACTTCTTGTGCTGCAGGAGTTGCATAATTATATTGATACTCAGCTTTCTCTGTATCTATATGATAAGTCTTAACTTTCAAAGCTGTTTTTTCAATCTCCACCAATTTCATAAATTCTTCAAAGCCAATTTTGGCAATCAAAAATTTCATACGAGCCTTATGACGAGAATTTCTTTCTCCATAACGGTCGAAAACTCTGATTACTGCTTCGATAAAAGGAATCAATAAATCTTCTTCCAGAAATTCATAAGCTAAATGCGCCAATTGAGGCTGAGCACCTAAACCACCACCTAATACTACTCTGAAACCTCTTTTATCATCCTGAATTTTAGGAATAAAACCTAAATCGTGCATGAAGGTAAGGGCAGTATCATCGTCAGTATTTGAGAAAGCAATTTTAAATTTGCGTCCCATTTCCTGACAAACCGGGTTTCTCAGAAAATACTCAAATGCTGCATGTGTATAAGGAGTAATGTCGAAAAGTTCTTTAGGATCAATACCAGCAGTAGGGGAGCCTGTAATATTTCTTACTGTGTTACCACAAGCTTCACGAAGGGTGATATTGTCTTGTTCTAATTTTGACCACAATTCAGGTGTTCTGTCAAGACTCACAAAGTGAACCTGAATATCCTGACGGGTTGTTAAATGAAGGTTGCCAGTTGAAAACTCGTCAGAAATGTCAGCGATGCGTTTCCATTGATTCAAGGTCATTTTACCGTAAGGTAATTTGATTCTGACCATCTGCACGCCTTGTTGACGTTGGCCGTATACACCCCTTGCCAAACGTAGGCTACGGAATTTTTCCTCATGAATTTTACCTTCGCGGAAGAGTCTGATTTTACGCTCTAAATCAATGATGTCTTTCTCTACTAATGGATTCTCTAGTTCTGTACGAAAACTTTGCATAATCTTCTAATTTTAACGTCGCAAATATACACAAACTCTATAATAATTATAGACTATATGGGTGAAATTTTTTAGATTTTTCAGTAAAGTGTTGATAATAAATGATTTGTGGTTTTATTAAGTGAAGTGTACTGTCGAAATCTTAGTTATTTTAATAAACTTATCCCTGTAAAAATTAGTTTCAATACTTTACATTAAAATATTATGTAAAGGCTGGATAGGTGGGGGAAGCTCGGTTTCGTCTAGCATTTCTCTCAAATCAATTTCAATTGTCCGGCTCATTGAAGTAATCGGAACATCGTTTGCACTACCTTCAAATGGGTTTTCGGTACTTTCGCCTACCTTTTCCATTGTCATAAATACCCATGAAACCACGATGCCAAATGGGATGGTAAGCCAAACCATATGTTCTCCTAATTTTTCAAATTCTTTCAACATCCCGAAAGGAACTAGAATCATAAACAATCGTACGAAAAACAAGTTAATTGATGCGAACTGTCGTGGATATGGGAAATTCTTGATACGTTCACATTTACCTTGCTGTTCATAAAAATTAACTAGCAAATTTTCTAATTCAATGTAATTTAAAGGTTCAATTAATCCTTTTTCTTTCAACTCTCTCAAATGTTTTGATTGTAAGCTAATAATGTGAGTAGCCCTGTTCTTCTTGCTCAACACATACGCTTCTTCTTCTGAAGATAAAAACTGACTCAATTCTTCTTCCACTTTGCCAACTTTTTCAGGGATTACAAAGTACTTGGCATATTCTTTATTATAATTTTTGTTGGCGTTTTCCCAGTTACGAGCTTCTCTTAGTTGGTAGCGTAAAGCCGTTAGCCATGCTACGTGCCTGTAGATTAACTGTTGATGAGTTTTATCATTAGCGTCCTCCTTTACAAAGTCTTTTACCAGCATACCCCAGGCTCGGCTGGCATTCACAATAGCACCCCAGATTTGTCTGGCCTCCCAAAGCCTATTATAGGTTTGCGTATTTTTAAAACCAACAATAAAAGCGGCCGCAGTGCCTACCAATGCAATCGGAACCCAGGGAATAGCAATCCATTTTAAGTCAAAATAGGCATATAAAATAGTGGGGATTATTGTAAGAATGGCAATCAAATAAATTTCTCGGCGAGTCCAGTAAAGAAACTCTTTCAGGGGGTACATTCTTCCGACATTCATAATTGTTAGGATTATATAATTTAAAAGTATTCTTGGGTTATGGTTGAATCAGAGCAGCATACATTTGTCTGTTACCGTAAATTGAAGCTCTTGTGTTGAGTTTTGAAATGTTTTTATACCCTAATTTTAAGAATAAAGTCTTTAAGGCATTAAAATCTATTGGATAGGGAACCCATATATTCGAAGTATTAGAGTCGTATTCAATAATGAGAAAGCATGAACCTTTTTTCAAGTGAGATTTGAGCTTTGATAGAAAAATTTCCTTTTCTTTAACATAATGTAATGAATTAGCCATTAAGACGCCGTCAATCTGATACACAGGTAAATCAGTATCGACAAAATCTGCGGTAATTTTTTTTATAGTAACCTGATTGTAATTATCTGGAATTTTGTTCAGAGCTGAGCTGTTTGAATCAATAGCATAAATTATACTTTCGGTTTCTAATATACTGGCTAATGCTAGAGTAAATGTACCAGTACCGCAGCCGAAATCAACCCAGATTTTTTTGTTTTTTGTTGAAAGGCTATCTTGCGTAATAAATTGTATGGCGTCTTTAATGTCCATAACGGGTTTCTTAAAAGTAGTGTAAGGGATAACAAGTAATGCAATATAGAGAAATTTTGGAAAAGTATTTGTTCTCAAGCAGGTTAAACGCATTAAAATTTGAATAGTAAAAATGAATAAAGACCTTTGCTAAATGCA
>NZ_BAAGXU010000027.1:0-57004 GCF_054779675.1 Emticicia fontis
GTTTTGATTTCCCATCTTCGATACTTTTTAATGTATCGCTATTTCAGGACGTGACATTATTATATCAAAAGCAGTTGTTGAGTTATCAGCAACTGCTTTTTTTATGGTTTCCAATTATAGAGACTGTAACTTTATTGTTGAAACCTCTATTTAATAAATCCCATCGATAACACCAACGAACGGGTTGAAACCTGTAGATTCTTGGCGGCATCGTTGTTATAACTGATATTATAATTGATAGGGTTCGTGATTTCAAAGCGACCTTCAATAAAGAAACGATTAAACTCAAAACCTATTCCGGCACTCAACCCCACAGAAGGACGTTTGAAAAGCTCTTTTTTGAAATCTATAACACTTCCTTGTTCATCTTTAATTTTATAAGTTTTTACAGCTGCCAATAGTTCATCATTAAAATTGATAGGAAACTCAAGCATCGGGCCTGCAAAAATCCGACCCTGTCTGAAACGTATTCCAAGTAGTATTGGCACATCTACAACTGAATAAGAGGCATTTACCCGCTTATACAATTTGCCATCGCTTTGCAGAATATCAAATCTGCCTCCCTTTTTATTATAAAACACTTCCGGTTGCAGATAAAACGAGCCACGCGTTGTTCGGATAAAGAATCCACCCAGATAGCCCATCACCATTTCGCTATTAGATAATAGATTATCATTAACCGTACTGCCATTCACGAGCGCAGGCGTTCCACTACTCTGATTAACCCTCGTAACAGATATGTCTTTAATAGAAAAACTATTCATGCTAATACCCCCTCTGATACCCCATTGGAAGCCCAGATTGTCTCGCTTATATTCTTCTGCATACCGATCAGTCGTATCTCGCTTGGGTGCCTTTTTTTGTTTTTTTTGCGGTTTTTCGTCGCTAATCACAAAGGGAGTAACTTTTACCGAGTCTTTAGGGACACCCACCGTGTCTTTGGGTACTTGTGCTAATAGTGAAGTAGAAATCAAACTCAATAGTACTAATAATCGTAATTTCATAAATGCTTGATGAGTAATGAGAATAATAATGATAAAGGGTTCAAACTGAAACAATTTATGCAAAAATCAAGCCATAGGATACACTTATTTACCTCCAATAATGGCCACTGTCAAACGCACCACACATACAAGCTTTTGTTCTTCATTGGTGATTTTTATGTCCCATATATGTGTAGTTCTTCCTATATGTAAAGGCAAAGCTTTAGCGTAAACCCAATTACCACTACTAACAGAACGAATATGATTGGCATTAATTTCAAGACCAACCGCTTGTTGTTTTGTAGGGTCTTCCAATGCCAGAAAAGAAGCAATGCTACCCAAAGTTTCGGCTAATGCTACTGAGGCACCTCCGTGCAGAATACCAAAAGGTTGGGTAGTCCGGTGGTCAACTGGCATTTTGGCAGTTACATAGTCTTCTCCGATTTCTACAAATTCTATCCCAAGGTGGTCACTCATCGAATTTGCTCCGAATGTTTTTAGTTTTTCAAAATCAAGGTGCTTTCTGAACATAGTAATATGATTGATTTACATACTGGTCTCCTGAAAAAATCTAGAAAAAGTGCAATAACAGAGCTGAAATTTTCGTAAATTTGAAGACCTTTTAAGATTGAAGTCTAAAGCTAAGTTTAGTTTTAGAAAATTCAATATTTTATTTGATTAATCTAAAAATTACCAATTTGTCAACGAAAACAATTTATTTGATTCGCCATGGGGAAACCGAATATAACCGCATGGGAATTGTACAAGGAAGTGGCGTAGATTCGGATCTCAACGAATTAGGACTTTCACAGGCACGCGCTTTTTTTGATGCCTATCAAGATATTTCTTTCCAGAAGATTTATACCTCAAAACTTCGTCGCACAGTTCAGAGTGTGCAGCATTTTATCGATTTAGGTATTCCTTATGAAAGCCATGAAGGACTGAACGAAATAAGCTGGGGCGAAAAAGAAGGTAAAGCCCCGAATTATCAGGAAGACGAGTTTTATCTGGATGTTTTGCAACGCTGGAAAAAAGGTGAAACCAATATCCCGGCTGCTAAGGGAGGAGAAACACCGGAAGACGTAGCGGCCAGACAAAAAATTGCTTTCGAAATCATATTGTCCCGCCCGGAAGAAGAACTGATATTAGTGGCTATGCATGGTCGTGCCATCAGAATCTTATTGACACATCTGCTGAATCTCCCATTAGGCTCAATGGACGATTTTGAACATAGCAACCTTTGTTTATATAAACTTACTTATTCTTACGAAACAAAAGCCTTTACAGTAGAAGTAAGTAACGATATCGCACACCTAATGGTTTTAGCTGAATAAACATATTTCCGTTTATAGAAGCATTTCTCCATTGATGTAGAAAAAACACATCAAGCTACTTTTTGCTTTATTTTTATGATATATGAAAAGCTATTCAGTTTTAAAATACTATCGATTCTTTTAAAACAGAGCCATATTTCTAATGAATAAAAATAAATTATACTGGTTTTTTCAGATAATAGGGTGGTCGTTGTACAACATAAACGAGATATTTCAATATAGCTTGCAATATGGGTACGACAACTCTATGGTATTTAATGCCCTGGCCAATATTGTCCTCTCTATATTTGTTACGCATCTCTTTCGCCTTGCTGTCAAAAAATTCAATTGGGTAAAATTCAATTTGCCACAACTGGCGCTTAGAGTAGGCCTCAGTGTTTGTGTAATGACAATGTTTCTGGTAGCGTTGAATCTACCCTTAGATGCCAAATACGTAGGCGAATTACTGAATGAAAAGCCAGTTTTAGTGATAGAGTACTTCATCAATCTTGCCAAACCGTTTTTAGTGTGGGCATTAATCTATATGTTCTACAACTATTCGGAAGAAAGAAGACTGCGCGAGATAGAAGAAATCAAACTGAAATCATCTATCAAAGAAACAGAAGCCAAGGTATTAAGGGCACAAATGAATCCGCACTTCATGTTTAATGCCCTCAATAGTATCAGAGCTCTGGTACTTGAAGACCCCACAAGAGCCCAACAGGGCATTACCCAGTTATCGAATATTTTAAGAAGCTCTCTTCTGGCCGACAGACGTAAAACTGTTGCACTGAAAGAAGAACTTCGTACCATTGAAGACTACCTAGCTCTAGAGAAAGTACGTTATGAAGAGCGCTTGCAAACAAAATGGGATATAGCGCCCGAAACACAGAATATACAGGTTCCTCCAATGATGCTGCAAACGCTGGTGGAAAACGCCATTAAACATGGGGTGCAAAAAGCCCTCAACTGGGGTTTTGTGGAAATCAATACGAGTGTTGCAGATGATAAACTGTATATTAAAATACGCAATACCGGCCAATTGCAAGGAACTGAGTCTAAATCAGAATCAGGGGGATTTGGTTTGAAAAATACTGCCCAACGCTTAGATTTGTTATACGGAAGCGAGGCCTGCTTTAAAATTTATCAGGAAGATAGCCTGACAGTCTGCGCTGAAATAACGATTCCCTTAAGCAGTGCCGAGGTTAAAAGTATTAACACAGATACCAGAATTACTACGCCCGCCGTAGCTGCCAGCTAATTTTATTCACCAATTAAAATACTCATCGCACCGGCGACCCGGTCAAAATTTACGATGAAAGCACTTATTATAGATGATGAACGTTTAGCACGTAACGAATTGCGTCGTTTGTTAGAAAACTTTCCTAAAATAAACATAGTAGGAGAGGCCGCTAATGCTGAAGAAGCGCTGAATATGATAGACGAACTGCAACCCGATTTGCTTTTTCTGGATATTCAGATGCCGGGTAAAAACGGTTTCGAACTATTAGAAGCGATTGAAGGCAAAGTGCCTGAAGTAATCTTCACCACAGCTTACGACGAATACGCCCTAAAAGCCTTTGAATTCAATGCCCTTGACTACCTTTTGAAACCTATAGATGTGCCACGTCTGGCAGAGGCTATTCAGCGTGTAGAAGAAGAGCAAATGCACGAAGTAGAGCGTAAAGAGGGAGTTAAGCTTTTAGGTGAAAACGATCAGGTATTTGTAAAAGACGGTGAGAAGTGCTGGTTTGTGAAATTAGGGCGAGTGCGTCTGTTCGAATCAATGGGTAATTATGTTCGTTTGCATTTTGATGACCAGAAGCCGATGATTCTGAAATCGTTGAATAGTCTGGAAGAACGTTTGGATCCTAAAATCTATTTCAGAGCCAATCGTAAACATATCATCAATCTGGCCTGGATTGATAAAATCGAGCCATGGTTCTCTGGTGGTTTATTAGTGACCTTGAAACACGCCGAGAAAACATCGACTCCTGAAAAAATAGAAATATCCCGCCGTCAGGCTATTAAGTTTAAGGATTTAATGAGTTTGTAAGGTATAATTCAATATGCAAACAGCCACTATTTTCATAAAATGGTGGCTGTTTTGTAATAGCGAAATTATTAAAATTTATATCCTGCTGAGAGGGCGGCAATGCCATCTGCGCGGATTAATGAAGGGTAAGTTCTACCTGCGGAAAATAAATTAACTCCGCCACCTATACCTAAATTTAGTTCAAGAGATATTTTTTTGAATATAAAATTCTGATAACCTAAAGACCCGCCAACATTCAGGCTATGAGCCACAAAGTCTTTATTCTCTCGTATCTTCACAAATAAAAAGCTATTGTATTTCTGATAAACGTCCTTGACTCGGTACCTAAAATATGGGCTAAGGAAAAAACCGGCTAGACTTTTATCTGTACGATAGTATTTTCTTAACTGAAAAGTTATCTGATAAAATTTGTTTTTTTCTTCGTCAAAATCCCGATAATAATAATCTCCAAATCCAATATCAATTAAATAAGATTTAGTAGTGCTTCTTGCCTTTTCAAATGCAATATTTGCCCCACCTAGTAAAAAGTAATTGGGTACATTGGTTTTAAGAATAAATCCTTTTTCTTGTGCAATGGAGATATCGTTTTGAAACAAAAGAGTAACAATAGGAACAAGATAATTAATAATAGTAATTTGTAATTTTCTCATATTACAGCACTATTAATCAGAAATATATCAACCAAATATTCTGGTAATAAAGATATAAAAAAATAATTAATGTGGTGAGAAATATTGGATTTTAAGAAGAATAACCGAATAATCTTTTAAATAGATGTAGCTACACAGGTTATTTAATATTTCTAATGCTATTCCTAACGAATTTTACACAAAAGCTTTATACGTTTGAGATAAACTCAGTTTTTGAAACATGAATTTATTGCCGTAAAATTGTGTTATGAAATTTTAAACGGATATATCGTTTAAAACAGTTTTTTACGTTAATTGTTTATTAAAGTAAAGCAAATTTTTTAAGAATTTGATAATCAGAACGTAACAAAAGTATTTTCTAAAATTTGTAAGAAATTCTTTGTTCGTGATACTTATTCTTAAGTTATTTGTATAACACAATCTCCAATACTCCATAATGAGCGACGAAATAAAACACGAATGTGGCATTGCCCTTGTTCGTCTTCGTAAACCCCTCCAATATTATATTGATAAATACGGCACGCCCCTTTATGGCATTAAGCGGCTGTATGTTTTGATGGAAAAGCAGTCGAACCGTGGTCAGGACGGGGCTGGTGTAGGTAATGTGAAACTAGATGTGCCACCGGGTAGCCGATACATCAGTCGCTATCGCTCGGTTGAAAATCGTCCGATTACCGATATTTTCAATAAGATTAATGAAAAATATCGTGAGGTGATGAGAAACAACCCTGATAAGTTTAAAGATGCGAAATGGTTGCAGGAAAATGTGGCGTATTCAGGTGAAGTTTGGTTAGGACACCTACGTTATGGTACACATGGGAAGAATGAGATTGAAAACTGTCATCCAATGCTTCGCCAGAGTAACTGGCGCAGTAGAAATATGCTGATGGCGGGTAACTTCAACATGACCAATGCCGAAGAATTATTCAAGAAATTGGTAAAGCTTGGTCAGCATCCGAAAGACAAAGGTGATACAGTAACTGTGATGGAAAAAATCGGTCATTTTCTGGATGAAGAAAACCAAAGAGTATTCGACCGTTTCAAAGGTATCTATGAAAATCCTGCCCTATCTGATATCATAGAAGATAATATGGATTTACCGAGAGTATTGTACCGTGCCTGTCGTGATTTCGATGGAGGTTATGCGATGGCAGGTATTACAGGTTTCGGTGCTTCATTCGTCGTAAGAGACCCTGCGGGTATTCGTCCGGCTTATTATTGGGCAAATGATGAAGTAGTAGTTGTAGCATCAGAAAAACCGGCTATCAAAGCGGCTTTCAATGCTAACTATGAAGAGATCAAAGAGATTCAACCAGGCAATGCCCTGATTATTGATAAACATGGCGAATACAATGAGTTTCAGATTATGAAACCATTAGAAAAACGCTCATGTAGTTTTGAACGCATATACTTCTCGCGTGGCTCAGACCCACAAATCTACGAAGAACGTAAACAATTAGGCCGTTTATTGATTCCTCAGATATTAGAGAAAATCGATTATGATTTAGAGAATACAGTATTCTCGTATATCCCGAATACAGCTGAAATGGCTTTCTTCGGCATGGTAGAGGGGCTGGAAGAATACCTTGCCGACTGGCGCTTGAAGCGTATTACTGAAGGCAATATGTCGCAGGATGAAATCAAAAGAGTGTTGTCATTCCGCCCGAGAATTGAAAAATTAGTATCAAAGGATGTGAAACTCCGCACTTTCATTACCAATGATGATGAACGTGACGAGATGGTATCACACGTATACGAAATGACCTACGAGGTAATCAGGAAAGGTATTGATACAGTAGTGGTGATTGACGACTCGATTGTGCGAGGAACTACGCTTGAAAAAAGTATTCTGAAAATGCTTGATCGACTGGGCCCTAAGAAAATCATCATAGTATCTTCTGCTCCTCAGATCCGTTACCCAGATTGTTATGGTATCGACATGTCGAAGATGAAAGAGTTTGTTGCTTTCAGGGCGATGCTTGATTTACTAAAGACCAATGGTATTGATTACATGAAGCAGGAAGTGTACGCACAAAGTGTAGGTGCTTTGCAGACGAATAATGCTTTTGATGAAAACTACGTCAAACAATTATATAGTAAGTTTACCGACCAGGAAGTATCAGATAAGATTGCGGAAATTGTAACACCAGAAGGGATGAATGCAGAAGTGAATATGGTGTACCAAACCGTTGAAAACTTGCATAAAGCTTGTCCGAATCATGTGGGCGACTGGTATTTTACAGGTAATTACCCAACCAAAGGTGGCAACCGTGTAGTAAATCAGGCGTTTGTGAACTTTATGGAAGGCAAACTGGTAAGAGCCTATTAAGATTGTCGAATGTCGATTGCAGATTGTCAAATAATTGTTTTTTAAATTCGACAATCTGCAATCGAAAATCGACAATAAAATTCACTTGTTTTTTGTAGGTAAGCTAAACACATTTGTAGCTACCTCTTTCATGCCGATAAGCTTTAATACATTTCTGATATTTAGTGCTGGGTCAGCTGGTAATACAGGCGAAGTAGTAGTAAGGTTTGCTTTCATAATATTTCTCTGTTTTTGAAGATTTAGAGAAATATACGTCAAAAAAATTGCCATTTTGCCAAAAATTAGATTATGAGGCATTAAAATTAGCAAAAGGGTACAAATCAACAGTAAAGCTGGTTTGTACCCTTTTTTTATGTGTAAAAATCAAATTTTTGATAACCCGCAAGAATCATGCAGAAACTTCAACTGCTTTCTTCTTTTTGTTTGGCAAACTAAAAACATTGTTCGTCAATTCCTTCATGCCAATCAATCGTAATACATCTTTCAAATCTACTGCCTCCTGAATCGGCAGAATTCCCTTTGGTTGCATAGTTGCGGTTTTCATTATGGTACTTTTTATATTGCTGTTGATAAAACTTGTGATTTCAAAGATACGCCACAAAGCGAATATTCGCTATAAATTTAACACTAATTTTAACTTTTTTTTATCAAATGGTAATATGTCAAAACTACACTTTTTCATTATTTTAAAAATTTCGTACCAATTGAGTTAGAGCCTTCATTCTAGTAAAATATTCTATATTGAAGATATTTTGAATATAGAATGTAGAAATTTTTCCATTTGATACCAGAAAAAGTAAAAAGCAACCACTCAAAGAGCAGTTGCTTTATTCATCACCTAACCACTAAAAAGTATTATGAATTATAATACTGTTAGTTTTTCCTTAGCTTCTATTGAGACGTTACCCAACAAGAAAAGTCTCTAAGAGCTATGAAAAAAAACAAGTTTATTTATCACGTTTTTCAACCTTCTTCTCGAAACCTCCAGATGCCCACCTCCCTCAATTCTTAGTTCTCCGGCATTGTTCTGGATATCAACTCCTTGCACAAACCTCATATTGACAATGTGCGACTTATGGACTCTCAGAAAAGAATCTTCTCCTAAAAGTTTTTCAAAATTTTTCAATGTTCTTGCTGCAATGTATTCCCTATTTTCAGTATAAACATAAGTATAATTGCACTCACCTTGTAAACGTACAATATTTTTCAGGGGGATTTTTATCCACCTGTTTGAAAAATGCACCTTGATTTGCTGATTGGTCGTTAGTTGTTTTGCCTGACCGACGGCGGTTTTTACTTTTTGCTGTATAAAATCAATGCTATTCATAAGTTCTTTAGTTGAGTTTCATGACCCAAACATAATCGCTATACGCAGATTATGCAACCTGATGAAAAGATGTGATTTGTTGTAAGCTCCTGAAAATGAATAGTTTATGAGTTTAATAATAGGCCAAATTCAGTAATTACCCCTAAGGATTTGCGTAAAACTACGCAGGCATGATTTGGGGAATTCTGAGAATAGAACACATAGTTCTTATGTAAAAATATACCTTATTCTAACAATATGCATATATTTGTAAAAATTTTTATTAAACGGCAGCTAAAGTGTTAGATAAGATCAAGGAAGTAATAGATGAAGTAACCACTGCAACGGTAGGCAGTAAGGAGGACTTAGAAAATTTTCGTCTGAAATACATTAGTCGTAAAGGTATTTTAAATGACTTGTTTGAGCAATTCAAGACTGTTGCTAATGAGCAGAAACGCGCAGTAGGGCAAGAGCTGAATAAGTTGAAAAATTTTACAGAACAGAAATTTAAAGATTTTTCGGAAGCTGTTGAAAATGCTTCTGACGATTCAGCCAGTGGTGGTAAAATGGATTTGACCCTTCCGGTTGCTCCGAATTTTGCTGGCACTGTGCATCCACTGACCTTAACCCGTCAGAAAGTGCTGGAAGTATTTGCCCGCATGGGTTTTAGTCATGAAGATGGCCCTGAGGTTGAAACGGACTGGTATAATTTCACAGCTTTGAATTTCCCGGAAAACCATCCTGCCCGCGAGATGCAGGATACTTTCTTTGTGGAGAAAAAAGCTGTTCAAAAAGATGATGTATTACTTCGCACGCATACCTCTAACGTGCAGGTACGCTTAATGGAGCGAAAAAAGCCGCCTATCCGCTCAATTATGATAGGCAGAGTTTATCGTAACGAGGCAATATCAGCCAGAGCGCATTGTCAGTTTCATCAGATAGAGGGTTTGTATGTAGACAAGAATGTGAGTTTTAAAGACCTGAAAGACACTTTGTATCATTTTGCGAAGGAAATGTTCGGAAAAGATACAAAGATTCGTCTTCGTCCAAGTTATTTCCCATTCACCGAACCAAGTGCTGAAATTGACGTAACTTGCTTCATTTGTGGAGGTTCAGGCTGTAATATCTGTAAACATAGCGGATGGGTAGAAATTGCCGGCTCAGGTATGGTTGACCCGAATGTATTAATCAATAGTGGCATCGACCCCGAAGAATACACAGGCTTTGCCTTTGGAATGGGTGTAGAGCGTATTACCATGCTACGCTACGGTATTAATGATTTACGTCTGTTTTTTGAGAACGATGTGCGCTTCTTGCGTCAGTTTGAAGGAGCGTAAGCCATAGATTCGCCTAATTAATAATCCATGTAAATATAAAAAACACCACTCATTGAGTGGTGTTTCTTTTTTGTTTCACCCATCATTCAAAAAGAATGAGAGCCCTGTTGTAAATTTCCTGACAAATTTAATTGAATCCCTTCACAAAAGCGGGGTAACCTAAATTTTCAATTTGCTTTTGTGTGCTTTTGGCGTTTACTTCTGAACTATAAACACCATAGATAACCCGATAAACCATCGCCTTGTCGGCGGCCTTACTTACTTGTATAAAAATCTTACTACTTTCTATTTCTCCTTTTTGTGTTAATTGATTGGCGAAATCTTTTGCCGCTTTTAATTGCCCGAATGCCCCCAGTTGTAAGCCATAACCATTTGGTTCTTGCATTTTGCCATTCAGGTCATACACATGATTTACATCGAAATTCTCAATTTTGGTCGTTTCAATCTTAATCTCTTTTTCCTTGGTGGTTTTCTTCAATGGCGCATAACTTTTCACAGGAGCTGTTACGTCGGCAGTAGCCCAAAGTACTTCTACTTCATCATCTTCTACTTCCTGAATTTTTACTTTGGTGTTGGATGTCTTGAAATCAACTTTGTCAGACAAATAGGCCACTTTGTTGCTTCCTTTGCCTTTGGTTGCATCGGCAATAGAAACCACCACAGACTTATCTGTTTCAAGGTTAGTTATTTTTACTTTCTTGATTCCTGACTCCTTTTTAGAGGATTTGTTAAGAGCGTCAGCAAAGTTAGTAGAGGTTTGGGCAAGTGCTTGGCTCGCCACAAAGCATAGGAATAGAATTCCTTTTAAGGTTAAAGGTGCACGTAATTTCATTTCAATGGTCGTTTATGGGTAGGACATCTCAGGTGATTATTTTAGCACGCCACCATAAGTGTTTTATAAAAAAGAAAGGCAAATAATGTGCCAATCGCTCCTTTAAATAGCAAATAAAAAGCCTTAAAACAAAGCCGCAGAAAGATATTTTTTCTTCCTGCGGCTAAGTGCTTGATAATGAGGTGCTATTTGTATTTCATTAATTATTTAAATTCTCTTACAAAGGCATACTGCCCGTTTTCAAGGAAATATTTCTGTTTCCCACGAATCGAATCATCAGTTTTAGTAATACCAAAATATACTTTATAGAAAGTTTTGCCATCTATATTCTTGCTGCAGATAAAGACCTGCTTCTTTTCGGCGTCTCCTTGTTTGATCACGTTTCTCGCAAATGCTTTGGCATTCTCTAAATTAGCAAATGATGCCAATTGTAAGCCATAGCCTTCTAAATCGCTTTTCTCTTTTACGTAAATAAAATTCGCACGCATTTCTTTAGAATCTCCATTTTCTTTAGCACGTCCTTTAGTTTTCCCACCATTGCGCTCAGGATTCAATTCATCGTTCGCAAAGGCAAAGTTGAGCAAGCAAAGCATTGTAATTGTGGATATGATACTCTTTTTCATTTGATTGTAATTGATAGTAATACTAACTTAATTTTCAAATTTCGTGCTAAACTTTTTTTTCAGGCAAAAAAACATCAAATTTGAGTCAAAATCTTTAACCTCTAAAGCGTTTTTAACGCAAAACAGCATCAGACTAGCCTATAGGCTGTTTATTTAATTGTATGAAAAATCATTTTTCTTTTCCTGAAAATGGACAATGCCGTGCGGTAGTTGAACGTGTAACGCCTGAAATAGATGGTGGACGCTACGCTATTAAAGCCGTAGTTGGCGAGAGTATCACTGTTGAAGCAGATATACTCGTTGACGGACACGATAAACTCTCGGCTCGTTTGCTGTATAAACATGAATCAGACAAAGAGTGGAGCGAGACGATTATGCAGTTGTTTGATAATAATCGCTGGATTGGCCACTTTTCAGTAGAGAAACAAGGATTTTATACGTATACGATAGAAGCATGGGCTGACCATATTGCCAGTTGGATGCACGAAGTTGATGCCAAAGTACGCGACGGACAACACCTGAAAGTAGAATTGATGCAAGGTGAATTGTTTCTGAACGATATGGCTAAAAAAGCCAAAGCCGATGATAAGAAGGCGATTCAGGAAGCCGCTAAAGCCATGAAAGGGTCTTATAGCAAAGGAGAAGAAAGATATGGAGAGGCTATACAGATTGCGATGAGTCAACAAATGCTCGACTGGGCAACCAGATATCCTGAGCGCCAGGATGCTTTCAGATACAAAGAGTTAAAGATATATGTAGATAGAAAAACAGCAGGTTTTTCAACATGGTATTCGATGTTTCCTCGCTCGGCTGCGAGAGAGTATGGTAAGCACGGTACTTTCGCAGACGTAGAAAATCTATTACCACGCATCGCCGAAATGGGTTTTGATGTGCTATACTTGCCACCAATCCACCCCATCGGTAAAACCCATAGAAAGGGCAAAAATAACTCAGTAATCAGTGAAGAAGGCGAACCGGGTGTACCTTATGGCATTGGTTCAGAAGAAGGTGGGCATGATACAATTCACTCAGAACTGGGCACGGTAGAAGATTTCAAGCACCTGATTGAGGCTTGTAAAACGCATGGAATGGAAATAGCCATGGATTTAGCCATCCAATGTTCTCCAGACCATCCTTGGGTAAAAAAACACCCTGATTGGTTTAAAATCTTACCTGATGGTACTATTAAATATGCCGAGAATCCACCTAAAAAATATCAGGACATTTATCCTGTTAATTTTGAAACGGCCGATTGGAAAAATCTTTGGCAGGAACTGAAAAGAATAATTTATGTCTGGGCAGAGTGGGGCGTACGTATCATCAGAGTTGATAATCCGCACACCAAATCGTTCGGTTTCTGGGAGTGGATAATCGCTGAAACCAAAATAGATTATCCTGACATGATTTTCTTGTCAGAGGCCTTTACCAAGCCAAAGGTAATGCAACAACTGGCTAAGTTAGGCTATACACAGTCTTATACTTATTACGTATGGCGTACCTATAAGGGAGAGATTATTCAATATATGGAAGAACTCACCAAAAGCGAAATGAAGTATTATTACAGACCAAATTTCTGGCCTAATACGCATGATATTAACCCTTATATGTTACAAGGTCGCCATGAACCATTGTTCCTAATCCGCTATTTCATGGCTGCTACTTTGGTAAGTAACTATGGTATTTTCGGACCTACGTATGAATACCTCTACAATCACCCTTTCCCGAATAAAGAAGAGTATGGATTCTCAGAAAAATACGAGATAAAATGGTGGGACTGGGAACACAAAAACAAACTGACTTATATTATAACCCAAGTGAACAGAATCAGAAAAGAGAATACGGCTTTTCATTCGACTAATAATATTGATTTTTGTGAAATTCAGAATGAACAGCTATTGGCTTACCTGAAAACTGCCCCTGATGGGAACAGAATTTTATGTATAGTCAATCTGGATGGTTATAACAAACAAAGCGGAACGGTAAAAGTGCCATTATATAAAATTCATAAGAACGATTGGGAAACTTATCGCGTGCATGATTTGATCACAGGCGCCACTTTCAGTTGGAAAGGCGAATACAATTATATCGAGCTAGACCCATACATTTTGCCGTTTCATTTGTTTAGAATTGAAGATATATAATTGAATATCTGTCTTGAACTTTGATTTAACTGATTTTTATGATTGAATCGATTTTATGATACTTATCGTCGGTATTGTTATATTTCATTTTAGTAAAATCATTCAATCAGTTAAATCAAAGTTCAAGACAATAAATTTCACCGACTAAAAAAGACACCAAAATCCTAATTTTATGGAATACCAAAAGCTATTGAAAACCTTAGTAGAAAAAGCGGTTATTCCCGAAGAACAAGCTGCTAAGATTGCCGCTTACGAAGAAACCAAACCCTTTTCAATTCACTGGGAATTAAGGACGTTCTTATACGTAGGTATTACACTATTAGGAGCAGGATTAGGAACCGTTATCTACCAAAATATCGATTCAATAGGTCATGATGTCCTGATTGGTTTAATCGTGCTAACCTTCATGGGTTGTTTATTTTATGCCTTCAAACATCGCAAGCCTTTTACCTGGGAAGAAGTAATTGAAACCGACAAACTAGATGATTTTGCACTTTTAGGCGCTTGTGTCATGTTTCTGACCTTAGAGGGTTATCTCCAATATCAATACAATATCTTCGGCACACGTTATGGCTTGGCAGCCTTTCTGCCTTCGGTATTGTTTTTCTTCTTAGCCTATCGTTTCGACCATCGAGGCGTACTTTCAATGGCTATTACAGCCTTTGCCTCGTGGGTAGGAGTAAATATAGCCCCTATTAAACTCTGGCAGCAAAAAAACTTTTCTACTGCCGATATTACGCATATTTCTATCTTGCTAGGCGTAGTTTTGATATTGATGGGAGGGCTAAGCGAGTATAAAAAATGGAAAAGCCATTTTTCGTTCTCTTACTTTATTTTTGGATTCAATATCGCTTTTGTGGCAACCTTAGCTGGGTTATTCCAATTTGATATGAAACTGATTTATATGTTGGTGATGGCCGCTCTAAGCTATGCAAGTATCTGGTATGCCCGCCGCACGCAATCTTATCTGTTTATGCTGATGGGCGTGATTTATGGGTATATAGCCGTAACCTATTGGATTTTCCATTGGGAGTATGCAGATGGACTTGATTTTACCTTATATACCTTCTATTTTATGGCATCTGCCGTTGGAGTGGTAGTGTTCTTGATGAATATCAAACAATTGATTGGCGCAAAAAAATGAAAAAGGCATATAACGAAACATGGGTCGATAATATTGATAATCAGGATATTATCAGAGAGTGGTACGATGAAAAAATGCTAAGCAAAGAACAATATGTTGAAGCTCAGAAGCTTTTTCCGGTAGAATTTTATCAGCCTAATATCTTTATTGAATTCGGCTTATTCATTTTTACCAATCTGGCAATTTCTGCCACTTTTGGTTTTGCAGCGGTTACATTCCTTTCATCACTGATAGAAACGAGTGTTGGCTTAGGTGTCGTTTCTGTGATATATGGCGCAAGTCTCGTTTTCTTATTAGAATATTTTATCAGAACCAGAAAACTCTATCGTTCGGGTACTGATAACGCCTTTCTTTATGTGGCCATAGGCTCGTTTCTGACAGCCGTCTTTGCTTTTACCGATTTCAAATTATCGCTATATTCTTATTATTTTTTATCACTACTAATCTTTATCCCTTTCTTATTACGCTATGGGGATCCTTTTGTAGCGATTGCCATTTTCATAGTCTGGATATGTTTCTGGTTTACCTTAACAATTGAGTGGCCTATTGGTAAAGTGGTTGTGCCATTTTTTATTATGGCAGTATCGGTTATCAGTTATGTATTTGTCAGATGGTGGAAAAATAAAGACAATTCGGCCTATTATACCGATGCGCAGATATGTATTGAAACAGGTAGCCTGATAACCTTTTATCTGGGTGGAAACTATATGGTAGTGCGCGAAGGCAACGCGCTATTGAATGGCCTTACTAACTCTACACAAATCTCATTTGCACCCTTATTTTATCTATTTAGTATAATTATCCCATTGGCTTATCTGTTTTTTGGATTGAAAAACCATGACAGAAAGATGGTGATGGTTGGCTTAGCTGCCTTTGGCTTTTCGATATTTACCTATCGTTATTATTTCTCAATATTACCCATCGAATGGGCTTTAACTTTGGGTGGAGCCGCTTTAGTGGGTTTCTCTGTCTGGGGAATATGGTTTTTCCGTACACCGAAATGGGGCTTATCTTATCAACAAACCCAAGCCAGCAAATACCGAGATTTTGAAGCCTTCATAGTAAGCCAGGCATTACCACACCAAGGAGGCGGAAAAATGAAATTCGGAGACGGAGATTTTGGCGGTGGGGGAAGTGGAGATAAGTATTAAATTATCTTGAACTTTGGTTTACCTGATTGAATGATTTCGCAAAGAAATTTTAAGGAGATGAATTATAGTATTATCACCATAATCATATAAATCATCTAATCAGGCAAATCAGAGTTCAATACTAAGTCAGTCAATTCTTCAGGAGCTTTCTCCCAATACACCCGCAGCACCTTCGAATTGACCCCAACCTCTTTAAAAAACTGTAGCCAGAATAACTGTTGATTAGAAAGGTTATCGGTGGGAGATTTTACTTCTACAAAGCAATAGTCGTTATTATGCTCATCCCACATAAAAAGGTCAGGAAATCCACGCAGATTTTCTACCAGATTCTTTGACATTTCATGTAGAATTTTCTTCAATGATTCAAAATTGATTACCTCAACCGCTTTTCTTACCATAATCCAGATTTCTTCCAACCAAGGCACAAAAGGGTTAGCAATTCCGGATTTTGATTCGTATTTCTCGCCCATGTAAACCAGTAGCGTCTGGATATTATCAAAACTTGCCAAATGGCTAATAATCATATCCTGACGTTTTTCATAAAAATCAGGCAGATATAAATCAGATGGACGACGTTGAAACGGATGGTGAAAAGCTACCAGACTAGGATCAAAAACAATATCCCAGAAGATTAAGCCAAAGATAGCCCGCCACGTATGGTTTTCAGAAAAAACAGCCATCTTTCCCTGATTAATATAATAATCAGCCACACCCATCTCAACCTGATGTCGAAACTCCTCAGAAATTGTAATCGATTCTGATTGATGCAACCACGAAGTTGTACTCTTCTTATGTACCCGTTTTTTGCTATTAACCTGATTAATAAAATCGGAAGCATAAAATTTCTCGTCAGCATTTCTCGGAAACTCTATCATCAACTGGCAAAGTGAAAGTGCCTCATCAATATATCCCAACTTTTGTAGGGTGCGGACCTGTCTTTCTCTGGATGGCACTTGCTCAGTCAAGCGAAAAGTATTTAAGGCTTCATCATAAAGTTTCTGTTTTTCTAGGAAAGTACCAACTTTCAGGATTAGTCTCTCATAAGAAGGTTTTGCTACATCACTTAAATCATTGACTGAATCTGTAAAATTCATAAACCAGTCATAGACTTCGAGTGGGGGGGAAGTATCTTTTAATTGAGAGAAGAGGTCGTTCTGGTCGGTAATCAGCCATTTATCTTCGGCGTCTTTTCGGGTAGTAAATCGGGCAACCAGTTTATCATCGTCATGGCTTTCATATTGTATTAAGCCTAAATCCCTTACCACAAACTCAGTCATGTCGAGGTAACGATTGCCAAAGAACAGAAACTTCATAAAAGTTACTTCAAACTCAAAGCATACTTTCACAACAGGCTCTAAATCCTGAATGGCTTCAACAATTTCTTCAAAGCTAAAAGCTTTCAGCAATGTTTCTATCAGTTCATCTTTTTTGAGCTTCTTGTATGATATTCTTTCGGCTTTAGGTAAATTCTCCTGGTCAGCAGCTATGATTTTAGTGAATCGATTAGCCAATTCATCTTTTCCAAAAATACCCAATAATTCCTTACTGAAAGTCTCATGCTTCTCAGCTTTTACAGGCTCTATAAATTCTCTTTCAAGAAGCTCATTTAATAGTGCAGGAATATCAGTCAATTCGGCATAAGTCAGTTTGTTGGTTTTGAAGAATAAACCTTTACGGTTACTGAAACGGATAAATAAACATTGTGCATCTTCGCTCAGACAATAGTATTTCCGCAAGAAGCGCCACTCATTTTCATTCAGAATATGACGATATTTCTCCTGAACAAAATCCAACAGATAATTAAAGTATTCGAGATAATATTTTGGGGGAAGCTCGTTTTGTTCTGCCATACACTAAAAACAATATTCTCTTATGCTGGGTTCGGTAAACTAATTTTTAACCCATCGTAAGCTAAACGCATATGAGAAGGCAGTTGTTTTTCTACCTCGGCATGCAAACCCAATTTATGGCTGATGTGCGTAAAATAAGTGGTAGAAGCATTTACTTTTTGGGCAACTTCGATGGCTTGGCTTAAATTAAAGTGCGATATATGCGGTTCATGTTGCAAAGCACCTAAAACCAGAATTTCAGTGCCATAAACCTTTTCCAGTTCTTCGTCAGAAATATAGTTTACGTCTGTAATATAAGTGAAACCACCAATGCGGAAGCCTAGTACTAGCAGGCGATGATGAAGCACTTCAATAGGCGTAAATTCTAGACCTTCTATGATAAATGATTTTTGTTCAGTTGAAATTTCCTGCAGATTGAGTAGAGGTACACCCGGATATTTGATGTCCTCAAAAGCATAGGCATAATCTCGTTTAAGCTGATTTAATACCCTTGGATGCCCGTAGAGATTCACATGGCGAATACCATTAAGGTAGTTAAACGGACGAACATCATCAAGGCCTGCAGTATGGTCTTTATGTTCGTGGGTATATATAACAGCATCCAGTTGGGAGATTCTTTCGCGTAAGGCTTGTTGACGGAAGTCCGGCCCTGTATCAATAATAAAACTCTTGCCGTTGACTTCTATCCAAACAGATACTCGTAGACGCTTATCTCTGAAATCTAATGAATTACAGACTTCGCATCTACACGTAAGCACGGGAACACCCGCCGAGGTACCTGTTCCAAGAAAAGTTACTTGCATGCTGAAGATTGCGGTAGCAACCTCAGGAGACTGCTACCGGATAATTAAAACTTTTGATAACTACTCTGTTAATCCTTTTACTACTGTCACCAATCTGTCAAAATTCAAAGGCTTCATTAAAGCGTCGTTGAATCCTGCATTTTTGAAATCATCTTCAGAATAGTTCTTAGCGTTTCCGGTGATAGCTACTGCCGGAACATTTGCTTTTTTCTTATCGCTCAATTCACGAATAGCCTTGATACACTCCATACCATCCATGATTGGCATGTTGATGTCGAGAAGCAGAATGTCAAAGTCTTCTTTGTCAAGTAGTTGCATTACTTGTTCTCCATTTTTTACAGCGGTGATTTCAAAATTCTGGAACTCCAAAATTTTCTTGGCTAAGTTCTGAATTACTGAACTATCTTCGGCTATCAATACTCGTTTCATTGAAGGCATATTTTTTTTTAAGTTTGGTCTCTGCTATTTTGGTGTAAAGATAAGGAAAGAAGATTTTTAACAAAATCAAATTTTATTAAAGCCTGATAAAATATGTATTTTTGCAGAAATATTTAAATAACAGATTTTCGACCTCCAAAATTATTCGCTTGAATCGAAACTTATCGCCCGGAAAAAAGATATATTTTGCTTCTGACATCCACTTGGGAGCACCATCACATGAAGAAAGCCGTAACCGTGAAAAAAGAATTATAGCGTGGCTTGATAGTATTAAACATGATGCCGAAATTATTTTTCTGGTAGGTGATTTGTTCGACTTCTGGTTTGAATATAAACATGTGGTACCTAAGGGCTTTGTGCGCTTCATGGGCCGTCTGGGCGAACTAGCCGATTCTGGTATCGAAATTATTGTCTTTTTGGGAAACAGAGATATGTGGATGACCGACTATTTCGAAAAAGAATTAGGTATTGAGACTATCCGCAGACCAAAATCTTATGTTTTCAATAACAAGAAATTTTACATAGGTCATGGCGATGGTTTAGGCAAAGGTGACTATGGCTATAAATTCCTGCAAATAATTTTTGAAGGAAAACTCCCTCGCTTTTTATTTAATAGAGTAGTGCACCCGAATTTTGGCCTGGCTTTAGGTAATCTATGGAGTAAGTTTAGCTGGCGGAAAAAAAGAGAGGCCGAACAATATCAGGGAGATGAGAAAGAGATGTTGGTGGTTTATTCAAAAGAAATAGAAGCAAAAGAACACCACGACTATTATATCTTCGGGCATCGTCATACCAAAGTAGATATTGCTATTTCTCCAACCGCCCGATACATTAATCTGGGCGATTGGATATGGTATGATAGTTATGCCGTTTTCGATGGCATAGACGTGGTGCTGAAATCTGCAAAACCTGATGTAGCGTAGCATGGAATGATATTCCGTCGCCACTATACTACTTATTACTTTAAGGTCAAGAACAGAGAAATAAAATATCAGATTCTGGCATACAGCTTTGTAGGCCAATATTGTGTTTCAGATTCCATCAACGAATTGTTCAACACATTTTCCTTAGCAGCATAGCGGAAATAAGGCAATTCAAAAGCAGATTTGATACTTTTCAGCTGGCTTTCATTATGGCAATTGCTGCCAAAGAATGCCACCATATTTTTTTTAACCAGCGTTTCTGCTATTTCCTGTGCTTGCTTGGAATAATAACCTGTTAATGAGCCGATATTGACCTGAAAAAGAATTCCGTTGAATAATAATCGCGTAAGCGTATCAATATTATTTAATGAAATATAGCGCTCAGGATGTGCCAATACAGGAATGTATCCAGCCTCTTGAATTCTGCGGGCTGATTCAATCAGATAAGTAGGTTTAGCAATAAAAGAGGCTTCGAAGAGAAGGTATTTCTTCCGGCTACCAAACGGCAATACTTCACCGCGCTCGATAGACCTGAAAAGATTGTCTTCTAAATAATACTCGGCAGAGGCTTCTAATTCTATATCAATATTATTCCTTTTCAGTATACTTCTGATTAGAGATAATGACTGTAGAATATCTTCATATGAGTTGTTGTAAAAACCACTCATTACATGCGGCGTAGCAATAATCTTCTGATAACCTAAGGCTTTAAGGCCTCGAATAATCGCGATACTCTGATCTACATTAGATGCTCCATCATCTAAGTGGGGTAGAATATGAGCATGAACATCAACGGTCAGAGGGTGTTGGGTAAAAGCACTATTTTTTCCTAATAGAGGTTTTTTGAACAATGTTTCGAACATTGAGTTTTCGTTGTTTTGTGGCTTAATTCAGGATTCAATCTAATGGACGTCTCCATTGATTACAAATGTAAACCAACACCGTGCCAAAGCACCCTATTAGCAGAAGAATCATACTAAGCGGTAGCAAACACCTGATATAGAAAGGTAGAAAAAAAAATATTTAAAAGATGAAAGAATTGGTACTATTTATGAGAAAACCCACACACGATTTTTCTTAAGAAATATCCTTCAATTGAGGTAATTCCAGGTCTTTTTGAGAGATATTAGGGTTCTCAATTCCCCATTCAATGCCAAGATCAGGGTCGTTCCAGATAATACCGCCTTCTGAGGCTTTATTATAGAAGTTTGTACATTTATACGTAAACAGACATTGCTCCAAAGCCAGAAAGCCATGAGCAAATCCTGCGGGAATATAGACCATGTTCTGGGTTTTGGCATCTAAGAGAAACTTCTCATGTTTGCCATAGGTAGGAGAGCCCGGGCGTAAATCCACCGCTACATCCAATGCTTTGCCCATAATTACACGCACCAGTTTTCCTTGCGCGTGCGGTTCTCTCTGGAAATGCAGGCCTCTTAAAACGCCTGCCGAAGATAAAGATTGATTATCCTGTACGAACTCAAAAGGAATACCATTATCAGCAAATGCCTGTTTGTGATAAGATTCTAAAAAATATCCTCTTTCATCGCCGAAAATACGAGGCAAAACTTCTATTAAACCCTCTATAGATGTCTTTCTGAACTCCATTATTCCTTATATTCGATTTTTTAGATTACCGTATAGAACTATGTCAATTTGCGGTAGTAGCAACGTTAGCCACTCTTCATGCTTCTGATGAAACAAGAAATTATGCAAAAGTAATATTTATTAAATAATTTCAAGGTACTTTCTTATTAAATCAATAGAATTAAGGAAATTTGCGAAAATTTTTATAATTTATGACCAAACAAGAGCTATTTGAACAAATCCAGAAAAAGAAATCTTACTTGTGCGTAGGGCTGGATACTGACATTAAAAAGATTCCTTTACACCTTCTAGAAGCTGAAGATCCGATTTTTGAATTCAATCGCCAGATAATAGATGCTACAGCACAATATGCTGTGGCCTATAAACCTAATATCGCTTTTTATGAGGCCATGGGTGTGAAGGGATGGCAGAGTCTGCAAAAAACAATGGAATATATTCCGAAGGAATGTTTTACGATAGCTGATGCAAAGAGAGGTGATATCGGGAATACATCAGAATTATATGCCCGTACATTTTTTGACAAAGATTCTTCAGGTTTTGATTTTGATTCTGTAACTGTAGCACCTTATATGGGTCGTGATTCAGTTCAACCCTTCTTAGCTTTCGACGAAAAATGGGTGATATTATTGGCGCTGACTTCAAATATAGGAAGTAATGATTTCCAGCACCTGAAAGTAGAAGTTGATGGAGAACAGAAATCTTTGTATGAGCAGGTATTAACGAAATCGCAGGAATGGGGAAATAGCGAATCAATGATGTATGTAGTAGGCGCTACTCAAGCCGATAAACTGGCCGAAATTCGTAAAATTGTACCAGACCATTTTTTACTTGTTCCAGGTGTAGGTGCACAGGGAGGAAGCCTTGAAGAAGTATCCCGCTACGGAATGAACAAACAATGTGGACTTCTGGTCAACTCGTCAAGAGCCATTATTTATGCTTCTAACGGAGAGGATTTTGCAAAAAGAGCTAAAGAAGAAGCACAAAAAGTGCAACAAGAAATGAAGGGATATCTTTCAGAAATTTTATAATATTTTGATTAATAGGCTTATCTCACTATGACAGAGGCTTTTATTCACTATCTGTGGCAATTTCAACAATTTAATAAATCTTTGCTGCGAACAACAAATCAGGAGCCTATTAAGGTTCTGAAAACCGGTATTCTGAATACTGATGCAGGCCCTGATTTTTCGCAGGCAAGAGTCCAGATTGGTGAGATTGAATGGGCCGGGAATATAGAGATTCATATTAAATCGTCAGATTGGAATAATCATAATCATCAATTTGATGGTGCCTACAATAATGTCATATTGCATGTAGTGTGGGAGCATGATAACCCAATTCTTAGAAATGATGGAAGCGAAATACCAACGCTAGCGCTGAAATCTATTACAGATATTACTTTATTACATAACTATCAGACATTACTTGATAATAAAAGTGTTATTCCTTGCGCTCCACAATTTAAAGAAGTTTCAGTTTTATCCAGAATTGCTACTCTGGATAAAGCTTTAACCAAACGCCTGATTCAAAAATCAAAGATTGTAGCCGAATTATTAGAAGAAAATCAGGGAAATTGGGAAGAAACAGCCTATCAGTTATTGGCTAAAAACTTTGGTTTTAAAATCAATTCAGAAACTTTTCTGAGATTAGCCAAGAATCTACCGCTAAAAGTATTACAAAAGCATCGGGATAATCTCACCCAAATCGAAGCCATACTCTTCGGGCAATCAGGATTATTGATAGAGGCAGATGAGTATTCAAAGAAACTAATACAAGAATATGATTTCTTTGCCGCTAAGTTTTCTTTAAAGCCTCAAATGCTGAATGTGCATGAGTGGAAACTTCTTCGTACCAGACCAACCAATTTTCCAACTATTAGAATTGCTCAGTTAGCAAAGTTGATTACTTTACAAAAAAGCTTTTTCTCCCTATTTACACAGACAGAATCGATTGAAGATTTGCGAAAATCCTTGCAAATCAAACAATCTGAATACTGGCAGGAGCATTACCATTTTGGTAAAAGATTGGCGAAGAAAAGTAATGGATTAGGTAAAGATTCAATAGATAATCTGATAATCAATACAGTTATCCCACTATTGGCATGTTATTCACAAAAAATGGATAATCAGTCATATATGGATAGAGCCATTGCGTTTTTAGAATCGTTTCCACCAGAGAGTAATCATATCATTGATATGTGGAAGAATCTTGGATTGGAGATTAGAACAGCTTTTGATGCACAGGCAAGTATTGAACTCTACAACAATTTCTGTACCCAGAAGAAATGCCTGCAATGCAATATTGGCGTAGAGATTTTGAAGAAACAATTTCTATAATACAAATAAAATGCCTTGTAAGCTACAAGGCATTTTCTTCTTTAAGCATTAATAAACTTAGGCTCTATTAATCAGGCTAATTCCTGATACCATCAAGATAAAACCTAAAATAGCCGGAGCAATTTTTCTGGCACCTTCTACATCAAATCCCATCAATCTATTATTGCTGGACATAAAAGCGGCACAGGCAAACAATAGTAATAGCAAGCCTATCCCTGTTAATATTCCACCCAAAGTTCTTTTAAACTTAGCGTTTTCGTCATTATTCATAAAAAAATCAAGATTTAGGTTCAAGTGAATGTGCAAATTCCTTTATTTCTTCTTTTGTTTTTACTGGTTTAAAATTCAATTTTTCTCCTTCGGCAATCATAAAATCATAAGCAGTATCAAAATCATTTGGAATCGTACCATCCAAAATAGCTTCCCGAATAGCAACCTTTATATCGCCTACTTCACGGGATGGCTTCAAATCAAACACCTCCATAATGATTTCTCCTGTAATAACAGGCTGGAAATTCCGAAGCTTGTCTTTAGCTTCTAATTCTATCAGCATTTCTTCTACCTTATCAAAGTTGCCCAGATAGCGCTTTACTTTGCTCATATCCTTAGAAGTAATATCAGCCCTACACAAAATCATCAAGTATTCTATATCATCTCCGGCTTCAAATAATAATCTCCGAAGTGCTGAATCGGTTACTCCTTCTTTTGCCAAAGCAATCGGACGTAAATGCAATCTTACCAGATTTTTTACCATTTTCATTTTGGCATCCAATGGCAGTTTCAATTTCCTGAAAATAGTTGGTGTCATTTTCGACCCTAATTCTTCGTGTCCATGAAAAGTCCAGCCGACTTTCGGGTGAAAACGTTTGGTAGCTGGCTTGGCAATATCATGCAGAATAGCCGCCCAACGCAACCACAAATCGTTTGATTTGATTGCTACATTATCTAAAACCTGCAAAGTATGATAAAAATTATCCTTATGCCCTTTCCCATCCTGTGTCTCAACCCCCTGCAACTCACAGAATTCAGGGAAAATGATTTGCAACAATCCTGTATAGAACAATAGTTTGAAACCATAGGAAGGTGTTTTGGACAAGACAATCTTATTCAGTTCTTCCGTAATCCGCTCTTGTGACACAATACCTATGCGGTCTTTCATTGCTGAAATAGCATCGAAAGTAGTAGCCTCAATATCAAAACCTAGTTGAGAGGCAAATCGAATGGCACGCATCATACGCAGAGGGTCATCAGAAAACGTAATTTCCGGACTCAATGGCGTACGAATAATTTTCTTCTGAATATCAGCTACTCCATCAAAAGGGTCAACTAAATGTCCGAAATCTTTGATATTTAATGAGATACCAAGCGCATTAATCGTGAAATCACGTCTGTTCTGATCGTCTTCTAAAGTCCCATCTTCTACCAATGGCTTGCGCGACTCATGGCGGTAAGATTCCTTTCTGGCCCCGACAAACTCTACCTCCAAATCATCTGACTTGATTTGTGCCGTACCAAAGTTCTTAAAGAAACTCACGTGCACATGATCACCTAATTTGCTCGCTACTTTTTCTGCCAGACCAATTCCACTACCCAGACAAACCACATCTATGTCTTTGTTAGGTCTGTTCAGTATGAGGTCGCGTACATATCCACCAATGACATACGCCTCTACGCCCAGTTCAGTAGCCGAACGGGCGATTACCTCAAAAATTGGTTCGTTAGATATGTGTTCTTTAAAATTCATATATTCGTTGTGGTTTTATCTTGAACCGTGCCGCGAGGGTTTTCTATTAAAATTGAACAGCACTCTGATTTAATAATTTCCAAAAACCTGATTTTATAGATTTCTAACAAATTATTAAACACTCAATACAAAATAGTTTTTTAATCACTAAATCACTCATTTGCTCAATCACTCAATGAAAGCTCAAGAAAGATTAAAACAGCAAGTTTGTCATTAACATAATAATAACTTAGAAAAGTTGCAATTTAATAAGGATTCAAGATTTTAAGGCGTATAGACAAAAAAATAGCCGATAAATTTATCGGCTATTCAATATATTATCGATTTAATGCTTATTATTTGTTAAGCTCGGTGGCTAATACCATCCGTATTTTTAATTTAGCTCCTAGCGACATCGCATCTACCAAATCCTGCACTGTAAGCGAACTTTCTGCTCTGAGTACTACCGTAGGCTCTTCCATTTTAGAAGTAGCAGCTATCAGCCTTTCTTCCAGTTGCGGAAACGGCACGGGTGTACTATTTATATAATAAACTTTGTCTTTGGTGATAGTCAACGAAATTGGTTGCTTACTTACATCATGCGTTGATTTAGATGATTTTGGCAAAAGCAACTTAATTACGTTCGGATTCCCCAAAGTAGATATAATCAGGAAGAACAACAGCAAGAAAAACATAATGTCATTCAGTGAGGCTGTTGATATTTCCGCTTCGAATCTTCTTTGTCTTTTTAATTTCATTTCTGTAAAAATCAGATGAGTGAAAAATTATCTGGCAGGCTCGTTCAGCGTATCCAGGAAATCCATCACGGTTGCTTGCAAATGAATACCAAATTTATCAATCAGCATATTAATACCATGATAACCGGCATAGGCAATAACCCCCACAATAAGGCCTGTGAAAGACGAAATCATTTTTTCATACAAACCATTGGCGATGATTTCGATGGTAAAGTTTCCGGTTGTGGCAATATCATAGAAAATACGGATAATACCTGAAATAGTACCGATGAAACCCAGAATAGGTGCAACCCCGGCAATTAACCCAAGGTAACCCATATTTTTCTCCATTTTAGAAACCTCCAGGTTCGACTGGATTTCCATCGCACTTTCAATGTCTTTTACAGGTCGGCCAATACGCGTAATACCTTTTTCTAATATACGTGAGATTGGCAGATTCGTGCTTTTACAAAGGGTGATAGCAGTACGTAAGTCGCCTCTCAGGATATTGTCTTTTAATGTTCTCAGGAATCCAAAGTCGATATTCGAAGCGCCTTTAATGAAAAGGTAGCGCTCTACAATGAAAAATATCGTCAGAAACAATAAGAATAATAAAGGATAAACAACAATACCACCTTTCAATAAGAGACTTAAATAATTAATTGATTCGGCATTTGCTGCAGTTGAAGTTGAGTCTGGAACTTGAAGCAAAATTGGTTGTAGCATGAGGCAAAGAATATAGGTTTTCGTTATAAACTTTAAGAAAGCTGAATTTAGTATGCAAGTTAGCTTTTTTTTTAACGTATAGCAGAAGATTAATGCGATTGTTAAGAATTGAATTGATTTAACGCAAGATTTAAGTGTAAAAAACTAAATTTAAATCAACACTTTGAAGAAAATTAGATTTTTATTATCTGACAATATATACATTCCAATTTCTCATATTTAAGATTGAAAATAAGGCACTTACAGTCAATTATTACTTATAAGAAATGTGAGATTTATTCTTAGCTAAAGTCAGTTGTCTGTAATATCAAATCTTAATTTTTACAATTTAAGCTACTTATAAGCCCTTGTTTCTTGATTCAAATCAATTTCGAACGAGAACAAAAAATGATTTTAATTTTCTTTTTACATTAGTGCAGTTAATCTTTTTAAAAACCTACACTTTTACATATATGAATTTCTCAATACTCGTACCCAACATTTTTTATACGAATATAAATGATGCGATGGCATTATTTGTTGATTGTCTGGAATTTACCATTGCGCATAATGAATTGAATTCAGCAAACCCATTTTGTGTCTTGGCCAAAAATGATATAAGAATAAACTTATTTCAGAATCCGGCATTGGCAAAAGAACATAACCCCGAATTCAGGCTGGTAACTGATAATATTGAAGAAGTGTATGCCAAAGTCTCAGCCTCACACCCACATTTATTACATCCAAATCTGAGTAAAATTACTCTTCGTCCGTGGGGTGCAAAGGAGTTTGCTTTGATGGATAAGCAGTTAGGGATTGTTGTGCAGGAGTGGGGGAGGTAAGATTTTGTGTTCTAGGAACGCTTGATGTGATGGATAAATGAATATTTAGCCAAATAGATTTTGTGAATTAATTGATATATTTATTTACGATTTTTGGGAATATTCACAGAGTATTAAAATATATTCGTGCTAGTGCCTAAAATATACATTCTTATCGTAGTCAAATTAGATTTCGGATCTTATGTGGTTAGGGAAATAAACACTAGGGTTTAAGACTCTTTCAAGATCGTCGATTTTGAGTAAATTCTTAATTACTTTTTCTATACATTTTCTTGTAAGTTCCTTTACAAACAAGTCGGGTGGAATCTCATATAAATCTGCTAAATTTTCACCTGATTCTTTAGAATAGTTTATGGCTCTTTCTAAAAATTTGTATGTCCAGACATTTAAGCCATAATGCCTGCCATCTTCTAAATCTACATGTATATTGCAAAATTTATTTTCAATATCCCAGTTGCCTGGGTCACCTGCTTCAAATTCTAACCACAATTTAAATTTAGGGCTTTTAGTTTTTCTGCCTTTTAACTTATTGTATAATTTTCTTACTTCTTTAATATCATCCCAACTTTCACTTTGGTGCATGGCAATAAGCAAAAGCTCTTTCGCTTCTTCAATGCTATCGGCGTATGCTTTTATTGTTGAATTCTTCCAATGCCTTTGCGTTTCGGGTATGAAGTATTCAAACTCAAACTTATCATTTCCAACACCATGAACAGATATAAACCATTCACTTTTCCAATCGTCGGTTTTCAGAATATTAAGTGTATTGAAAGATGTTAAGCCATAAAGAGTGGTTTTAAGAAAAGTATTATTTATCATTGAAAAAAAAAGCTAGCATAGATTTCGCAATTTCAATCTGATAGTCAGAGGCTTCTTCATTTATTGATTCCTGATAAATTTCTTCAAGCGTTTTACTAGCTTGCGCTGAACATCTGATAATAGGTATAAGATTATTTTAAATATGGATATGAAGGTAGATTTGAATACAAAACAGCCCCAATAAACAAAATTCATTGGGGCTGTTTATTAATCTTTATCTTAAAATCCCTAATTCTCCATCGCCCTCAATGCTTCTTTCATCTGCTTAATCTGACGTTTTTTCTGCAAAATAACTGGCGCCGCTACGCGTTCTTTACAGTCGAATAGGCTACAACGTTCGCAGGTTTGGTTCACATCACGGGTAGTGATTTTGGGGTCGTCTAAGAACTTGAGTTTGGTTCGCAAATCATCATTCATCTCAAAGCCCATCGTCACGCTGATATTCAGATGCGAAATGATATTTAACGGGCGTGCCATCGACATCACAAAATACTGACTTTTTGAATCAACATAGTTAGATATTTGTACACCAACTAATGGCTCTCTCACTTCACCTTTTTGTTGTAAATCCGACACATCATCCAAGATGTTCAACGAAATCCAACGGCGGCAATAATGCTCTTGCTGGGTTTCGTGAGGTGTATGGCGTCTGGCCAAATGCATTTCCTTCGTTAGATGATAATCTTTCTTACCATTGGGTGCTTCAAAACGAAGGAAGAAAATACCATCAATCCCAAAATACTTAGGTAATACATTACTGATTCGGTGGTAAAGCGTTTCCGGTGTTGCCTGAAAATGCTCAGCCAAATCAACTAATGCTTTATCACTCCAGATAGTCTGGTTAAATAATTGTTCTAATTTCTCAATCAACTTTTCTCTCCGAATCAGAATTGCTCCAGCAAAGTACGAAGCATTGAAATTATTCAATATCTCTTCAAACGATTTTACTTCTACCCACGACGACGTATAAGGGCGGTCTTTCATTTTCATAAATAAGAATCCTAATTCACGCCCTAGTGTAAACGCTCGTTGGTCAGAAGTAATGCGTTTATTAATTAACAAAGTATTGGTCTTAGGCAAGAAAACCGAACGGATATTGGCAATATGCGGATAATCTTCTTCGTCGAAATACTTAATTGTAAATCCATATTTATCAGTAAGGAGATTGGACAGGAAAAACTCATCCACCTGTTGGTCGGGACCAATTTTATGTTCTGCTAGAAAGCGATCAACAGTATCCTCAATTTCAGGAAAATAATTGTCGTGCATTTCCTGATACGAGCGCAACACGGCAAAATAAAACTGCTCAACCGTCATATTATAATTACGGCCTATCTCAATAATAGTACTGATAAAAGCACTGAGTTTGGTAGGCGCACCTGAAAGTAATTCGAGGAGGTCGGCAGGGGAGATACCAAAAATTTCAAAAGGAAGTTCAGTCAGGAAGTTTGAAGCCAACAGTTCAGAAATCGGTTCAAGCTTCTTATTGAGTTTCAGCGACACCAGGCTATCATAATCAACACCCATCGCATCGGCCAGCGCCACAATTTTATCAGATTTCGGATACTTTTTACCTTTTTCAATTTCATTAATATACGACATCGACAGACCTGATTTTTGTGCCAGATCGGTCAGTGACATACCTTTGTCAATTCGCAGTTGTTTTAATTTTAATCCAAATACTAGTCGGATATTGTCGGTATTAAGGCTCATTTAATAATCTTTGGTACTTAGTAGGTTAAGTAAAAATACTTAGTCGTTTGTTGAAGGAGTCGTTTGTGAGTTAAAGATAGATAAAAATTGATGACCTGCCTAAAGAATTGGATAAAAGAAAGACAAATTTATTAATTTACTAAGAAGGATAATTGAGCGAATGAGTGATTGAGCGCTTTAAGACTGTTTTAATCTTGAATGGCGAATGGTAAATTAGCGAATAGTTAAGATAAAAGTTCAGCAATTAGCTGTTCGCTAATTTACTATTTGCTAATTCAGAATTAACTACTAAATCGCTCAATAAACAAAAAACCTCCATCGCATCAGCAACAGAGGTGTGTGTTTATTTTAGATTAATTGAAGCTTTATTATACCAAACTACGTTTTTTGTCACTCATTTTAAATCCTTTCAGCACTTGTTCTTTGTTAAATGAGCCCTCTTTCTCAAGCACTTCTATATATTCTGCTAATAAATCGCATAAGTTTTTTACATCATTTACAGTTTGATAAAGGCTTAAAGAAATACGGAAGCCAGAGTGTTTTACCGGAACAGCAGGTACAGTTGATGGACTTAATAAGAAATCTTTACCCATCAGGAATTGTGAAAAACGAATCAATAACTCAACGCTACCCAAACCTAAGAAGAATTGTGGTGTATGGGCATAATTAATAATTGGTAGATCTAATTCTTTTGCTTTTTGTTTAAACACAGTAATCAACTCATTCAAACGCATTTGTCTTTCATAGATTTCCTCTGACAGATGGATATCAGCAATACAAGAAGCTGCCGTAATACCTGCGTGCAAAGTAGGAGCCGAGAATCTCAAAGCACCACCACAGTTATAAACTGTTTGTTTAGTCAGTTTATTCGGGAAAACCAAAGCAGAACTAAATGCACCAAAACCTTTGTTTAAAGAAGTGATAAGATACATTTTTTCATGGTGGGGAATATGGTGTAAGGCATAACCTTTACCATGCTCGCCAATCCAGCTCATGCCATGAGCATCATCTATATAAGCTTTAAACTTATCGTAAGTATTCAATAATGTTTCAATGTCTTTCATCGGAGCAACGTCTCCGTGCATAGAGTATACACTATCTGCCATATACCAGACATTGTCATACTTTTCGCTCAACATCTTAATTCTCCTCTCCAACATATCCATCTGGCTGTGTTTCACCATTTCAACATGGTAGCCATCGGCTTTTAAAGTGCTTACCGCCAGCTGAACGCTCTCATGTACAAATTGGTCCATGATAATTGCGTCATTTCGGCCAATAATAACAGGAAGATAGGCAAAATGCCCGAGTGTGGTGCTTGATGCAAGAAATGTGGGTAAGCCAAAAATCTTTTCCAACTTATCCTCTAATTCAAGGTAATGGTCAAACGACATATACATTCTTGAAATAGAAGTCTGCATACCGTATTTCCTGATGCCTTCAATTGCTGCTTCTTTTACTCTTTCGTCATTTTCAAAAGCAAGATAATTATTTGACATGAAGCTGATGTAAGACTTACCGTCTATTGAAATCTTACGACTTGACTCCTCATCTTGTTGTGCTTTTACCTGAATGAGTCCAAGGTCACGGGCTGTACTGAAAACATCATTCACATACAACATTTGTTTTGGCAAATCTTTCATAAAATTGATTTTTAGGTTATCGTAATGGCTAATTTTTCTGAAAAATGGGGACTTATTTTCGGATATAAAGATTGTCAAAAAATGTACCAATATTTAGGAAAACCTTTCGCAACCGATAAATGGAGTGATATTATGGATAAGTGGATGAAAAAAAAGACTTTTGAACAGCCGCTTGAAAAGTTTTTTGATTATTTTTGATAAAAATAAAGTTAATATTATATATTTAGCACGTCTTTTGATAGAATGTATGCCATGAAGCACTCTATTAAAGACAGTCAGACTAAAACCTCTCAAAAAATTTGATATTCAAGTTTTAAATCTTATCATTGTCAGGAGAATCAGGACTAATTTAGTAGTGGTGTTTTTTTTCGTCCAAACCTTATATAATTGTTATTCTAACTCATGCAAAGAGTTATTACTATATTATTAGGAATATTAGTAATATTCAATATCTATGCTTTTCTGAACGATTATAGCATAGCTCTGCTTGTAGGTGCTACTATGTTGATGCCTATGCTTGGAGTCTATTACGGGTATGCACGTAAATGGGAAACTGCTGGAGTAGATAAACTTATGTACTTTGCCTGTATTCTTGGTGGATTTTCTGATATCTCCATTTACCTGAATTATAAAAATAATGGAGAGCTTACACAGATTACGCTGGCGTGTGTAGTGCATCTGGTATATATTATCATTTTTCAAAAAGAGGGCACGCATGTATATAATTTAGAGCGTAAAAATCTTTTAAAACTCGCTATCCCTGCCGGGTTTGTATTCTTCTTTTTTGGCTTTGTTTTACTAAAAGTTATCCCTGATACGGTTTTTCTGATCACAGTACTATACGCTTTCGAATTATTCGTATTGGTAGTATTGGGTTATTTCCGTCCGGTTACCAAGAAAAGCTATTGGATTGGCTTTACTGGTGTAACTCTAATTCTGATAAAAGATGTTTTCTATAGCGAATTTCATTTTATTAATCAAAATCCGTTTGTTCATTCATTAATGGACATCACAAATGCTTTAGCTTATTACTGCATTACCTGGAGTATCGCTATCAATCAGAATGATAAATCTACTATTCCAAACTACGTAGGAATAGTTTCCAAATTTCTGAAATTCCTGAGGAATACCCATATCGTAAAAATGGTCTCACTTAAGATACTTAATATCCGCTACCAGCTAAGTATTATCTATCGTAATTATTTATCTTAATTGTTTCAGAATATTTGCCGAAACTTTTACTTTTTTCTTTTGGTTAAAAGAATAGAATAAATTTGGGATAATAATGAATTGGAATACAATTAACGACGAATTACAACTAGAAGAAATCAGACAAAAATCTTTTGAACATCCGGTTTTAGTGTTTAAACATAGCACAACCTGCTCAATCAGTGCTACATCTTTGAACCGAATAGAAAGAGCTTGGGACACAGATAAGGCCAAGAATATTGAGCCGTTTTATTTAGATTTATTAAGATACAGAGGTATATCTAATAAAATTGCCAAAGATTTTGAGATAGAGCATCAGTCTCCACAAGTATTATTGATTCAGAATGGAGAATGCACCTACGATGCCTCACATTTTGAAATCAGATTTGATGAAATTGTAAGTCAGATAGCCTGATAAATGAAGAGGGAAGTTTTCACACTTCCCTCTTCTTATGTTAAGCCGGTTCGGCTACGTGCCATTTAAAATTGAAAACCTGTTCAACATCAGGGTGCAAACTTAGTGCAACAGGGCAGGTATGTGCAATACGTATATACTTTTGCTTTACTTCTTCGCTTAATTCTTCAGGAGTATGCATCGTAAAGTTTACTTCTATCTTGACAATTCTGCGTGGCAATTCCGCCGACATTACCTTGGTTACTTCTACCTCAGAACCTGCAAAGTCAATTTCATCACGGCGAGCTGCAATTCCCATTACAGTCATGGCACAACTACCCAATGAGGTTGCCGCAAGGTCGGTAGGAGAAAAAGCCTCACCTTTTCCATGATTATCTGTAGGGGCATCTGTAATAATTTCTATACCTGATTGTAAATGAGTAGCTTGCGTACGTAGCTCGCCAAGGTAAGTGATTTTTGAAGTCGGCATCTTTATTAAAATTAAAAGAAATTATCTTATTTTGTTGAATAATACCCGTCAAAAATACGTTTAAAATAAGTATTCACAAAAAAAACAGCATTTCCCTAACAATTTAATTACTTTTAATGTTGCTATTTATAAAAATAAATCTATCTTTAGCTATTCATATCGGTAATAGGAGGACTATAAATTTTTTGCCCGTGAAAATAGGTATACTTTGCATGGTGCTTTTGCTTGCGGTAACGAGCAGTTTTGCACAAAGAAAATCTTCCAGAACTGCAGCCCCTGCTCCGACGACTAATCAGCCGGATTCTAAAAAGACAGAGAAGAAAAAGGAAGATTATAAAATGTTTGCTTATGGATTAACTACCAATACAAATTCGGGTTTGTTGGGTGGTCTGGTTGTGCGTCATTCGAAGTCTATCGGAACTTATAAATGGAATCCTGTTCATCAATATATCGCGTTTGAAGCAGTAAATGTCAAAAACCCAAAAGAGAGCTCAATCCCTACAAGTTTGGCCAATCGGTATGTTTGGGGAAAAAGAAATTATTTCTTCTCACTGCGCCCTGAATATGGTAGAGAGATACTGTTTTTCAAGAAAAACGGTGATGATGGGATTGGTATCAGCGTAATTGCTGCCGCTGGGCCTTCATTGGGTATCCAGAAGCCTTATTACATCAAATACGATAGAACAGGGCGCGGAGCAGTAGATATTGTACAGTTTGACCCCAACATCCATAAAGAGCAAAGTCGTATACAAGGCTCTGCAGGTATCTGGCAAGACTTCTTCGTAGGTATGAAAATCATACCGGGTATACATTTAAAATTAGCCGCCAATATAGACGTCAACACTTTTGGGAACAATCTGACTGGTTTTGAAATTGGTATAACCACAGAACTTTTCAGCAAAACTCCTGAGATTATGTCGAACCAATTGACTACCAATTCACGTTTCTATAGTGCAGGCTATTTTACAATCTACTTTGGTAATAAAAAACAAAAGAAGACCAAATCGTAATCTGCAAGAAATTGTTTTTACAAAGGTTGAAAAACTCATACTTTTGTAAATCTTAGGGCTATTGCCTCACACTTTAGTTTTTAAAAACATGATAGATACACCCGTTGTAAGTACCGAACAACGAACTCGCCGCCCGGATTGGTTGAGGGTAAAGCTACCTATTGGCGAAAATTTCAAAAAAGTACGTAGTTTAGTTGACGAGCATAAGCTGCATACCATCTGCCAGTCAGGAAATTGCCCGAATATGGGTGAATGCTGGGGAGAGGGAACGGCTACTTTTATGATTTTAGGAAATGTTTGTACACGTAGCTGTACATTCTGCGCAGTGGCCACTGGTCGCCCGACTGAATATGATTCCGACGAGCCATGCCGCGTAGCAGAAGCCATTCAGTTAATGCAGGTTAAGCACGCCGTAATTACTTCGGTAAACCGCGATGAATTGAAAGATAAAGGTGCTGAAATCTGGTATCAGACCGTAAGAGCTGTAAAGACAAAGTCTCCAACAACGACAATTGAAACGTTGATACCTGATACAAAAAGTAACTGGGAAGCACTTTATCGGATGATTTCAGGAGGTCAGGAGGTTGTTTCGCATAATATGGAAACCGTTGAGCGTTTGTATCGCAACGTTCGCCCGCAAGCCAAATATGCACGTAGCTTAGAGCAAACCCGTAGAACCAAAGAATTTGGTAAACGTACCAAATCTGGTATTATGCTGGGTTTAGGCGAAACTAAAGACGAGGTTTTTAAAGCAATGGATGATTTAGTAGAAAATGGTCTGGATATTCTGACTTTAGGCCAATACCTACAGCCAACCAAAATGCACCACGAAGTAATCGAGTTTATACACCCAGATACTTTTGCGATGTATAAAGAAGAAGGTTTGAGAAGAGGATTGAAATATGTAGAGTCAGGGCCGCTGGTTCGTTCAAGCTACCATGCCGAAAGACACGTACACGTTTAGAGATTAATTAAGTAATAATATAAACCTCACAAGCAATTGTGGGGTTTTTCTTTAATGAAGCAATACGATTATATTATTTGTGGTGGCGGCATGGCCGGACTTTCACTAGCTTATTACTTAAAAAAAAGTAAGCTGAAAGATAAGTCTATAGGAATTATCGAACCCAAAGAAAAAAATACCAATGATCGCACCTGGGCTTTCTGGGAAAAAACGCCCAATACCTTTGAAAGTATCCTGCATCGAACATGGAATACTGTGCAGATAACCGATGCCAATGGCAATTCCCAAATGCTTGATATGGGAGGCTATCAATACAAACTGCTACGAGGAATTGACTTTTATAATTTTGTGACTGAAGAACTGAAAAAATACGAAGACATAGAATGGCTAAAGGATTCAGTAAAAAGTATAAAAGAAGAGGCTGATTGCGCGATTGTAGAAACGCAAAATGGACAACTATTACAAGCGTCACTTATTTTCGATAGCACATATCAGCTTAACCTTACACTCAAGCATAACCATAATCTGCTACAACATTTTAAGGGATATGTAATCCAGACCGAAAAACCTTGTTTTAATCCAGTTCTTCCGGTTATGATGAATTTCAATATTGAACAAAAAGGAGAGTGTCGGTTTATATATATTCTGCCGTTTGATGAACGCACTGCTTTAGTTGAATATACGCTTTTCAGTGAAATACTATTGCCGAAAGAAGAATATGAGATTGAATTAAAGAAGTCTATAAAAGAACAATTAGGATTATCAGACTATAAAAAACTGGAAGAAGAGTTTGGCATAATACCCATGAGTGATGTGGCTACTCAGGAATTTCCAAGTAAGCACGTAATAAGAATCGGCACAGCAGGCGGATATACGAATGCCGCAACAGGTTATACTTTTCAGAATACCCAACGGAAATTGAAAAAACTGGTAGAGACCTTAGAAAAAACAGGTTTACCTCCAATAAAGGAAAACTGGTTTAACAAACGTTTTCAATTCTATGCCAGTGTACTACTAAATGTTTTGGAGCAAAAGCGCTATCCAGCCGCAGATATTTTTGCCAGCCTATATCGGAAGAATCCACCTGCAAGAGTTTTTGGCTTTTTAGATGGAGATACCAATCTATGGGAAGAAATCAAACTGATGAATACCGTTCCTAAAACCAAATTTCTGGCAGCAGTAGGCTCGGTAATAGCAAGAAAAATTAAAGCCATATTTAGCGGTCAACCTCGCCCATCACAATATCAATAGAGCCGATAGCGGCTATTAAATCAGCAACCATTCCACCACGGGAAATCTCCGGCAATACGGATAGATTGTTAAACGAACAGGCACGGGCTTTTACTCGCACTGGTACATCCGAACGCCCATCTGTGCGGAAAAAGAAGCCTAGTTCGCCTTTTGTACTTTCAGCACGGGCATAAAAATCCATTTTCTGTGGACGAATTTTCTTCGGCACCATCGCCTGCGGATCAAACTCTTTGGTACGTTTATGTTCTTTTGTCAGCTTTTCAAGGCATTGCTCAATGATTCTGATAGACTCATAACATTCCAGCACCCGCACATTATTTCTATCCCAACAATCGCCTACTTTACCCGCTTCTCCTTTGCCGATAGGTACATCAAAATCAATTTCCGGATATACTGAGTAGCCATCCACCTTACGTAAATCCCAACGCAAGCCTGAACCTCTTAGAACTGGCCCAGTACAGCCATAGTTAATGGCAACTGGCAAAGGTAAAACTGCCACATTGGCCGTACGATTAATGAAAATATGGTTTTCAATAACCAGTTGCTGTAATTCAACTAATTTAGGTTTCAGATAATCAATAAAAGATTTGCAACGGTCTTCAAAGCCCACAGGTAAGTCATAAAAAAGCCCGCCAACCCAGATATAATTGTATAGCATCCTTGCTCCGGTTGTCCATTCAAGCATACGCATAATATGCTCACGGTCTCTGAAAAGCCAGAGAAATGGGGTATAGGCGCCAATATCAAGTGCATAAGTACCAATGGCTATAAAATGCGAGGCAATGCGGTTAAGCTCCGCCACCAATACACGGATATATTCCACTCTCTTCGGAATGTCTTTGTCAATGCCCAGCATTTTTTCAACTCCCATCACATAAGCGTGCTCTGAGTTCATTGCTGCCAGATAATCCATACGATCTACATAAGGGATAATCTGATTGAATGGCAGGCTTTGGGCATGTTTTTCAAAGCATCGATGCAGATAGCCTAAGTGAGGTATTACATCTACTACAATCTCTCCATCGGTAACTATTTCCAACCTCAAAACGCCATGAGTTGAAGGGTGTTGAGGTCCTAAATTCAGAATCATTTCTTCTGATTGCAGATTCTCAGCCTTATACTTATTGGGTTCTGAAATAGTTAGATTCTCGGGGCGGTATTTATATTGGACAGATTTCAAAATACAATAAGAATGTTATTCAATAAGAAAAAACTCGCACAGTTCAGGCAGTTACTTTTTCAAAAGTACGAAAATATTGCATACTGAACGCTCTCCGGCATGGTCAAATATTTTATTGTCGGATGGATAATTAACAACGCCGTTTTCAGGTTGGTTCTGTATATACATCGTAGTTGAGCCACCACCATCAAAATTAATAGCATCTTTGCAGTTCAGAGCCTTGGCAAGACTCGTTAATTCATGCAGGCTCATGCCATAAGATTCATTGCTCCGGCCATCCACAGTTATCAATAATAGTTTCTTATCATTCGTAACACAAGCACAGGTACGCGGATGGCGATTATCATTAAATGCAGTTTTCTCCAGCACCTGTTTTTGATTATCTAATAGCAGTAAAGGGCCAGTTAATAGCACGTTCTCTTCTTTTAGTTCTTTTTCCCAGCCACGTGTAGGCTCGCCTTTAATAATCTTTACTCTGTTTTTATGAATCGTAACTGCCGAAATCGAATGAGTAGGTAATCGCGGTACATTTGCTACTCGCGTGCTATCCATCACTTTTCCATCAATTTTCAGAAAATCTACAGCACCACCATTTTTAGTATCAAAAAATCCCGCATTGACCGCAGCTATCGCTTGACTTTTGATTGCTAACTTACTGGTTGGTATTCGTAGCCTTTTGGCAGTAGTATCAGCTTTCTTTTCATCGGCTGCTACTAAGCCAAATCTTATCTTTTTATTTTTCAGTGGTGTTTCCAGAATATTAATCATCTGATTACCCTCAAATAGTTCCTTCTGATTGAAGTGGTGGCTTTTCCAGAGAATACGGTAGCCAATATCCTGCGTTTTCCATGTGGTGGTAGCGACAGTAAGGGAGTCTTTTGATTTTATCTGCTGGGCAAAACAAATTTGTGTGAGCAACAAAAGACATAAGATTTTGTTATACATGTAGGTTTTTAATATTTTCTCAAAAGTACAGATGACGAATTTTCTTCCCAAAGAATTTTACGAAAAATATGATACCATTACCTTATCAAAAAAACTGCTGGGCTGCACAATGGTACACGAAAGTCCTGAGGGACGTACCTCAGGCATCATTGTAGAAACAGAAGCTTATCTTAGTAACGACCCCGCCTGCCATGCTTATAAAAGGAAAAATGCACGAAATGCTGCCATGTTTGAAGGGGCAGGTGTTTCTTATGTCTATCTCATTTACGGTATGTATCATTGTTTTAATATTGTTAGTGGCGATAAAGATATAGGCGAAGCCGTACTAATCCGCGCTTTAGAACCAGTAGAAGGCATAGAACTGATGCAAAAACGAAGAGGCACAGCCCAACTCAAAAACCTTTGCAGTGGCCCGGCCAAACTGGTAAAAGCGATGGGTATCACCCCGGAATTTAACTTTTTGCCCGTTTATGAGGATGAATTTTATTGCATTCCACCCAAAGATGAAAACTTTGAAACAGTAACCACTACCCGCATTGGCATCACGCAAGGAGCCGACCTATTATACCGATTCTATATGAAAGGCAATAAATTTGTGAGTAAATTGGGTTGAACCAGAACTCAATTATTTATCTATATGGTAGAGACAGGGCATTGCCCTGTCTCGGCTTTATGCATTTTATAATAGGTCATTCCGCTGTAATCCAACCCGATTTTGGAGATTTAACAGTATACTTCATCCTTAACTCCTGTTCTTGGGCCGGAGCAAGATTAATACGCCACTTGATTTCGCCACTGGTATTATTGATTTCTGCGCCTTGTGCTTCTTTATCATCCACACTCACATCTTTGCTATTTGCGACCGGAAACTGGTCTTCAATTATCAGATTAATCGGCTCACTTTTAATATTTCTTGCTTTAATCTCATAAGTAAACTGGTCACTTACATTATTGCCGATAAACTGTCTCTTCTGAAAACTTTTCAATAGTATCCGGCTGACAATCACGTTTTTATCACGCCCGAACGATAAGTTCAGCATATCTTTATTGGATAGATTTAATTTAGATTTCCCAAGAAAAGTATTGTCAATAAATAAACTGGCTTCACCCGGCATAAGCTTGTATTGTTCCCAATTGGCAATGCGTGCTTGTAAAAATACATCGGTATCAATTTTTGGAATACAAAAGTGTTCAAAAACAGCAGGAATACTTTCTTCTTTGATTTCCACGGTATATACTTTCCCATCGGAAGGAACAGTATAAGGTATCAGAATATCAAATGACTGGCTGGTAGGAGCTTCTTTCTCCGAAATATCTAAAGGGATTGTTCTCTTAGCAGTTTCCTTATCGCCACTTACTTCTAAACCTGCTACTCGCCCTTGTAAACCATTACCTACTACAACTACCTCGCTAAGGCTTCTGGCATCTTCTTCTAAAATTACATCAACCAAATTAGAGGAAACATTTTTTTCTAAAGATTTGAATCCAATCATCGAGAAAATTAATGTTACTCTCTTGCCGAATAGAGTAGGCGGAATAGTAAGTCTATAATTCCCATTAGGATCAGTAGCAGTTCTTAAGGTAGTGCCTTTTATCATAACTGAGACTCCGGGTATTCCTGTTCTATCACCTCTTGCAGTTACCAAACCACGTACTTGTGAGGTATTTTCGTTGACCACATCAAAATTATCTTCCTGATTAATAGTATTATAATACTCACTGTAATCATTCTTCTGCCCAAGCACCCATGTCCTGAGCACTGGTGCAATGCCACTTTTAAAAGGATTTCCGGTTGATAACGCCAGTTTTACTTCTTTCCAGTCCTCACCGGAATACTGATACACATTTGCCTTATAAACCAGTCTCATGGGTTGGCTGAGTTTTTCGATTTTGAAATCGTAAGTAGGCGTCCAGCCTGCATCGCGCACAAAATAAGAAATCGATATATGTGCATCATTAATAGGCTCTTTGGCGAGCACTGTAACAACAAGTTCCGACATCTGCGTATCACTTTTAGCATTTAATGCGGTTAATTGCTGATTCAGTTTTTTAACATCTTGCTCTAATTTCTGAATATTTTTTTCATACTCCAGTTTCTTTAGTAATACCTCCTGCATGCGTTGACGTTGGTATTCTACACTTTCTTTTAAATCTGCTACTTTCATACCTGTCTGTTTTCCGCCAACTACCTGATTTTTCAATAACATCTCTTCTTCGCGCTTGAAAAGCAACAGATAATTCTTTTCTAAATTCAGTTTGTCGTCTATCTGACGTTGCTGAGCTTCAATTTTATTGATTTCTTCCTGCAAAGTTTTATCTAATAGACTTCCTAACTGATGATTCACAGATAAAATAGAAAACTTGTTCTCACTTTTAATCTGAATACTTTGCTTATTGATTTGAGGGGAAATACCCTTAAAAACCAATTCAGTTTTACCAATTGGTAATGAAATATTTGCTGAACGAGTAACATGTGCACCATTCAGGAAAACAGTTACGTTTTCAACTTTTGATTGAACCGGCGTTAATTGCGCCCACAGCGATTGTGTAATCAAACAGAGTAAGAAGATTTTTTTCATAGTCTTTGCTTTTTTCTGTTTGATGCAGTGAGAGAGATTATTCCATAAAATTTCCCGAAAATTATTTCTCTCGCACAGACCACCTTTAAAAAGGCTCCCACCACAAAGGCAACTTTTCCGGTTCCGTTTGAGTGGTCATTACGCTGAATCATCTTTAGACCGTAGAGTCCTTCAGACAAAAAGGTAGTCACCGTAGCGACTACCTTTTCTGATGCTATTTGAGTGACAAATATTTTTAGAGTATTCTGCTTATAGCTCTTTTTTTGAATGGACTTCCTCTTCTCTTCAGTCATGATAATTTTGTTATGCGGACGGCAAGTTGCGGACGGCAAGTTGCGAACAGCTAGTCGCGGACGGCTAGTCGTGAATTATTGCCCAGGACAAAGTTTCCCCAAAGGAACCTCCCTAGTTGGGCACCCCTAACTGGACTTTCCTTAAATTTCCGATTTTGGATTATGTTTTCAAAGTGTTTGAGGAGATTTCTTCTAAAATCAAACTGTTGGATTATACTCTTGTAGTTAAATCGTTTATTTTGTTCTTTTTTCTCAAAGTTGATAAATATTTCTTTCACTAATGAAATAGCTTGTAAGCCTATCAAAAAATATCAACAACGGCCTAAACAGAATAATTTTTATGCTCGTGCAGACTTTAGTCTGCACTTGAAAGATGACATTTCCTTTGTTATCTTAGCCGGCGACCGCGCGGCGGACCGTTTCAGTCGCTGTTTCCTTGAAATATTATTAAACAAGTTCCTTTAGATACTCAAAGCATCAATATGAGAAATAATATATGGTGTTATTTTATTCTGTTTTTAGCTATTCATAGCAATGCTCAACAGAATAGTATTCATAAAGTGTTCGAAAACTCTTTCATAACCTTATCTGATAGTATTCTGGTTAACGGAGATAAAGGCAATGAACTATCGTTTATTTATGAACAAGCCAAAAACAAAAAGATTGTTGCTATTGGTGAAGTAACACATGGGACGAAAGAAGTTCAGGAATTTCAGAAACTGATTGCGGCTCATCTGGTTGAAGCATATAAATTTAACTGCATTGTTTTAGGCGAAATCTCACTGTTAGATTCCTATAAAATCAATGATTTTGTTGTGAATCAAAGAGGAAGTGTAGAGGCTTTAAAAATTAATGGCAAAGCAAAACTAAGAGAGGTAGCTTACCGACAAATGGACATGATAGAGTTTTATTGCCGGATAAGAGATTTGAATAAAAGTATTCCTTTTAGCAATAGAGTATGGGTGATAGGTACTGATATTGATGAACCCAAAGAAATCATAAATTTTGTGTCAGAACATTGTAAGGAACATAAAATTAGCAGCGCGAATATCGTAATAGAAGAATTGAATACTAATTTAAGGAAAGTAAACCAATCAAATAAAACAGGCATTAATACAATTGCTAAAAATACCAATCAATTGATTGATGTACTTGAAAAGAATAGAAACACGGCTGATTCTACTAATCTGAAAATAGACATAATGATTCATCTATTGAAGTCATTACCACAATTAATCGCCTTTTCTGCTGATACCGATTTAAAATATAAAATGCGTGACAAATTCATTTTTGAAAACATCAATTGGCTGGTTGATTCTTGTCAAAAAAATAAACTCGTAATTATAAAAGCGCACAATTTCCATGTTAATAAAAAGACAATTTATACTGAGGTATTCGGGAAGTTTCCAAGTTTTGGAGAGTATTTAAGTAATAAATATCAGGAAGAATATCTGAGTATTGGCACAGAAGTGCAGAACGGTAGGTTTTATACGGGAGCTTCAGTTCCTTCAAAAATTACTGGACACAAGAATAAGATAGGAACAATAATGGGCTCAAATACAAAAGCAGAGTATGGCGTATTGTTTTGTGATAGTCTGACAAAACCATTGTTGAACCAGCCTCATTTGACAATAACTTATGGAACTGTCAATTATAGGTCGCCTCTCCTGATAAATGGCAAAGCATTAATAGGAGAGGCCTTTGATGCGATAATTTATATTAAAAACGCTACACCATACCGTTTAGAAACCAACAAATAACACAAGGCAATTATACGATTTAATTGTTGGGGCTTCAATTTATCTTTACAAGCGCTCCATTACTTTCTTCACCATCACTTTTTTCCATTCAGTAAAATCTCCTGCCAGAATATGCTCACGGGCTTGTCCCACCAGCCATAAATAAAAAGTAAGATTATGCACACTCGCAATCTGTGCAGCCAGAATTTCATCACATTTTACCAGGTGGCGCAGATAGGCCTTGCTATAAAATGTACTCACATGGCCACCCAGGTTTTCATCAATCGGGCTATAATCATCTTTCCATTTCTCATTTCTGATATTGATAATCCCCTGAGTCGTAAACAACATTCCATTGCGGGCATTGCGGGTTGGCATCACACAATCAAACATATCTATGCCTAAGGCAATGCTTTCCAGAATATTCTCAGGTGTGCCCACACCCATCAGGTAGCGAGGCTTGTCCTGAGGCAGAATATCATTTACATAATCAATAGTCTCATACATCTTCTCCGCAGGTTCACCCACAGCTAAACCGCCAATGGCATTACCCTCACGGTTTTGCTCAGCAATAAACTCCGCCGATTGAATACGTAAATCTTTATAAACACTCCCTTGCACAATCGGAAAAAGGGTTTGAGAATAGCCATAAAGCCCCTCGGTAGAATCGAAGCGGTCACAACAACGTTTCAACCAGCGATGTGTCATTTCCATTGATTTCCTGGCATAGCTATAATCACAAGGGTAGGGGGCACATTCATCAAATGCCATAATAATATCAGCACCAATCACGCGCTGAATATCCATCACACTCTCAGGCGTAAACAAATGTCTTGACCCATCAATATGCGATTGAAATTTCACGCCCTCTTCCGAAATCTTTCGGATATCTTTCAACGAAAATACCTGATATCCACCCGAATCGGTCAGGATTGGGCGATTCCAGCCATTAAATTTATGCAAACCACCGGCACGTCCCAGAATATCCAGACCCGGGCGCAAGTATAAATGGTAAGTATTACCCAGAATAATCTGGGCATGAATATCATTTTCTAATTCTCTCTGATGAACAGCCTTTACCGTTCCGGCTGTACCCACAGGCATAAAAATAGGCGTGAGTATTTCGCCGTGGTCGGTCGTAAGTTTTCCGGCTCTTGCCTTCGAACCGCTATCAGTTTTTTGTAATTCATATTTCATTCTGCAAAAATACGAAAGATTCAGATTAATTACGCTGTGAAGTGCCTCTGTAATAAGGTATAATTTCATACGTTTATGAAATACAATTGAAGATTGCTTATTATCTTTGTCTGGATTCTATTCAAGCCCTCATGCAAAAATTACTTAAGGAGTTTCTTCATGCCGAAAACATGTATCAGACACGTCGGCATTTCTTAAATACCTGTACCACTGGTTTAGGAGTAGCTGCACTAAGTTCTCTGATGGGTGGCTGTTTTCCAAAGAAATCAGGAGAGAATCAGGCTATGATAGACCCCACTTTGCCGAAATCGCCGCATTTTGCACCAAAGGTAAAGCGGGTGATATATATCCACATGGCTGGCGCTCCATCGCAGTTAGAGCTGTTTGATTATAAACCGGAATTACAGAAATATGATGGGCAGGATTGTCCGCAGGAATTTTTAGAGGGTAAAAAGTTTGCTTTCATCAGAGGGGTACCTAAAATGCTGGGGCCTTTGGCGCAATTCAGTCAACACGGACAATCAGGAGCTTATATATCTGATTTTATGCCATACTTACCAGAAGTGGCAGATGAGCTGACCTTTCTGAAAGCCATGTATACCGACCAGTTTAACCACGCGCCTGCACAGTTATTGATGCAGACGGGCAGCCCTCGTTTGGGGCGTCCAAGTCTGGGCTCTTGGGCCATGTATGGTTTAGGTACCGAAAATCAGAATCTTCCGGGCTTTATTGTGCTCGCATCAGGTGGCAAAAGCCCGGATGCAGGCAAAAGTGTATGGGGAAATGGTTTCTTACCATCAATCTATCAGGGAGTACAATGTAGAACAGGTGCAGACCCTGTTCTATACGTATCAGACCCACATGGCATGAGCCGTGATATTCGGAAACAAACCATTGAAGCCATCAACGAAATTAACAGACAACAATACGAAGAAGTACAAGACCCGGAAATATTGACGCGTATTTCACAATACGAAATGGCATTCAGAATGCAGATGTCAGTACCCGAAGTAATGGACATCAGCAAAGAACCTGAATGGGTACGCAATATGTATGGTGCGCAGGTAGGAGATGCCTCATTTGCCAATAACTGCCTCCTGGCCAGACGATTAGTAGAGGATGGAGTAAGATTTGTTCAACTCTACCACTGGGGTTGGGATTCTCACGGTACTGACCAACGCTTATCTCTGGACGGTGGATTCAAAGAATTATGCCAGATAACAGACCGCGCCGTAACGGGTTTAATAAAAGACCTGAAAATGCGAGGCTTACTCGACGAAACTTTGATAGTATGGGGCGGAGAATTTGGCAGAACACCAATGCAGGAAAACCGCGACGGACAAACGCTACCTTTCAAAGGTCGAGACCACCATTTAGATGCATTCACGGTCTTTATGGCAGGCGGAGGCTTGAAAAAAGGCATGAGTTTTGGCGAAACCGACCCACTAGGTTATTATGGAGTAAAAGACCGCACACACGTGCACGATTTACAAGCGACAATCCTACATTTATTGGGCTTCGATCACGAAAAACTCACGTATGTATTCCAGGGCCGTCCATTCCGTTTGACAGATGTGGCCGGGAAAGTGATAAAACCGATATTGAGCTAGAAAAATAGTGAATTAGCTAATGGCGAATTAGCGAATAATTTAATAAGAACTAACGATTTAATAGAATCCGTACAGATTCAAGAAATAAATTTTCCTTTTATAAATCTATTTGACTTTTAATCAATAGAATGAGATGGGAGCACCTAGTTAGATATGCCTAGTATAATGAATCAATTGCCTCCAGCTTTAGCTGGAGTTACTAAATTGTAACATCTAAATAGGCTTTAGCCAAAACGTTTTTTTACGTATTTGCGTGACAAAAAACTCTAAAATACCCCAATGAAAACCACACTACAACTATTTATTATTTTCATAATTTCTACAATTACCGCATACTGCCAACCAAACCTACAAAAGGTAAGTTTAGCTATTATGGCAGAAGGTAAAAAACTCTACCAATCCGAAATGGCGTCTTGGTATGGAACCGACATCTTTCGGGAAAAGTATTTGAGTAAAAAAGAAAACACCGGAGGCTATTTCTCTTATGTCGACAATGCAGTGGCGAAATGTCTGTTTTTTTCAAAAGCAGAAAACCCCAGAGTTATTTTAACAATTGCCTTTGATAGTACCTATAATCTGAATACAGCAATCGTCGATTCAGTAGAACGGGATTTTTCAGGTAAAGAAAAAGACTTGTATCTTATCAGACAGGCAACTGCCCAAGCCCTTTCAACCGATACATTATTCAGACTTTACAAGCACACCAATTTTAATATCATCCCATTAGTTGAGAATGGTGAAAAGAAAGTATATGTCCTGACAGCGCCGGAAAATAATGGGGTAGTATTGATTGGTAATGATTATTTACTAACATTTGATAATCAAAACAAGATAGCTAATAAAAAGCGTTTACATAAAACCTTAATCTCTATTCCCTTTAATGGAGATCCGGAAGCAATAGGTATGCATACTCATTTAAAAGAAATGGATGAGTATATAACTGCCAGTGATATTTGTACACTGATGCTATACGGAAAATTTGCTAAATGGAAACAACATTATGTCCTTTCAGACAAATATGTGAGTATCTGGGATTGTAAAACAGAAAGACTGACCATTTTATCAAAAAAAGTCTGGGACAAAATATATAAAGACCAGGAGAAAAAAGGTAAAAATTAAACTTTTCCCAATCACATCTCACACAATTCAATATAATGTCCATCTGGGTCAGTCAGAAATAGTTGTTTGACTCCATCAGGGCGGAGTTTAATAGGCATATAGGCTATCCCTAAATCTTGCAGATGCTTCTCAGCCTGTAAAATATCAGATACTTCCATACAAAAATGATTCCCTCTGATGCCAGTGGATGCCCCGTTTTCTTCCCGGCCAATCAGATGTAATTCACGGTTAGCCCCCAGACTAAACCACCTGACAGCATAGTCGAATGCAGGAATAGATATTTCTGGCAAATCAAGTGCTGTTGCATAAAACTCCGCGCTCCTTTCAATATCACTTACCTGCAATGCCACATGATTGAACGCCTTGATAGATAGCTTATTATTCATAAAACAGAAGAAAATTCTACAATTACCAACAAAAAAATAACACTGTAAAGCTAAATAAATGTTCCGAATAGGGCCATCATTTTTGGTCGCCCCTTGGTTTTTTTGTAACTTGCAGCATGGAAAAGTTTGTAGTTTCAGCGCGTAAGTATCGTCCTATTACCTTCGATGCCGTCGTAGGGCAGTCTCATATCACCACTACCTTGCAAAATGCCATCCGAACCAATCACTTGGCTCAGGCATTCTTGTTTTGCGGGCCACGTGGGGTAGGGAAAACCACTTGTGCCAGAATATTAGCTAAAACCATAAACTGCCAGAATCTGGGTGAAGATATTTCGCCCTGTAATGAATGCGAATCGTGCAAGAGTTTCAACAACAATGCCTCTTTTAATATCCACGAATTAGATGCCGCATCTAATAACTCGGTAGAAGACATCAGAAACCTGACCGATCAGGTAAGGTTTCCTCCTCAATACGGTAAGTACAAAGTATATATCATTGATGAGGTTCACATGCTTTCACAGGCGGCTTTTAATGCCTTCCTGAAAACATTGGAGGAACCCCCAAGTTATGCTATTTTTATTCTGGCGACTACCGAGAAACACAAAATCCTGCCAACCATCCTAAGCCGTTGCCAGATTTTTGATTTCAATCGTATCCAGATAAAAGACATGGCCGACCATCTGGCTAATGTCGCGAATAAAGAAAGTATCAAGGCAGATTATCAGGCCTTAGAACTCATTGCACAAAAAGCAGATGGGGGTTTACGTGATGCCCTATCGATGTTTGACCTGAATGTAACTTTTGCAGCAGGCAACGAATTGACCTATAAATCGGTTTTAGATAATCTCCATATTCTGGATTATGATTATTATTTCCGAATGACAGATTTCTTATACAGTGGAGATATTGCAGGTGCTTTATTATTGTATAACGATGTATTGGAAAAAGGTTTTGACGGACATCAATTTGTTGTAGGCTTAAATGAGCATTTCAGAAATCTGATGGTGAGCAAAGACCAGCAAACTGTGAAACTTTTGCAGGTAGCAGAGTCGACTCAGAAACGCTATTTAGATCAATCTGGCAAACTACCTTTAGGTTATATCTTGTCTTCTTTAAGCGTAGGAAGCCATCTGGATATTAATTATAAATCGGCTAAAAACCAGCGTTTACATGTAGAAATTGGCTTGATGAAACTTTCACAGATTCAGCAGGTATTAAATCTGAGCGAATTATCAGGAAGCACTCCTGACGAAAAAAAAAAGAGTAATGTAGTTCCGGTATCTGTGCCATCGCAACCTCTGGTGCATAATACTGTAAGCCAGCCAGTGAGCGTTACACCAACAGTTACTAACGTTCCTCCCTCTACACCAGTAGTGAGTACACAGGTTAAAAGTGACCCAATTGTCGTTTCTACGCCAAGGCCTAATTTTACGCCGTCGAAGTTTAAATCAACCAATGTTGATATCGCATTGCCATCAACGGGTGGGCCGACTAATCAGGTAAATGAGCCTGCTCCCACTAATATCATTGCAAATAAATCTTTCACTTTAGAGCAACTCAAAACAGAATTGCACACTTTTGCCGATTCGCGCAATAATGCTACATTAGAGGTAATGCTGAAACGTGAATTTAATCTGATAGATGGCTATGTTGTAAAACTGAGATTAGATAATCAGGTACAAATGGATTTGTTAACGCAGATGAAGCAGGATTTGGCCGTATATCTCCGCCAGCAACTACAAAACAATACTATTCAGATTGCATCCGAAATTGTTGAAAACCAAACAGAACGCCGCCCTTATACGGCTCAGGAAAAATTTGAATATCTCGCCAACAAAAACCCCGCCCTTTGGGATTTAAAAGAGAAATTAGGAATGGATCTGGTGTTTTAATGTATAAAGCTCAACACTTTAAAAGATTAAAAGCTATCAAGGCAAGTACAAAACCGAGAGGTATCAGATAAAAATAGCGCAGCGTTTTGGAAAACATGATGTTGATAATGGTATCTTCAGGATTAATTAAATTTTCTGTTCTGCCATCATACTCTCTCTCAAATGTATTTAAGTCGTATAGATAAGCATCAGTATTTTTTCTATATCTGACAACCCAACTATATATTCCTCTATAATTTCTTTCTGTTTGCAGAAAAAAAGCATCTAACCGCCAAAAACATAATATTGGCAAAAACAATATAGCATTAAGTGCTATGGCAATTAATCTATCACCATCTCCAGAAAAAAACAGAGTATCCTTTTCAAAGACAATAATGGCACTTAAAATACCGATTAGCCATCCTTTTACCTGAAAAGAATTACTAGCCATTCTTTTTATAACATCCTGAATTAGATCCAGTTCTTTATGAATTACATCTGTGCTGATTTTCTCGTTCTCAGTACCCATTGTTCACTATAATTAGGTGATTGTTTGAATATATGTGCCAGTGCATAAATATAATAAACTTTCTTTATATTATGGGATATAAAAGATGAAAACTCAAGAAAAAAGAATGGCAGAAAACTTATTTTACCTGAAAGGCTTTCTAGAAACCCATAGCAGTCAAAGCCGCTCTGGCTTTATTGTCTATCGAAGTTTTATATTCGTGGCGTTTATAAGAAATAGCCTTCTCAAATTCACTTTTAGCTTTTAATTTCTGGTTTTTCTCCTGATAAATATAGCCTAATTGCAGTGCAGCACTAGCACCAAAATGCCATTGTGCATCCTTATATTTATCTGTCAATAAAATGGCTCTTTCGTAATAAGTAATGGCCTTATCAACCTGCTCGGTCTTATGATAGACTCTTGCTATTCTATAATTAAAATCAGCTTTATCTTTAGGCAAAGCAAATGTATTTTCAGATAGATTTTCAGCCTCTTCTAATGCTTTTTCGTAATAACCTGCATCAAACGCAAGCCTGATTCGTATAAGCGTTTTATTGGGAAGTGTATTAGTCCTGACATAATTCTCATAAAACTTTTGTGCGGCCTTATCCGACTCAGCAATGGTACTTCCAACTGTCGGAATCTTTTGAATGTATGCCAATCCTTTCTTTTCATCCCCAGCCAACCAACTGCAAAGAAACAGTTTATAGTAGGTATCCTTTAAAAATGCTTTGCCTTTAAAATTTCGGGTATATGCTGAGTAGGCATTACTTGCCTGTTGATAATTGCCCTTAAAAAGATTGATTTCGCCTTTATATAATTCAAATACCGGGAAGTATAGATACGAGGCATTATAAGGGCTTTCGCGTATTAGGGAAGCTGCCTGTTCCGTACGCCCGCCTTTTAATGAAATAGCTGTTGCCAGAAAATTCAGATTCAGATTGTCTTCATGCGCTTCAACTGCTTGCAGAAGCTCTTCATTCACTGTATCAGTATAAGGCAAGATATAAGCCTGAATAAAGAACCGACAGAAACTTGTCTCCAATCCCCAGATTTTATCATGAGAAGCCAGTTCAAGCTCTTTCAAACCCTGTTGAATATTTCCTTTCAATCCTAAAAAGTTTGTAACCCATTTCTGATTTTCGGGGATAGAACCAACCAGAATATGTAAGCAGCCAATAGATTTGAGATTAGGAACGAACTTGGGAAAGAGCTTCTGATTTTCTTCCAATAACCGATAAGCCTGAATAATATTCCAGGCCGCCTTTACTTCATGTCCGAACCTAATCTTAAGCAATGCCCAATGTATTTTTAATTCTGCCCTCAGAAATCGATTATAAGGCGATTTTTTATCTGTCTTTTCAATCAGGTCCAATCGCTCACTTTCTTTCTCTACTATTCGTTCATAAGCCACTTCATCTTCCGAATTGAGTAATTCGACCATATCCGCATAGTTTTCCGCATAAACCCTGAATGGATTCTTTGAGTTTTCCTTTGCTAATAATTCCCGGCCTGTTTGTACTCTCAATTTGAATATTTCGGCATAAGCCTTTTGTAAATTAGGCGTAAAGTCGGTATCAAACGCAAAAACCGGACAAGAGAGGATAAGCAATGCAACAACTCTGAAAGCAAAGAAGAAGGAGGAACAGGCAATATGGCGACTGGTTGGCACTAAGATTTAATTTTAATGAAATAAAAAAGCCAAATCTTCTTTTGACTGAAAATTTGGCTTCTTATTGGAAAAAAAAAATTATTTTCTGCTGATTTCAATCGCATCAACATCGGCAAGAATACGGCCGCAATGTTCACAAACGATGATTTTCTTTTTGTCTTTAATATCAGCCTGACGTTGCGGAGGAACGATATTGAAACAACCACCACAAGCACCACGTCTTACCATTACTACGGCTAAACCATTGCCAGCATTACCACGGATACGGTTATAAGCATTAATCAAACGCTCTTCTACATTAGTAGCAGCTTTATCGCGGTTACCAACTAATGCTTTTTCTTCTTCCTGGCTTTCAGCAACCAACACATCTAATTCTTTACGTTTAGCTTCCAGGTCTTTTTTACGGCCATTCATTGCTGATTCAACATCAGCAATCTCAGTATTTTTGTTTCTGATTTTGAAATCAGCTTCTTTGATACGTTTGTCGGCCAATTGAATCTCCAACTCCTGTAATTCTAATTCTTTTGAAATCGCGTCGTACTCACGATTGTTACGAACGTTCATTTGTTGGTCTTTATACTTCTGAATCAATTTTTCAGCATCTTTTTTATTCAAACGATAGCCGTTGATCTCAGCATCTAAAGTATCTACTTCTCTTTTAAACTTTGCAATACGCGTTTCAAAGCCAACTACCTCATCTTCCAAGTCACGTACTTCGTCTGGCAAATCACCACGTAGCTTTTTAATTTCGTCTAATTCAGAATCAATCGATTGAAGATTAAGAAGAGCTTCTAATTTTTGTGCAACTGTTAATTCCATAATATATGAACCGCTACGGCGGAGCGTCTTGATTTTAAAGCTTTATTTAGCTATTAAAGGTTCATGAACTGCAAGCCATTTTCCCTCAATATGCCATTGATTAATAATAATATTTCACCGGATTTGTAGGTGTTTCCGACAAATGGACTGCAAAGTTAGTGAATTTTTTGCAAATATAATCTTTCAATAATTCTTTTGTAAATTGCTCGCTTTCATAATGGCCTATATCGGCTATGATCAGGCGGTTTTCGGCATCAAAAAACTCGTGATACTTATAATCTGCCGTGATAAAGATGTCAGCCCCGGAACGCATGGCATCACCCAACAGGAAACTCCCCGCTCCACCACATACGGCTACTTTTCTGATGGGTTTTTCCAACAGGCTTGTATGTCGAATAACTGAAACCTGCATCTTTTGTTTTAAATAAGCCAGAAAATCTGTTTCAGCCATCTCTTGTGGCAGAATCCCAACTGCTCCAGAGCCCACTTCCTGATTTTCGTTACCTAAAGCTGTCAGATAATACGCCACTTCTTCATATACATGCCCTTTGCGCATGGCAGCTAAAATCGGATTTTTCAGATAAGCCGGAAAAATAACTTCCACCCGGTTTTCTTCTACTTCTTCCATTGGCCCACCTGTCTGCCCGATAACCGGATTGGCCTGTGCATTAGGCTTAAAAGTACCTTTTCCTTCTACTCTGAAACTGCATTGACTATAATTGCCGATTTCACCCGCTCCGGCAGCGTAGAGGGCATCTAAGAGCTGTCCGGTGCTTTCAACCGGAACAAACACGACAAGCTTCATCAGCAAGTCGCTTTTCGGCGCTAAAATTCTCACTTGTTGCAAGCCTAATAACTGCGCAATTTTAAAACTCACCCCATTGACTACATTGTCCAGATTGGTATGTGTGGCATAAATCGCTATATCGTTTTTGATGGCCTTGATAATGGTGCGCTCAACATAGTTTTTGCCCGTAATTTTCTTTAGCCCCTTAAAAACGATAGGATGATGCGCTACAATCACGTTACAACCACGCTGAATGGCTTCGTCCACAACGTCTTCTGTTGAATCAAGACTTACTAAAACGCCGGTGATGATTTCGTTAGGATTGCCAACAATCAAACCCGCATTATCGTACGATTCTTGATAGGATAGGGGAGCTAGTTTTTCAAGATAGGCTGTTAAATCTCGTATTCTCATTGTGTCAATCGATAAATTAATAAAGCTGTGCGCTGTGTTAATGCCGGAAATTCTTTCAGATTAATGGTTTCACCCGGTGCATGTGCACCTTTGCCAGAAGCACCTAAGCCATCCAGGCAAGGCACATATTGCGCAATATAAGAAATATCTCCTGCACCGCGCGAACCTGGGTCACCAGCTTTTACCTCGCCCATATTCAAGTCCAGACTTACCTGATTCAGTACTTTTAATAAATCAGCATTCGCCTGAGTTGGTTCCATCGCCGGGATTCCATCAATAAATTTTATATCGGCGTTGGTGCCATTCAGATGTTTGCTCACAATCTCACGCATCTTGGCTCTGGCATTTTCTTTCTGTACTTCACTAATAAAACGTAAATCACCTGTAACGAGTACTTTCTGAGCAATAATATTCGTTTTTCCAACGGCTTCACCCTTATCTGCGGCACGGTCGTAACTAACCGTTGTGCCACCCGAAATCACCCCCGGATTGAACGTAAGATATTTCTCACTACTCAATGCTTCTCTGAACTCATCCAGAATCCGCGCAGCTTCATAAATTGCCCCATAACCCATATTCTGACTGAATAAGCCAGAAGAATGCCCTGTTTTTCCGGTGGTAGTTAATTCCCAGCCACTGGCACCTCTGCGAGCCGTAGCAGCAATCCCAAAGCTCTGAGCGGTTTCATAAGCCAAAGCAATATCCGATTGTCTGGCGCGGTCAATAAAATCCTTTCGGCTAATGCTGGTTGGCTTGCCCGAACTTTCTTCATCGCCGGTAAAGTAGACAGTGATAGAGGTATCGTCTAAAAGGTTCCCACCATAAAGGGCCTTTAAAGCGGCAATAATCATTACATCTCCTCCTTTCATGTCATTTACGCCTTGCCCCGTGGCAGTAGAATCATTCAAACGGGTAAAAGGAGTAAAGGGCATCGATTTTTCAAAGACCGTATCCAAATGGCCAATGAGAAATAGCTTTTTACCTTTCTTACCTTTGCGGTAAGCTACCAGATGCCCGGCCCGATTCAATGAATCAGGTAAGGATACCCATTCAGTCGTGAAACCCATGGCTTCAAGCTCTTTTTTGAAAACCTGTCCAACTTGCTTTACCCCTTCATGATTGAGCGTCCCGCTGTTGATGTTTACTACCTGCTCCAACAATTTTTCGGTTTGCCAAGCATTGGCTTTTACGTGGTCAATGATTTTCTGTTCGGTTGTGCTGATTTTTTGCGCGTAGGTATTAAAACCTGAAATCAAGAATAGGACTAAGTAAATTTTCTTCATGTTGATGAGTTTATAGATAGCGTTCTTTTAAAATGTTCAGGTGGTGTAACTCATGTCCAGGAATAATCCATGCGATGGCACGGGCTGTGGTCGGCCAGTTATTGGCTAATCCTAAACGTGACAATTCTTGTTGACTGAATGATTTGAAAAGCAAGATAGTAGATTTTCTTTGCGCTTTGTATTGTGATAGTATGATTCTGAGACTTTTTTTATTGAAATCAGTTGCAGCCACATAATTGGCCTCATCAAAGCCGGGTAAAGATTGTTTTTCATTACGGGCAATGCACATGGCGCGATAAGCCAGAATTCTTTCGCAGTCAATTATATGCCCTAGCACTTCAATAGGCGTCCATTTTTCCTCAGCGTAGCGGTAAAAATGTTTTTCTTTGGGCAAAGACTTGAAAAAGTTATCCACAATGGAAATATTTTCAGCCATTGCCTGAAGCGCATTTTCAACCGTAACTGTCTGAATATAACTCTTTTGAGGTGATTGAGTATTGTATTCGTTGTCGGTAGGTTTAAAAATTTTCATATTTTTTTTGATTTAGGTATTGACAAACAAAGATAATGTCCCTACCTTTGCAGTCCCAAACGATGAGGGAAATAAAATTTCAGCAATGTTTAGGAGACCCGGTTCGGTAGTTCAGTTGGTTAGAATACCTGCCTGTCACGCAGGGGGTCGCGGGTTCGAGCCCCGTCCGGACCGCTGAGCGGGGGAATTGAAAAATTCCCCCGTTTTTTTTGATAATCCAGCAAGCCTTTCTCTCTCATTATCAAGCAGTTATGCGCTAACAAATCAATCATAGTTGGGGTTCGATACATGCCCTCTTCATAGTAGAGATTTTGATCGAACACCAGGTTTATCAGCTCTTGTTTTTCCAGCGCATTGGTCTTGTTAAAAACAAATTCCAGATCAGATAGCTTCTCCAAATTATTTTGTAAAATCTTAAACGTCTTGTTTTGATCGCTGCTTAAATGCTCAATGGATGCTTTCAGGGAGAGTCTATTATTATTAATTGAGGAGAACCAGGCTCAAGCGAAAAAGTTGGGGACTAAGCATAAATCTTAGCTAGCCTGAAGAGGAAGAAAGTAATATTTCTTACACCTCTGAACTGATTTCTTAACGCTTTTACTTTTGCATTAAAAGACTCTGCTGAAGCATTAGTACTTCTTCTATCGAAAAAGTTTAGGATTTTTTCATAATGATTCTGAATTGTTCTGGATCAAGTATAAAAGCTGTGGGGTAGGTATCGTTAAGCATAGATTTGAGTAAGTCTGT
>NZ_BAAGXU010000028.1:0-26301 GCF_054779675.1 Emticicia fontis
ACAGACTTACTCAAATCTATGCTTAACGATACCTACCCCACAGCTTTTATACTTGATCCATTTATTGTCCAACTTATAGAATTGTACTTATCTGAGTAGGTTAAAAAAGAGGATTTGAAAATCAGATAAAAAATCGATACCAACAAAAAAGGCTTTACGAATTTCTTCATAAAGCCTTTCTAAGTTTCTGGTGGTAATGGACGGAATCGAACCGCCGACACAAGGATTTTCAGTCCTTTGCTTTTGGTTTGATATGGTTTGATATGTACTAAAATGGGAACTTTTATTTAGTTTCCATCCATATTAAAACACCAAAAACCACATGAAACCAATAAATGTTTTACCTATGTTTTACCTTAAAAAATTAGAATTCAAAAATATTATGAAGAGTGCCATTTTTTGACAATTGTACTTTTTTTAGATAGGCAAAGGTCTACTCGATAATATTCCGTTATCTGCAAAAGAATAATATCCTTCCGGTGAGATTATGAGATGATCGAATATGCCAATATCAAGTATCTTACCTCCCATCCAAATGTTGTCGGTCAGTTTTTTATCAGCCTCACTTGGTGTCAATTCACCTGACGGGTGATTATGAGCGAGTATAATACCGCTTGCTCTTGCTTTTAAAGCAGTTGAAAACAAAAGCCTTGAATCTACCAGACAAGAGTTGATACTGCCCATTCCAATATCTACAAGACCCAGACAATTGTTTCTGTAATCCATCAATAGAACTTTGAATTGCTCCTGTAGTTCAAGCTTGTTTTTATCCCATGCGTAATTCAGAACTTCATAAGCCATTTCTGATGAACGGACAGGAATTCTATCACGGTAAGGAACTTTGTAATTATACCGAATTGAGATTTCTGATACTTTATATAAGGATTTGATTTGTGACTGGTTCATTTGAAACACCCTACTTTTTCTGAATTTGATTCTGATGCCATTGTTCAACATTGGCAAAAGGCTGATAAAATTTGTTCAATGCAATATGAACAAGTTCTTCTTCTTTATTTAGTAAAGGATAAAGATGTTTAGCAGCCTCCAAACCAGTCTTATCGTTGCTTAAGAATGTATATGCTTTCTTATAGCCATTCTTATAAACAAACCCTTTTACTTGTTCTATGCAATCGTAGGAATTGAGGATAATAGAATTTGTTTGCAGATGATGACATTTCCAATGATCTAAAAGTGACAAATAGTCCCAAAAAGTTGGAAATATATGTATGATTTCGGTATTTTTATCTTGTCCTTTAATAAAAGAAATGGATCGTTTACCAACCCAATCTTCAAAGTAAGGGCAAGAAATAACAAAGCCGTCTTTTTCATGAGCAAAACCCAGAACGAAATAATGTTTTTGCTCCATTGGGTCAAACACTTTTAATTCTACCAGATGTTGTTTTGCAATGTCTAAAGGAATGCCTTTTCTCTTTAGGTGTGATAGTAAGCCGCAGTTTCCAATTGATTTATACTTTTTGATTAGATCAATTTGTACTTCTTCTGAACTACTATTTTCTAAATTACTGTCCTTCATACTATCAGCCATAATAGAAATCCATCGTCGAGCGTCAAAAGGTGTACAATCTTGTTTCTGTTTTTGCAAATAATTGCAAACCAAATCAATCAATGCCTGATCTTCAATGGGGTTTTCTGTCTGTCTGACTTTTTCTTGAATTTCAGCCATAGAAAGGCTTTTCGCAAAATGACTGTTCATTGCGATCTCCATAAAATTGTAATGAAAGAGGTTCTGATTTAGTAAGTTAGTCTTTGTTCAAGAAACTTATTGAGGTCTGAACGACGATAGCGAACTGCACGACCAACTTTTATAAAGTTCAATTGGTAACGACCCGTAGAAGCCCAAACAGCTAAAGTGTTGGGAGAAATACTAAGATACTCCGCTGCCTCTTTACGAGAAAATAGGGTTTCGCCATCATTATAACCATACATTACAAAGTCCTTCTGATTGTTTGTGAGTAACAGAATCACTATGATTCTTGACTTCGTAGTTATTTGTAATTGGTTTTTTCTCTGCATGAAATTTTCAATATCTTATTAAACAGCATATAAGATAAGAAAGCTGCTTTACACACAACTGAATGAGTTGGTAATTTCTTATTGTTTATTTTATCATGTACTCATATTTGCTAGTTAATCAAAGCATGAAAAATGATTTGTTGTTTAATTGAAATTATATATTCAAATAACCTTTCACTTAACAGAAACTTTATGAGGACATATCATGCACAACTCTTTAGATTCTTCGCAAGAATTAGATGGTTTCATGCGATTAGAACAGATTTTGAAACTTATTCCAGTTTCAAAGGCCACTTGGTGGAATGGCTGTAAATCAGGACGTTTTCCTAAATCTTATAAGATATGCCCGCGAGTGACGGCATGGAAAATGAGTGATATAAAGAACTGCCTTGATAGTTTTGAACAGACAAGGAAATAGTTTGTTTAACTCCAATAGAAGAAAGTTTCTTCACTGAACGTAAGTCAATATAATCAGCCCAATCCTGCATCATTCTAATTCTGTCTGGAACGAACGTGGCACGGTCGTAAGCCTGATTCACCTCTCCTTTTGGCAAATGAGACAGTTGCCTGTCAACAACTTCGTGTCGATAATTCAATTTCTCTTTCAAAATACTCATTGCTAAAGAGCGGAAACCATGTCCGGTCATTATATTTTTGTAGCCAAGCTTCGCAAGGCCTTGCAAAATAGTGTTATTGCTGATTCGCTTTTTATTATAGACAATGCTTGGCAGAATATATCCATTCCTGCCGAATGTATCTCCTAATTCATGCAAGATTGTAATAACCTGTTTTGATAGGGGGACAAAATGCGCTTCCCTCATTTTCATACGCACTGCTGGAATATGCCATGTTCCCTTTTGTAAATCGAATTCATCCCATTGTGCATTTATCAATTCAGTTGTCCGAACCATTGTCAGCATCAAAAGTTTCATGCCTAAAATTGTTTGTTTATAGAGACGAGGTTCATTGCAATTGATAGCATCAAGAAGTTCAGGTAATTGTTCAGGTGAGATTGACGCATAGTGCTTTTTCCGATACTTCTTAACTGCATCTTTTAAATCAGGTGTGAAGTCTCGGTTTGCTCTGCCAGTGATAACGGCATAACGCAAAATTTGTCCAATATGTTGAACCACTCTTTTGGCAAGATGGAGTGCTTCGCGATCTTCCATTTTCTGAATGCACAACATGACATCCTGCACATTGATTTTGCCAATTGGTTTTTTACCGATATTAGGGAATACATTGTTATGTAATCGGCGCAAAATATCTCTTGCGTAATTTTCCGACCATGTATTGTATTTTCGTTTGTGCCATTCCAGCGCAACCAGTTCAAACGTCTGTGCCTGTTCAAACCGTTTGAATTTCTTGATCTGCTGTTTTTGCATGGCAGGGTCAATATTAGTATCTATTGCCGTTTTTGCTGCCTCTTGTTTGACCCTTGCATCTAAAAGCGAAACATTTGGATACCTGCCAATTGTAAGCAGTTTTTCCTTTCCTAAAAAATTGAACTTCAAACGCCAGACTTTTATGCCTGTGGGTTTCACATCAAGATACAAACCACCACTATCAAATAAGCGGTAAGCTTTTTCTTTCGGTTTTGCGAGTCGGCATTCCAAATCACTTAAAGGCATCTTGGCCTCCCTTTGGGGTATTTTCTACAGGGCGTGAAAAAGTACCCCGAAAAATACCCCAAAAATGGATTGGATTTACTGAGTTTACGCTACGTTTAACAAGGTATAACAACAGAAAAAGCCAGTAATTACACTGGCTTATTAGACTGTATTGGACTGGGATAGATTGATGCATGGAGCGGGTGAAGGGATTAGAGTTGCGAGGATAAATAGTTGATTTAGAAAAGTCTTTATTCGAAGCCTTCTAAAAGTACCCCATAAAATACCCTATTTAAATTAGAGAACTAAATGAAGCATATAAAATTCTATAATAAATCAGTATTGAGTTCAATCTTTAAAATACCTAATTTTAGAAAATATCTTTAATTGACACATATTACAAAGCACCTTAAAATAAATTTCCATCACTTATCTTAATTTTCTCGCTATTCGTTAGTAACTTAAAAAAATTATTACAAATGAACTTACTGATCATTTGTCATGAAATATTTGAAATTCCTTTTATCCATATCAAAATTATTACGTCTATTTTTTAAAGCCAAACTTAACCGGGATAAACTAAATTTTTAAAAGTATGCCTAATAAAAATTCAAAACTAGAAAAGCTTCAACAGGACCTTTCTGAATTAATTTCAAGTTCAAAATTGAGATCTGAAACTTTTCACTATCCAAAGCAAACTTCAAATCGATTTCTCTATGATAACATAGAAGAACGTGAACTTATAAGTTTACTTGAAGAGAAAAAAGAACATTTGCGTATAATGGTAGAGGCATTATATACATACAAAGAAAATTTTTTTTCTACTTGGCTTAATCTATTTATAGTCCTCTTTGGATTGATAAGCTCTTTCTCAGCAATTGTAATTCCCTTAGCCAAAGGAATGACAACAAATCTTTACTCCTATATAATTTCTTTTGGAATTATTATGGTTTTCATCTTTAGTTACCTATTAATTGATAGACGCAACGAGCTTAAAAACAAACTATACAATATACAATTAAAAAGAAAAAAACTCAAAGAGGCTCAAATATTAATTACGTATATTGAAGAAGTAGTGGATCATTATTTTCACTCAATTAATAAGAAATTCTTATGAAGCAAATATCAAAGGAACAATTGATTGAGCTTCTTGTCAAGCTTGATGATACTAAAACTGATGTTGAGAAATATAAAGACTTTGACCTTAAGAATATTGAAGATGTTGCAGAACGTTATATTGATAAGAAGTCAGAGTTTTTAGCAGGTGTTGCGGGTGGAATTTTAGGAGCAACTGGTGGTGTTGCTATAGCAAAAACAGTTGCGGGAATTGCTATATTCTTAAGTGGACCAGCAGGTGCCATTTTAGGAATAGCTATTGGAATGTTGATGTTTAGAGGTAGAGGACAACATAAATTAGAAAGGGCGACAAAAAAATTTCAATTAGCAAGAGCAATAATTTTAGACACAATCAAAATGCTACCTGCCGATGCACCCATCGAAGTCAAAGATAGACTTTGGAAAACTTACTACGATTTGCTAGAAAAATATTCAGAGGTGATTGAGAAATCGCTTACTGACGACGTTTCAAGATTTGATAATCTCTGATTAGAACTTAATGTACTGTACTCCTATTACTTAATATATCAGAAGCCATAAATTCAATACTTTTTATTTCCGCTATTACTTTATACTAAACTCAAATTCTCTTGTCTTCTCTCCTCATTTGGATCAGTAATAAAATCAAGATATTGAATTTTTTCTAAATAGTAGTCAGGAAGTTCATTTTGCTTAGCTCCAGATAATATGATTTGTTTATACCAGTCGTAAGGAACTAAGTTATTGTTTATGAAGTCTTTATGAGCGATATAAACTTGAGCCTGATGAATTTTGTTATTTGTATCAGTAAAATTAAAAATAGCTTCTAGATAACCCCTACCAAGTCCTTCTGCTTTGTCTAAGTCTGCTTTCTCATTATCTGAAATCTCAAAAATAATACCCCAAACAATATCATTAGGATTATCTGTTTGAACAATATTAGCTTTTGAAGAACCATCTCTACTAACTTTATTGCAAATCATAGTATAATTTTTGATAAAAGCATTTGAAACTTTTATCGCAGATGGTACCCTTTGTTTAATTCTTTTAATGTTCATATTTGAACCATATGCAAAAATTTTCATTCATTATTTTGTTGTAAGAAAGTCGTTAAAATCAATTTTTAGATGCGACATGTTTGTAGAAATAATTCAATCTCTTTAATCTTCATTATAATAATAAACTAAAATTAAACCATTTTCGGATTTCCATACATATGGACAACTGCATTGCCATTCTTCTGCTTTTGTATTAATTATTCCTCTGTCTCCACAACCTTGGCAATGTATATATATTGATTGGCAACTGCGACATTTTCCGCCAAGCCACCAATTTATTAATCCATTAAATTCAAAAAAACCATCATCATCAAGTAAAACACAATCTTCCTTACATACTTGGCACATTAACCACTTGTCTTCAACTATTAAATCAGTGGCTTCGTCAAAAGTTAATATCTTTAAATCAAGTCTATTAAACTTTGCGCTTAATTCTGCTGGTTTTGTCCAATCGTTATTCGTAACTATAATCGCCTTGTCTGCATTGACAGCATTAGCCAACATCATGATTTCTTCTACATCTTTAACGTCAACTTTTGCACTTCTTTTTTTTGCATCTATTAATATTTTGAAGGTGTGATTTTCTAATTGCATTTCCCACCAAACATCTATTTGTCTTGCTTGTCCTGTTACTTTGTCAGGAATTGTAAGGTTCTTATAAACAACTCCGAATTCAGCCATTTGTTCGTAAAGTACCGCAACGGCCTCCTGATATTCTTGCCACTTCATTTAGATTTGATTTTTAATTTTCAACTAATACCAGGATATATATACGTGATAATCTATTCTTTTATTTTTCGCAATTAATTATAATTGAAATGTTTTATTGAAGTTGCTATCTAAAGCTTGATATTGTTTTCCAGTTTGAAATATTTCTAAGTTTTCTCTCAAATCAAACTTCTCTAATTTCTTTTATTAGCTATAAGACAACATTCTTTCTTTTTTTTGTTAAAATATTATAGTACTAACTATGGAGTTACTTTATATCTATCTTGATTGATAAAGTCTTCGGCAACGACAAAAACTTTATTTTCCAAGAAGTCAAAAATAAAGTTTTTCTTTTCTTCTAACTCAATAAAACTGAAATCTTTACCACAGTTATTAAATGTCTTATCTCCATGAGCTAAAAGATTTCTATTTGTTTTAGTATCTTTAAAAGCTTCTTTTTGTTGTGTAGATCGCTCTTGCAAACCGCTATTTATACCATATTTCTTAAAAGCGTCTCTTAATTTATCCATATTAAGATTTCCACCGTCAATTTTTATATCTTCCTTTTTTACTGGATGTAACTCCGAGTAACTATTAAAAGTCGTTTCAATAATTGAAAAAACCTGATTCGTTATCGTATCATCTGTTGTACGAAAATCAGCACTAACTTTTCTACCAATTAAAACTTTTTTTAAATCGTGTTGTAGATTAGAATATAATACAGTTGTGTCGCTTTTAATAATTTGGTGAATATCCCATAAGATATTTCTCACAGTTGATTCTATTAAATTATATAAAAGTAAGAAAGTAGTAGCTTTTAAGATGTTAATTAATTCAGTATCTATTCTAAATACAGAAATACTAGCATTATGAAGATTGACACCTCCATTTTCAATAGCTTTTAGAAAATTGAAGTATTGTTCTATTTCTGATTTATTGTCTGCAAAATCATTTTTAGAGGGAAGCATAACCAAGTTTTAAAATTCTCTACAGCTTATTACTTTTTTAAAAGACAATCTCTTACGTACTCTATTCGTTTTTTTAATTTACCTTCATTATTACTAGCATCTGATGTTGTAAATTCCTTGAAGTCAGACGAGTCTAACCAATCCATGCTTGAAGGAATTAAATCTGGTTCTGTTTGTAAAGCTAAATGAACTCCAACGGATATAGCTTCAAAGCGTACACGTGGTATAGCTTTTCCGCCTTCTGCTTTGTTAAATTTATTAGGAAAATAGGATTCTACAAAATCCAACATCAATTTAAAATTATGTTCTTTCTCTGATTTCTCTGCATCTGTAAAACCACTTTCACCCTTTTCTTCAATGTAATTATCTAAAAACCCTTTAACATCATGTTTATGTTTTTGATAAGAGTCCGCATATACAAAATATCTTAATACCAATTCCTCATGTTCTCCTGTTATCCCCTTTTCGCCAGTATAGAATTCGTCTTTAAATCTAGGTTCATTTGCCATTTCAATAACAAATTTATAAAACTCATTATTCGCAAATTTTCCTTTTCTCTCTTGGCTGTCTGTCAAGGGTTGACTAGTTGTATTAATTCTTGCAAATATATCTGCTCTAATTATTGGGGTGGCTTTGTCTGTTAAAACATGAAGGCGCAAATCAATTAAACTAAATTTGTTCTTTCTAGAATGATCAAAATCATCGTAAAAGAAACCATTCAAAGACGTTAATTTTTCTAAACCTTTTAACGAAAATTCATTTGCTAAAAACCTTGCAACAGTTCTAATTCTTTGCGAGCCATCTATAATTTCCAATGTTCCTTCTTGGTCTGTATTCGCAACAAATACCGGAGGAATAGGGACGCCTAGAAACAATGATTCAATAAACTTTGACTGTTTTACATGATTCCAAACAAAATCTCTTTGGTAGACAGGAATTATCAAAAAATCTTTTTCTAACCATTCCTTTATAACTGAAAGAGGAACTTGTTTTGTTTGATACTCATAAGGAATAGACTCACGTCTTATATCTTGCTCCGCTATATCAATTTCTGCTTGAGATTTTTTAATCCTTCTCTTTGTATTACTTTTCGAATAAATTGTAAATGTCATGATCGTAAGTGAAATTTTATACTCTTTGCAATAATTTCTCCCAACTTAACAGGAACAGCATTTCCAATATGTGTCGCTAATTGCCCAGCATTTACGTTTTTTCCATCGGGAACAAATTTATATTTTTCAGGAAAAGTTTGTATGAGTGCCGCTTCTCTGAGACTTATGGCTCTATTCTGTTCAGGATGTCCAAATCGTCCATTCCCAATTCCAGTACAAAAAGTAGTCATTGTAGGAGCAGGTTCATCCCAACGCATTCGGCCATAAACGCTCCCATAACTTTTACCTGATTTCTTCCTATGACAATCAAGAATTAATTGGCTATCCCAATCACGCCAAGTTCCTCCTGGTTTTGATTGACTTATACGTTTAAGGTTTATTTCTGAAAGTTTTGCAGCTCTATGAATTGGGTCATTTTTAGAAATTTCGCCACTTTGAATTGGTTCTAAATGTCCAATCGCATCCTTTACTGTTTTATACGTCTTTGCAGTATGCGTCTCAGGCATAATAGTAATCTTTCCAAGTTTTGAAGCTAGTAAAACTAATCTTTTTCGTTTTTGTGGAATGCCAAAATCAGGGCAATTTATCTCTTTATAATCAATCTCATAATTGTTATCAGATAGTGTTTTCAAAAAGTTTTTAAAAACATGAGATTTATCAAACTTCGCAAGACCAGGCACGTTCTCCATAGAAACAATTTCAGGCTTAACCTCCCTAATTAAACGAGCAAATTCATCCAGAAGACTCCACTTGGCACTTTCAGCTTCTTTCTTTTTGTCAGGAGATTTAAATGAATAAGTAGAGAAAGGCTGACAAGGTGCGCAACCCACTAAAACCCTAATGTCAGAATCTACAAATAGATTACTTATTTCTTCACTAGTAACCTCTCTTATATCTTTTTGAAAAAAAGTAGCATCATTATTCTCCTCAAATGGATATTTACAAGTTCCATCAATATCAAAACCTGCAACGATATCAAAACCCCCTTCTCTTACAAAGCCATGCGTGAGCCCACCTATACCACAAAATAAATCTATTACTTTAATTTTCGAGCTTATCATAAAAAAGGAATGTCTAAATTGTGCAAATTAATGCTTTTTTTAAAGTATTTCCAAGTGTTTTAAGATATTAGTTTTAAATATTAGATAGTATTATTTAGATTCTAAAATTAAAGAAAAGTAGAGTATATATTAGTAACAAATAATTTGAGAAAAAGTTGAAAACCTCCTCATTCTAAAAGTTTTTTTATCCTTGCTTTTATATTTTCAAAAGTTGTATTTAAGGTCTGTTTTGCAGTCTGAGTTAAGATAGCTGTGTGAGCTACAGCATCTCTAACGGGCTTATAAATTTTAGCATCTCTCGCTATTCCTACTTCTTTTAAAGGGTCTTTAGGCTTATCCACAAAATTTGCTAAATCGTCCATAGAAAAATACAATAAATCATTTGCATTTTGACGAATCTCAAAACTTATATTCGCAAAATTCTTCGCTGTCTCTTCTTTCTTTTTATATTCACTCAAATTTTTTTCAGCTTCAGGAGAAAGAGCAAGGTTTTTATGCTTTATAAAACTTCTAAGTAAGTTTTCAGAGACAAAGCACTCTGCATATGACGATAGATTAAATTGTGCATTATCGCTCAATGAGTTAACCCATTCATCAACTTGAGTTCTATTTGCTGATGAAGTAGGCGGAACATAATCGTCAACAACTGTATTAAATAGCTCTCTTGATTTCCTCTCCTTTTTAGTTATTGCTAAATCATCTGGATCTCCATCTTGGTTTAATTCCCTTCTATACTCGTCCCAATCCTTCATTAAGTTTTGAACAATTTTATTTAATTCATCAAGAAAATCTTTAAAAAGCGGGTCATCAGAAATTACACCTTCTCTACTGCTAGTAAAGCGGTCTTTACCATCATCAAGCGAATTAAAGTGGATTTGCCCATATAAATAGCTTTCAACCAACCTTGTAGAAGGAATATGCTTCAACAAATCCTTCTCTCTCAATCTTCCATTTACGTAAAGATCAATAGTAACTGTTTCGGATGTTTGTTTAATTTTAAGCTGAGAGGGTTTTTCAACTGATGCAATAAAACCTGAAATAGCTAAAGACGATTTAATTTTTTTATACTTTTTGATGTGTTCATTTGTTGCTGAAATCTTTTCTTTCAAATAGGGATCATCTATTGAATTAATTTGCCACACAAATTGAGTGCTTAAAGACAAATCGTTTAATTCATTTAGTGTAATAGGATCATCATTTAAATATATTTTGAATGAATTGTCTATTAGCGAAAATCTGAAAAATAGAGCAATTAGCTTTCTGATATATTCAATTCTATTTCTAATCCCATCATTAATATCTTCAAAAAGAATAATAGTACCGTTAGTCAAATCCTCTTTCAAACTATTAAATACATCAATATTCACATCTTCCAATGGATATTGTTGCGGATTTAAATCGTCACTAATTGCATTGTCTAAATTACTATTATCAATAACACCACCAACCAATTCCGTGTGCTGAGTTTTTGTAATAATATGAATTCTTTTGGCACACGATAATAAAGCAAGTTTCCCTATACCTTTTCTTCCAATAAAAGGTCTATTGGATTCTGTTTTATCAATGCCGCCTTTACGTTTTGAGTAACCAATTTTGAGAAACTTATTTTGAAAATCATCTGATGTCATGCCTTCGCCATCATCTTTGATAATAAGATAATTTTTTTCTCTATTAATATATATCCACACATTTTTTGCATCAGCATCCCATGAATTTGAAATTGCCTCACCGAGAACAGTAATGAAGTTCCTATAAAGATTCCTACCCAAATGATTAAGGACACTCAATGATATATTAAATGTAAATTTATCCATCTTATTATTATATGTTTAGGATATTCTTTCTTATTCCATAGTAGAAAGCTTGTAGTACAGTATTTAAAATGTAATCTTCAAATTAAGTCGTCAAACTTCTCTAATTTTTGCAAACTTTTAATGCGCTATAAGAATATAAAAATTTAATGTTCTACAAATTATTTTTATAAAAATAGATAGAATAAATGTACCCTCAAATAAATCCCCTAAAAACTTTCTTTTCAAATTAGCATTACCTATTCCTTTGCTATCTGTGTTTTGAGCTTTGACTAAATACTATAATATGTGTCTCCCGAATAATATATTCTTTCTTTTTCTCTTAAGACTTTTTCATGTTATAGAATTTCTGTCTTAATATAGGTAATATAGTATGCACAATATGATCCAACTTATCCAACAACTTTCCTATCGTCACAGCACATCCAAAATATTCTCAGATTTCATTGAAATGTCTGCCCTGGCATTTAGCAATGCCGCCGACAAAAGTCATTATGAAGAAAGAGAAAAAAGATACCTCGAAATTGTCGGGCAATATAAAAAAGAGGAAGTCAACGAGTTCCCTAACCTCTTGGGAATGCTTGTCAATCATTTTGAGGAAAAACCACGTGATATACTTGGAGAAATATTTCATGAACTTGAATTGCACAATGAGCGCAAAGGGCAATTTTTCACCCCATATCCGATTTGTCGAATGATTGCAAAAATGCTAATAGGCGAAAGCTATGAAGAGATTATTGTTAAACATGGATTTATGAATATTGCAGAACCTGCTTGTGGTACAGGTGCGATGATTATTGCAGCAGCCGAAGAACTGAAAGAGCGAAACATCAATTATCAACAACTTACCCACATAACAGCAACTGATATTGACCCAATTTGTGTCCATGCTTCCTATATTCAGTTTACGCTCATGCACATTCCAGCGGTTGTTATACATGGGGACTCTTTAAGTGGCGAAGAATTCAGCCATTGGTATACACTAGCACATACAATGGGAGGATGGGATCATAAACTAAAATTCAAAAATAGCCTCATTAAAATGCAGGAATGTATTTCATCCATTTCGACAATCAAAAACGAAACTGTATCTCTACAAGAGAGTGACATAGACGCAAAAAGAAATGAGATAATTAATCAAAAGCAAAATCTATTTCCCGGCACGCAATTAACTATGTTTTGAATAGAGTCTTTATTTAATGGACACAATCTAGATAGGTTTTACTAAAACCATGAATGCAAGAAAAGTGGATTAATTTATCCCATTCTCCTTTATTTATGCGTTCAACTTTGCCGCTTTGGATGCCAAATGAATTGTCTGAAAGAAAATATGGTGGATCGGCGAAAACTAAATCGAACTTCGCATTAAGTTGAGATACTATATTTAATGCGTTGCCGTAGTGAAGATTAAAATTGTTGTCTTTGGATTGAAAATAAAACCTATCTTCTATCATTCTGCCCTCTGTGTGAATTCAAGAAGACAAAATGTAATATGGTTTTCAGAACTAAATTAAAAAAGTAGCTTGATTAATAATGGTATAACAAACTTCAAAAGATATTCAATCAGGATATAGAAGACAGACTATTTCTTTGACAGAAGTTGTTGAAGAAGTTCGTTTTTCTCTTTCTCGACAGCCAAAAGCCTTTCGTATAACTCAACTATTTTCTCAATCGGGTTAGAGTTGAATGTTGAGTGGCTTGCAGAAGCAACGGCAGTCGAGCTATCATGACTGTTAAAAATTGGCGAAATAATATTGATTGTAGCTTCTTCGCTAAAGTTTTCTATTGCTTCTTTCCTTACACTCATGGCACTTGCCAATTTTTCCAATGTTTCATTATCTATTGCTTCCTTTCCTTCAATTAATGAAAGAGCTTGCTGACTGACACCAAGCTTTTGTGCAATTGTTTCCTGCTTATAACCCAGGATTTCACGAATGCGCTTTGCATTGCGTCCTAAATGTAGGCTTTTATTACTTTCAATCGTTGTCATGTTGTGAAAAACAATTAGAAACTTGTTTTATACAAGTAGAGAAATGAGCTTAAACAAAGGTAACTAGATAATTTTGTTATTATAACGAACTGTAAGGTTTTTTCATGAATAGATAATCTATGTCTTAAAGAACACCATTTACTCTTTCGCCTTTAATCTATACCGAGCTTAATTTCGTTTCATTTTTCTAATTTAAAAAACTGCTTTGCTATAATGAAAGCCCAAAACAGAAAGAAAATCTATGAAGCATACAAGAAATTTCATCTTTAAAATAAAGTTATGTGCTTTCGGTTTTGCATTGGCGGCTTGCAGTAGTTCCGATAACCCTAATCCTGATGGCATTGGAGGCACTCAACCAAAAGAGATTATTTTACCCGTTATCGGAACAGATGTTGACGGCTTTACAGTGAACGCAAAAGGAATATTAACTGCTCTTAATATTAACCCTGATAACGCTTTCTCTCAAAAGTTTTCTTCTGACCCAAATGCTATAGGTCCTAAAGTCGTCATTACTTTTACAAATACTAACTTTTCTACACTGAATTCTTCTATTGAAAATAGTTTTGTAGGTCGTCTCGCCGACTGGGAAAACACGTCGATAGAAATTAAGAGCCAAACACCCGGCAATCCAGTTGCGGAAAAAATGGTTGATAATGGCTTGACGAAAGCCACTACTATTAAACATACAAAAGTCTATCGCCCTGTCATGTTTGAAGGCTTCAATGACAAAGAAAGTGTACAGGCGGCTTGGAAGTCCATTACAGATTCACCTAAGACTTGGACTATTATTAATGAAGAACCAACTTACAAACTTCAATTTAAATACAATAAAGAAAATTGGACGATTAAACCCTGATTTTTAATCAGTTTCATCCAATGGGTATCTTGAAATAATAATAAGTTTCGGAAACCTGAAAAGAAAGAAAATCATGAAGCATAGAAGAAACGCCATCCATAAAATTCTTTTATATACATTTGGTTTTACATTGGTGGCTTGCAGTAGCGACAATCCTGATCCTAGTCCTGATAAAATCGACCCAAAAGAAATTATACTAACAAAGGTCGGTTCAGACCTTGATAGATTTACTATTGACGCTAAAGCTAATACATTAGAGATTTACAGTTCAAGCACCCCGGAAGGCATATTGCAAACCTATTCGCGTGATGAAACTTTGACAGGTCCAAAAGTCAAGATGGAATTCACCAAAACAGAGTTTTCACAAATACGTGGGAATACGAATTCAGGGACATTTTTTGGTGATCTATCGGCTTGGCAAGAAACATCCATAACTATAAGCAATCCTATCATAGGCCAGCCAGTCGCACAGGAAATTGGCGGTACTACTAAAGCCCTTAATGTGTCTTATACAAAAGTCTATCAACCTGTCTACTTCACAACATCACCATCCGCGGAAAAAGCCTTGCAAACATGGAAAGAAATAACAGCTTATAAGGGTAAATGGACACTTATAAAAAACCAAGAATTCAAGATTAACAACAAAGACTGGCAAATTAAGCCATGATGCCCCGATTAGTTTTTACTCAAAAAATTATAGTTAAGGCAACAGGAATGTTGCGAAAAACCCAAAACAGAAAGAAAAATCATGGATTATAAAAGAAATTTCACTTACAAAATGCTGTCAATTGCTTTTGGAATTACATTAGCAGCTTGTAGTGGTTCGACGATTGACCCCGATACTGACCCAGTCAATCCAAACCCTTCTACCATCGTGATGGATAAAATTTCTGTTCCTTCGCAGTTTTTGAAAATCACTGGTGAAAACAAAGCTGAACTTACTAATCTCGGCACTACAAACTCATTTACAATTTATCTGTCACTTGATCAAGCCGATACAGGTGTCGACGCGAATGTTACCTATACTGGTCAAGGTTTAGCTGATGTCAGCAAAGTTGGGAAAAGACAAAGTGGTGGTTTCGAGTTTGAACTAAAGAGTGCTGACTCTAAATATACCATCAGCCGCAGCGATAAGAAACCTATTCTCAAAACCACTGATGAAAAAACGGCTTATACGACATTTGAATCCAACAAGCTTATTTGGCAGTCCATTTCTGTCACAAATACTGAGAGCCAGATTAAAGCTGAACAGCTTCTTGATAAATGGACAACAAAGCTGAATGAAGCGAAAGTAAAAGTAACAGGAGTTACCGGCATTGAAGGCGAAGGTACTGTTACGCTTAACAGCAATATTATGAAGCTGATTAAATAGGTAGGTAAATATTGGGTATTCCCCTTAGCAATTGAAAAGTTGACTTTTACAATTACCGCATATTTCATTGGGAAATTTGACATACAGAATAAAAGTTCATACTCCTTAATTAGGCTCAAACTTCGGTTTTTCTTTTTTCTTTAACACCTTATCAAGCGCATCATCTGTATCTTTATGTGTGAAGTTGGATTGATAACCAATTGTCGTCGTAATATTACTATGTCTGTAAAGTCTTTGTAAGACTGGTAAGGGTATTTCATCTCCTGCCAATTGAGCAAAGGTATGGCGAGAAATGTGCATTGTCAGCGTTTTTGTAATGAGAGCTTTTGGTGCTACTCGTTCTTTTAGGTTCTTATCAATCGCACTTGCTTTATAGCCAATCACTCTCTCAGTATTGAATTCATCATTAAGGTCTAAACCTCTCAATTCAGGAAAAACCAAATCTCGTTTGTTCTTCCTGAACATCTGATATTGAGCCAGAATGCGCTTCGCTTTTTCAGGAACCTTAAGCGACCCGAATTTATCGTTTTTACCCATTCCATAGTAAAGGCGGTCATTTTGAAAATCTGACCATTGAAGGCGTAAAACATCACTAATACGCATTCCCGCAAAGTAGTAAGAGAATAGCCACAGGTTTCGTGCATGATTGGCTTTCCCAACGAGGTCAACTGTTTCCAATCGCTCTATATCGCCTAAATCAAGTCCTACCTTTGCGCTCTCCGGGAATTTGATTTTGATGCCTTTTTTCCCAAATGGAGAATATTCCTTACTGACTAATTCCTGATTGACGGCAAAGCTAAAAGCGGAACGAATTGCCGAAAGATAGTTCGCAACTGTTCTGTCACTCAGTTTATACTTAGTCTTCACATGAGACTTAAAACGTGTCAGTAAGGCAACAGTAATCTCTTGAAGTGTTAAATCGTCCTTATAGAACTCAATAAAGCGTTCAAGACGTGTTTTATTTGGCGTATATTCATTATATCGCCCTTCCGCCTTTAAGCCTTTTAAATAGAGCAAAGCTGCATTTGCAAAGGTTGACCCAGCGACAGGTTTAACCTTACTCTTGATTAATTTTGAAGAAACCTGTTTCTTCTGTGCCTCTAATTCAATCACGCTATCAGTTGCTTCCGATAGCTTTTTTAGAATTTTGCTATTAATTCGTTTAGAATTAGGATGAGAGCGTTTGACACATTTGTTTTCTTCATCCCAATCCTCTTTATCAATATAGTGTATATATACGTAGGAAGTCCTACGGTTCTTGATTATTCTTAATGCAATCGGGAATAATCCTTCCGCATTAGGTTTTTCCCACAGAAGAATTTTCAAACTTGCCATACTTATCCTTTTTGAACGATTTCTGATATTGAAGAACTTTCGCCATCTGACTTACATTCAGATGTACATTTCCAACTTGGCTTTTCTGTTAATCTTCATCACATTGAAGAGTGAGATGGGTTTCTTGGCTTCTTAAATTGGGTTCAAAGAAAAATCTTCTTTGTTTATTGGTGATTGATTGATGTCAGCATGCACAAACGCTTTCGACGACGCTCATCCCTCCTTTTTTACTGTGTAAAAAAGGCTCTACGACTCATGAAATAAAATAGATGCTCTCCCTATGGTCGAGATCGATTTTTTTTCATTCGGGGAGCTGTCAACGCTAATTGTGCTAAGGGCTGCCATCATCAACAACAAACAAAGGAGATTTGTCGATGACACAACCAAACGAAACCACTAAAAAACTTCCTTCTCATATCTTGTATCAAGTCGTGAATAAGGAGAATCAGGAAAAACCACTCTGGATTAAAACTGGTGCTCTTTGGGAAAATTCAGATGGTGAAGGCTTCAATGTAGTCTTGGAAATCTTAGGACAAAAAATTCAATTAGTTGCCCGTAAGAACAAACCAAAATCTAACTAAACCCCTAGCGGAGCAGATGTGATTCTGCTCCGCTTTATCTCTCTTTTTCCTCTATAAGGACTTCTATCACACATGGTTCATGTTCTGTGGCATAGCGAGGGTCAGTAATCACTATCCATCGTTGTATCTGCTGAGATAATTCTAAAAATAGGCTTTCCAACTTATAGCCAGAGATCGTTATGATTGAAGATGAAACTACAAGCTTGATTTTGTTCTTTATTCCGTCAGCGTAAAAAAACGCATCAGGCATATAACCATATTGATGAAAGGAGCGATTACCATTTGGCCATATAAACCCGAAGTTCCGTATTGATCCGGGGCTTTCATATCGGTGGCCGTTATCTTCATTAGCAATGTCTTCAGGGCTGTTTTCCAGCATCTGATCGAACCTCAAATTAAATTTCTGGCTCATAGCTTATGTTTGTTTTAAACTGCTCCTTTCTGGTAGCTCTTGATTTATTGTCTTTATTCATATCTGGCTTGTCTTGTATAATTGACTGCCGAATATACTGTTCCATAATCTGGTCACCTTTATCGGAGCTTTGAACAAGTTCCATAGCAGACTGCCTGTCACCCATTTGTGCCGCATGCTCTAATAACTGCTCTTTATCGTCTGTATAGATTCTGGCTCGGTCACGGCCACGAGAGACAGATACATACATCTGCTTGGCATCCGTTGCTGAAAAGGTTGAGGCAGGTTGCGAGATGAAAACTTCATCTACCGTCCGCCCTTGTGACGAATGGGAGGTCATACAATAGGCATGAGCAATATGGCCAAAATCTTTATCAAGTTCGTATTTGGCTTTACTCGTTGTATTTTGCAATTGAATTTTACCATCCTTACTGACTGAAATAACTTTTAGTACATCCGAATTATCAAGCCTTTTCTTCTCCTTATCAAATCCATTTCGGGTAATTTTTATAGTTTCCCCTTTGGAGAGGTTAATTGTGCTTTTCCTATAAATGTCAAAATGAGAGCTTCTCTCAACTGGTAATCGACACGTCTCTTTATCATTCCTGATAGTGACTTCTTTCTGTGAACAAGCTTCAACCACCCAAATACTACCTCGCTTTATTTGTGGCAAGTTTTGGTTAAATTGTACAACTTGGCCGGGTTCAAAGTTTGTCCAAACTCCTTTTTCCGCTTCTGTCAAATTAAGGTTTTGCAGGCGTGTTACTTCAATATCTTTTTTACCAATTAATTTCTCAGACTTTAGCTTTTCTCGAATGGCTTCATTAACCTGATCAATTTGTTTATGTGTCGGTGAAATCACCAACGCACTTTTGCCTTTTTTCACAACATCTATATAATCCTCTATAAGTGCTTGATGAGGTTGTAAGGGATCAATAGCTTTGATAACCTCTAACTTGTTTAATTTTTCAAATGCGCTCTTTATTTCGCCTTTTGCTAAATCTTCAACCGCATTACGATAATCTTCTGTTCGCTGACGGAAAATTTGGGTCATTTCTGCTGTTTCTATTTTGGCGACGCTATTTAAAATGCGTAAAGCATCCCCACGAACAACAGAAGCATGCTGTCTTGTGTCCCCTAAAAGAATTAATCTTGCGTTCTGTTCCTTTGCTAATTCCAACAAAGCGTTCATGTCTTTTGTACCAAGTAACCCTGCTTCATCAACAATGAGAACTTGATTCTCTAAAGTATCTTGGGATTTTTTATCTTCTAACAATTTGGCAACCGTATCTGCCTGAGCAAAGCCTTCTTCACGCAAGACACCTCTGGATGCATGAGCAGAAGGTGCTACCATTGTTACTGTTTTACCAACCTTTTCAATAAGAGATACCAGTTCCTTTAAAGTCGATGTTTTCCCAGAGCCTGCTACCCCTCTAATAATCGAAACCTGATTTGTATTGGTCAGAACATGATCAACAGCATCTTTCTGTTGACCCATTAATGATGTTTCTGGGCTGCTTGTATAAAGCGGCTTGAAGATTCCAATACCTTTTTGGGCCAGCTTCACCATGCGACTTTCTTCTTGAAGGACTTGCCGAGTTGTCGTTTTTATCTTGCCTTGATCTTCAATATGAATAAGTCGTGTATCATTTTTAAAGCATTCTTCAATATCTCTTACAGAGGCTTTTTCATTGCCTATGCTTTGCAATATAGCTTCTGCCATTAATCTTCTATCATGAATAACTGAGGCACGCTCAAAACCCTTTAAAACAGCATAATCGACATATTGTTGAGGGGTCATTGCTTTATCTTTATCTGTCTTTGCAAAGCGGATAGTCTGATTGTCTTTGTCTTTTTCCTCTTTGTTTTTGTATAGTTCATTAATCTGCCGTTTCCACTCAGCTTTCAGTTCACTCATAGTGTGTCCTTTCTGCTTACTGCTTCGGGTACGTGCGCCTAACTGGTCAAGTTCTTTTTCGCTGGTAATTCCTTTTTCCTGAGCAAAGCGACCGATTTCATCGGTGCGCTTTGAAAACAGTGATATCACTTTTGGTGGAATTCCAACAATTTCAAATGCTGATTTAGTGGGTCTAATTTGATAGCCTAATTTTATAAGTTCATCAGATAGCCGCTTTTGAAAACAGGCTTGATAATAAGGCATATCTCTTTTTATATCTCGAAACTGTGCCGCTTTTATGCGTTGTTCTTTTTCATCCCACGTATTATTAAAAATTGTCACATGGCAATGTAAATGAGGGTCGGGCAAAGAACCATCTATTGGTCTTGCCGTTAAATGGGTGAATTCTGCCCATAAAAGCTCCCCTGTGTTCCTATCTGTATCTTGACCATCAAGTCTAACACGGGTCTTACTATCCCTTTCAATATCCTTCATAGTAGCTCTAACACTTTTTTCAAAAGCATTTTGGAGATGGTCATCATTTGACAAAGCATGAAGAATAGAAATACTTTTAACTGCGTGGAAGCTACAATCATAAAATATTGTTCTTCCTTCTTTAAATCGAGGAGAAAGCGACCGCCCTGTTAAAGGGTTTTTATTCAAGCAAAGTGCCGAAAAAATATCTTTTGTTACACTACCGACAATCCCTATACGTTCAGCCAGTTTACCCATAATTTTACCGGGCCTTTCCTGACTATCTAAGTAATAGTCACCTCTGGAAAGACTCTCGGTAAAATATGAGCGTGCTCTGGCCACGTTAGAATTTTGTATCATCCTAATCATCTCAGCCGAGTTTAAACCAATAAATTCTAAATGCTTGACTTTGCGTTTTTGTTAAGAACCGTGTATTTACACCTTGTCCCTAAGCATAGCTACTTTTTGTAGATTGTAGTCCCTTGCATTGTTCTATTTTCAATCAGACATCTTCCCGAAGCAGAGCTTTGGTTTTAGCTAACCGTCACTATATCGTCGTCGTCCTGCATATAGTTGACTACCCTTTTTCGAACATCGCGATCCTTTGGAAGCTTACCAGGAAAGCTTGCTCCACGAGTATCCTTTGGTTGTTTTAGGTCTATTACGATGCGCTCTGTCTCCTCGCCTGATATTATCCCATCCATGATGTCCATTATCTTATATGTTGCTAACACATTTTCTATTTTAGAACTTAGCGCACAAATGAGGCTGAATATAACAATTACATAGCCAATTAATTGGTGAAAAAATATCAGCAAAATACCAAGAATTAGGAATAACCCAGGCTCAACTAATATCTCAATTTCTGTATTTGTAAATGGTCGCCCCATCCACTTCAGGTTAGTGATACGTTCATTAATCTCACCTTTTGATCTAGTATGTCGTGCTAATTCAAATACAGATGGCAATCTATCTATTTCTAGTTTTCGTTTGTATGCATTAAAAATAAATAACCCCAAATAGATATACCACGTTATATTATCAAGAATAAAAGCAGCATAACTAAAGTGATTGAGTTTCTTTAAATCTCTCCAATCACCGCTATTCAGAATAGAATATTTATGAAGTTCTGGCCCTAATGCGATTGGAATAATTGCTAAAACAATACAGATAAAGACTGATAAATCAAAAGAGAACCGACGCTCACCTAAATTCTTTCGAGTAAAAGCATAGGTAAGTTGTTGAGCAATAATAAAGGCCGTTGTACCCAACCAATATGCGGAATACTTTTTACCTGGCTCAATAAAACTTGAATAATTGTGATTTTTCATGATAAAATAAATTTAATTGTTTATAAAAATTTAAGGTTTAAAATTCTGGTCGAATGTGACTTTTATAAAGTTGTGTCCGTTACAAAAAGGCTCGCCTTGACGAAAGAAATAGGCTTCAACTTTATAACCATTTAGTTTACCGCCATTCTTCAATCGTTGAAACTCTTGCGGAAGTACCATCTTTTGTAACTTATGAGATTTACCAGTTGTATTTGAAACGTCCTGACCTACAGTGACACCAGTAGTTTCTTCTTCGTAATAAGTTTCACCGATTAATTCGCTTGCAAAATTGTTTGTTTCCGCATGGGTGTTGGTGTGCAAAAAATAGGTGGAATATACGCCTAACATTGAATTGACTTTATCTCTTGCCTTCTGTCCACCCATACTTGCATACAGATTGGAAATATTCTGGGTAATACAGACATTAGCAATCCGGCTACTTCTGCATGTACAATAGAAATTGAAATCCGTCTCCACAAGAAAGTTTTGAAATTCATCCATGAGCATAAAGACTGGACGGCCATTCTGTTCAACATCCCTCTTTTCCCATGATTTTTGAGCAATCAGTTTAAAAGCTAATTGTAAATCTCGCCCTACCTTGCCATGAATTTTAACTGGTAAGTTTAAGACTATAAGCTTTCCCTCAAGACAGTCATTAGGCGTGAAATTAGATTCATGTTTACTAAACATAGAGAAAAAAGGCTCTTGTAAAAACTTTCCCAAGAAGTTTGAAAATTGCATATAGATAATTGATCGGGTTTTCTCTGCAAGATTCATCCACGTATTTGCAAAATATGTATCAGACATTCTTAACTGTCGTGCTTCTTGAACATTATTTATTACTTCATCCCAGTAAAGTTTTCTATCCTCATTCAGAAGTGTGCGTTTCTTTTTGGATAGTGACTTTTCCCATTTATCTACTCTTTCTCTAACGTTTGTCCTTGCCAATCTAAAAGCCTTGTGGAAGGTACTTTCACTATCTTTATCAGATGTTTTTTTTAAGTCCTCCTTATTTGTTGGAATAGAAAGCACTATCTCATAAATAAGAGGTATAGTAATCGTATTAAATCCCAAATTGCAAATTTGAAGAACATTTGCAATCAAGGTATCTAAAGAATCAGTCCAGAATGAATCTTCACTTTTCCCTGAATCCTTATCATCAGAAATTTTGATAATTTCCTTCATAAGACTTATAATATTCTCTGTCATTCCAACTTCGGAATTTTTCGACTCCCATTCGATAAAGTTAAATGAATATGTGCTTGAAGGCTCGAAGCATATCACGTCTTTTTCACGACCTGCTAAACGACACAATTCAAGAAAATCACTCTTATCTGTAGGTTTGGTAGTAAATACAATTCCTCCAAATTTTATTTTTCGGAGCATTTGTAAAATTATGGTTCTCGCGCTTCCAGATGTCTTTCCGCTACCTAAACTACCTGTAATTAAGGTATTAGTAAAACTATCCCGTATTCTAAAGTAGCTTTCTCCGAATTTGGAAGAGAGCGTTAGAATAGGTTCGTCTAAATCCCATTTTTGATTTTCCATCTTTGAAATTTTTAAATAATAATAATTTGTCCCTTTTCTAATTGATAGTTGAACTCGCCAAGAGCTTTAGGGGGTATGAGGGAAACCGTCATACCTCAAAACTCAATCGGCTATATTACTTTTTTATTCCAGTTTCTGCCTTTATTGATTTTTTTGATAAAGGACATAGAACACATCTGAAACACATTTGGGAAAAAACATCATTTGTCTTTTCATTTGAACTTTTAATCGGAGCTTTGCACCCCTCACACTTATTATTCTGTTTCATTTTCTTTTCTATTTAATCTTTTTCAAAATTGAGTTTCTAATTTTAAGATGGGGCTACAGAAGCAGCCCCAAATACACAGTAGAGCAATTCAACACTTATTTGTCTTTTGGCACAAACACACCACCAATGCCTCGAACAAAAGTTGTAGGACCCACGACAACACAATTAACATTGCCATTTGAATCCGTCGAAACAACAGTTCCGGTTACGCTTCCAGTTGATGTTAAAACAGTCTCATTCATGATTAAAAAATTTTTTAAAATGTAAATATTAAGGCAAAAAAATTCACCCCTTCGCCCGACACAGGCAAAGTCTTTCCTGTCTCCTAAATTCTGATTTAGCAGATATAATGTCTTTTATTACTTGGATTAAAACTGTAACTTAACTCTTGCGCAAGAATACTAAGCCGCTGATTTATCGACTAAAATTATTTTATTGACAATTGTCATATTTCATTTAATAATAACCATACTCTAATCAAACTTTTCCTATATTTGCTTGAAGGGACAAAATATGTTTAAGCTTTTTCTTTATTCATCAGAAAGCAGTGACTTATCCCCAACACCTCATGATGAATTAAATGAATCTAACATTTATGAGTTTATTGCTCATAATGGTATGCTAACTGTTCCAATGCTTGAATCTTATCTTAGTGGAATGTCGCATTTTTATCGGAATGTAAATTCAATCATTAATACAACCGAAGATCCTGATATGCTGAAGGAAAAACTTTCAACACTGATCCAAGAGAAATCTTCTTTCTGTGAAAAAATGACAGAAGAAATTATTGATTCCTCACTCCCTAAAACGGTAGAAATCAAAGGCTTTCTAAACTCTCACTTCAAAATTTCTTGAACAAAGTTATAGAGATATGAGTAAGCTTTTCCGAGAAAAAGAGTAGTTTATTTTTTATTTTTTGTAGTTTAAAGACGACTATTTTTAGAATTATTTTCTAATTGAATTTCTATATATAATGAGTAAAAAAATTGAATTAATACCCGAGTTTTCAAAAGAAATAATTGATCGCTTATTCGTCTGGATAAGCAGTTTTTCTAAAGGAATTGTGCTAAGTAGTGAAGAAACTTGGCAAAACACTTATAATATTGAAGGAAAACGTGTATCAATTATTGATTATCAATTCAATTATGCTGGGAGTCAATTTTATAATTTACAAAGAATAACTAAAAATATTCTGAATAAAAAAATAAAAATAAACTCGGAAAAATCTTCAAACCAAAAATTAGAAATAAACTCTGATTTGCTGACCCATTTATTGTTTTTTCTAGCAAGTAACTACCAACCAAAGGTAGTTACAAAATATGCAGATTTAAAAAGTAAAAGTGCGAGCAAAACTATAGAAGAAATAATAATAAGCTTTGTTAGTAAATTTCCAGAATTATCAAACTTAACTTATCAGCAGTTTAGTACAATGAAACCAACTATATCACAAAATTTTGTGGTTGATGTATCAATAAATAATTCACCAGAACTTTTTACACCCTCATCAAACATTAAACAGCAGTCACCATATTACGCAATATTAAAAGACAAAAAATGGTGGTTTTATGCATATGGATATAATAGAAGACTTCTTGAAAATGTAGAAAAAGGCTGGGTATTACTACGAATTATTATAGAGTTTAATATCTCTTCTGATGGCCGTATTAAAGTAAAACTAAATAATATTGAGTCTGATGAGCACTTTAGCTACTCTGGTGAGGTCGATTTTACTAGGTCTAATGGTACAATTCTTGTAGTTAATTTTACAAATGATCATTATAAAAATAGACATCTACATTTGATTATTGATATCGGTAAAGGAAAGGGAGAAATATTCTTAGGGCAGTATATAAATGTCGATAATAATAGAAGTATTATAAGTGGGAGTGTTTTACTTCAAAATATTCCTGATACTGCAACTCTAGAACAGAGACAGCCTGCCGCTCTTTCTATCCCAGATGAAGAAAGATATTTAGAGGACATAGATGGAGTCAGTAGCTTTATTTTAGAATATTTTAAAGACGAGAATCAGCATTTTCGAAGAACTCCAACAAACTTTGGCTACGATTTAAAAGGTTTTAGTGAAGTTGTTAGCCAAAATGAGCGTAAAAATTAGATTGAAATTAAATTATCTTTCTAAATCAATTTCTCTATTTTTCAGTTTTTCTGATTCATCAATATTTTTCGTCTGTTGATTGTCACGTAACCATTCTGGAAGCATTTCTATTTTTTGCTCTAACACAAATTGCTCTTGCCCTTTTTTAAAGCCAACAATGCGAGAACTTTTGGAACTTATTTTTGTAAGTTCTGCGGAGAGTTCAGGCTCATGCTTTGCTATCAAATAGCCTTCGTTGAACCCTTTTAGAAAATCAGTATCTATCTGTATGTTCTGTTCCATATCTAAAATGTTTCTTTAACGTTGGCTTCAAGATATTGCTGAATTGAATCTCTATCATAAAGTATAACTTTTTTCTGTGGCTGAGAAAATCGAATTTTCCCTTCATCACGAAGTTTTTGCATAGTAGTCTTTGACTTGATATTGAGAAGTTGCATTGCGTGGAGTTCAGGAATCCATTTTTCTTTCACTACAGATTTTTTTTCTGTAATTCGATCGACAACTTTTTCAATAAGAACATAGAAGGCTTTTTCTTCAAGACAGATAACTTCCATAAGAAAATAGGATTAGATTGAATGGTTTTTGCATTATTCTAACCTACATCTTTTGGATCAACCCTAAAAGTTGTGGGGAAGTAAAATAATCTTGACCTTTGCATTTTAAG
>NZ_BAAGXU010000029.1:0-43570 GCF_054779675.1 Emticicia fontis
GGTTGGAATGACCAATATCTCTATGGTATCATTAACAATATTTAAATGCGTTTAACCTGATTAAAGTAGCTCTCGATACATTTTTATCTGAAAACTCTAAAGGACGATTACGTACATAGCCCGTATTGCCCAATTGCGCGCCAAAATAATGGTTCAGATTACCCATCAGGTGCAGGCATAAGTTTCCTGCCGAATTACTGATTTCACCTCTTATCTGCCATATCAGGTCTTCATTGGGATAGGCTTCTATTTCCGTTTTGAGTTTCAGTAAATCTCTGTCAAATAGTTTGATTAGTGATTGTAGCATTTCCTAATAGTATTAAAATTTTTCCAGTATTTCCATTTCCTTTAATAAGCGTTTATATTTTTTATATTGCATAAAACCCAATCCTAAAAAAACTATAACGCAGGTTATTAATAAATAAAAAGTCCCCTCAGATAATATATTGAGCTGTGCCTCTTCTTCATCTCCTTCAAGATACACATTTGTTATATGAAACAGGATCTGTATCGGTGAAAAGCTACAGACAACTCCCAATGCTATCAATACTGTTGAAGATTGCAAAGTATTGGTTATTACCCTATTGTTTTCAGCTATTCTCTTATTTTTATGTTTTATTAAATCTTTAGTTAAAACATCTTTTATCTCCTTATAATCCGTATAAAATAGTGACCTAATCCTGACCATTCCTCTTTCTGTATATAACACTAATTCATCCCAATCTTTACCTCTTCTTGCTTTAAAATGCTCTTCGTCAAACGATACAATTCTATTTCTTTCTAAAGTAAAACTTTTACCTATTGTTCCTTTCAGATGTATATGCGAAGTAGTAATAGTTAAAACTTTAAGACTAAGAATATACACAAAAAGTGCTATAAATACTATCAGTCCTATACATCCTACCCCAATAGCAGAATAATTAATAGAATCCCTCTCTGCAAAGCCAATAATCGGTGCAATTATGACAAGAATAAACAGAAAAATTAAAAAGAGAAGCATTGGCAAAAACTCTTCACTGCCAAACGGGCTACTTACCAGAATAGGTTTTTCTTTAATTTCTGTCACTTTTTTATTGAGTTATTTGAATATCTTAAGCGTATTAATTGTCATCAATCTCCCCCTCCACAGCCACCACAACCACCGCCACAGCCGTCTCCTCCTCCACCGCCATCACCACCGCTGCATGAACTAGCACCTCCTGAATTGCCCGTATATCTTCCGGTTTCTACATAATGCGGATCAAAGGTTGTATTAATACCATTCTCATCATTCAACAGATAAAAATTCGTAAAAAGATAAGCCCCGGCTAAGGGTGCGAAATTAAAACTATCCGAATTTTCTTCGACTGTCGATTTTATATTGTCTTTACTACTTATTGAAAACTCGTTTAGAAAATACGCAATCGGAATATATAAAATGACCATAACAACCAAAAAACCGACAGGCTTTTTATTACCGAAACCCTGAATAATTCGTATCACTCCCATTAGCACGATGATGAAATGAAAGACTAGGAAATAATGCCCTTTTGATTTAATAGCTTCCTTTAATGGCTGGGTTAACTTGACAAAATAATCAGCATGATTTAGCAAGATAAGTCTTACTGATTTTATACCGATTTTTTCATTCTCATGGGCCTGAATACTATAGAATAGCGGCTCGTTTTTATCGAACCTATGTTCAAATTCCTCACCATTATAGCTTAAGTAACCCTTTTCTACAAAATTGACTGTCAGCATTCTCATGGTAGTTTCCAAGCCTTTAAAAACAGCCGAAATATGCAATGGGTGTAATTGACTGACTATATTAATCGTACTCATTTCTTTGAATAGCTTATTGCTATAAGCTATTACAAACCCGATAAGCATCAGTATGGCGTAAAATCCTAAAAACGCAAAACCGCTGAGTTGAAATGGGTTTTTAGTAAAAAATAAGAGTATCGCGAAACAAAGTCCGCACCCTAGCAATATTCGATTCACAAAAGGCAAATCGAAAGGAGTACCGATTGCTTCATAAACAGGTGTTCTGAAAGGTGAGTTTTGCGGAAGATGTTTTTCCAGATCAAAACTTTTTGGAAGCGGCCAGATGCTTGCCGGAGGAATTTCTCCAAACTCTTTTATATAAGCAACAATCGTTTCATCATACCATTTTATATGTCTGGTATTTTCACTCTTCCCTCCCTTACTCGGATAATGATGCAGTTCTACTCCCAGCGTTTTTTTACAGAACTCGTTCCAGTAATTATCCGTGTATGTCAGGTGTAAATGCCATACTTTGTCAATTTCTTCTGACGGAGAAGCCCCATTAGGTTGTGTGATGCATAAGTACACAAATTTCTTATATTCACTTATCACCAATGTAGCTAGGGTTTTCGACCAACTTTCTTCTTTACACAATTTGTCCGAAAACTTTATTTCTGCATCGGGGTCATCTAATTTAAATTCGCAGATTTTCTTCCATAACTCGGTGTTTTTCATAAAAACAATTTTTAATGTGTTTCTATCATCCAGTCAAAATTGCTCGGTTTCTTCGGAGGTCTCAGTTTACCTGATTAGTCAATCCTTAAGTTCATCCGCACATAATCTTTTCCGCTTTTCTGAAAAACCTCAGAGTCTATTTTCATTCCGAATTTCTCGTAAAATCCTGTGGCTGTTACTCTTGCATCGCACATAAGCTCTCTAATACCTAAGTCTTTTGCACTATCAATCAGAAATACTAATAGTTTCGAACCATAGCCTTTACCCTGATGAGTAATATCAGTAGCAAATTTTCTGAACTGCGCCTGCTCTCCTTTCACAAATAGAGATATGACTGATACCAATTGCTGATTTTCAAATAGCCCATAGTGCAATCCCTCTGAATCGTTGGGCAGAATCACAAAGTCAAACGGTTTATCAGGCCACATGACCTTGTGACGCAATGCCCATGTTTCATTCGCTTGTATTTGTTTCAGGTCAATCAAAATGCTTATAGTTCTCTTATCCAGATATTACGGAACGATACCTCAGAGCCATGTTCCTGCAAGGCAATCGGGCCTTTACCAGAATAATATTCGTACGATGGAATACCGATATATTGAATCGTTCCCTGAATTTCAAAGTGGTTTAATACTAGAATCCCATTCATCAATACAGTTACGTAGGCTGGTGTTTCTACCGAACCATTGTATCTGAATTTAGGTGCGGTGAAGAATATATCATAGACATTCCATTCACCGGGTTTCAACATAGAATTCGCTAGCGGAATCACTTGTTTATACACGCTTCCTGCCTGTCCGTTGGCATAAATAGGGACTTCATTGTTGTAAGAATCAAAAATCTGGATCTCGTATTTGCCGTGCAGAAATACACCGCTATTACCCCCATTCGGATAGCCTGTTTTCTTCGAATCTAAAGGCATATTGAATTCTACATGCAACTGAAAACTGCCGAATTCCTGTTTGGTCATGATTTCTCCTGTACCGCTTTTGGCTAGCATCGTTCCGTCTTTCAATGTCCATTTGGCCGGAGACTTATCTTTGGTGTGTTGCCAGGCATTCAGGCTACTGCCATCAAATAATATCACGGCATCTGAGGGTGCGCCGCCTGGCGTTTTAGCAGGTACCACCAGTTTGGGTTTAGGCTCCCATACTTCGGTAGTTTTAGGTGATTTAAAATCCTGTGCAAATCCACTTAAACTGATAGCAGCGAAGGCAATCTGGCAAATAATCTTTTTCATAGGTTAAGATAGATATGGTTGAATAAATCAATTAAAGGGTTTTGCTGTCTGATACATAGCTTGGCACACCTACTTTAGCATACATATGGGCGATACGATGTGCGTGTTCGTCGTAAGCAGCTTCGAATAATTCTGTTGCTTTTTGTGCTCCTACCAATCCACTTGCCGTCAATACTTTCGGTGGATGTCCGGCTTGGGTCAAGTAATCAGCTACCTGTGCTTTAATACTATTGATAATCATGGCACCACCAACAGTTGAGCCGGGAGAAACTGGTGTATCCAGATTGGGTACATACACCATTGAGTCGCCTAAGGGAGCGCCAGTATCTAGCACCAAATCGGCAAAATCATTGAGTTTTTTACCATCAGGGCGTTTGGTGGTACTACCTTCCAGGTGTTCTTTAGTTACTAATGCTACAACCTTAATACCTTTTTGCTGAAATATCTCTGCCATTTCCACCGGCACTACATTTGTGCCTGATGAGGAGATAACCAGAGCCGTATCAACAGAAGATAAATCAAAATTTCGTAAGATGCGGTCGGCTAATCCGCTTACATTTTCCAGAAACATGGCCTGACGTTGCCCGTTGGCTCCTACTACCAGATTATGGAATGTCAGAGAGAGTTCTACGATTGGATTAAACCCGGGAAATGAACCATAGCGCGGCCACATCTCTTCCACCATAATACGGCTATGTCCTGAGCCGAATACATGCACCATTCGCCCTGCCAATATCGAATCGGCAAACCATCTGGCCGCTGTTTGAATCTGGGCTTCCTGTTGCTTTACTGTTTCTACAATTGCCGCACATTTATTCAAATAATCCTGTATAACACTCATCTTGATTGTTTTTTCTGTTTAATTGGTTTTAGCTAATACAAAACTGGCGGCGCCGATTGCGCCTGCCATGTCGCCAAAATAGGCTTGTGCAATTTCTGTTTTTTTATCTCCCGGCCTCCATTCATATAATTCCATAAAGGATTGTAGCGGTTCGAAAAGTGAGTTTTCGGCTAGGGTAATTCCACCTGCCAAAACAATCATTTCAGGCGATAATAAGTTGGCAATAGAACTGATGGCGATGGCTAGTTTCCTGACTGATGAAAGCCATAGATAAGTAGCAAAATAATCTCCTTTGCGAAAAGCCTCTACCAGTTCCCAGGTAGAAGTAAATTTCCCATGACTTCTTTTTTCTATTGAATAATTACCAATGGCATATTCCAGACTGCCTACCATGCCCACAATACTCTGGGTTTCTTCATGGGTATTTAATGAAATATGCCCTAAATGCCCTGCCATTTGCGAAAGCCCCTGATAGAGTTGTCCGTTAATTAAAATTCCGCCACCTACACCTGTGCCGAGTGTTAGTAACACTACATTGCGTTTGTCTCTGGCCACCCCAAATTTTGCCTCTGCCATCAGCGCCGCGTGGGCATCGTTCAACACGTAGGTAGCATCGCCCAGATACTCGCCCCACATAAAATTTTCTAATCCTTTCAGGCGGTTAGGCAGGTAAGCAATGCATTGGTTTTGCTCATTAGGCAAACCAGGCGCTGACATCCCGATTCCAAGAATAGGTTGTTGGAGGTAGTTTTTCAGATATTCTACCATTTCCTTTACATTCTCCCGCCATGAACCATCTTCTGTGTCTTTGGTTGGGATATAATGCTGCTTAAGCACATCACCATTCTGGTTGATGATTAAGCCTTTTATGTTTGTACCCCCAAGGTCTATTCCTATAACAAATGACATATTTTAGTGGCGGTTATCTTTAGTTGATTTTTACCACAGAGTTACAATAAGTTTTGCACGGAGTTTCACGGAGTAGTTTCGAGTAATCCTTCGTGAAACTCTGTGTGTTAAGCTCTGTGTCACTCCGTGGTAAGGCATTTAATATTGTTTAAATTATAAATTCTAGTACTGTCCTTCACTCACACTCCATCCTCCATCTACAAACAATGCTTGTCCGGTTGTAAATTTTGAACTGTCAGACATAAAATAGATTGCGGCTCCATCTAAATCACTGGATTGTCCATTGCGCCCACCATCCAGCGGCTGTTTGGTTTTTACAAAATCCATGATTACTTCATCTTTTGAAGCTCTTTGGGACATGGGTGTTTCTACCAAAGCAGGAGCTAACACGTTTATTCTGATATTGTTTGGGGCATAATAAGCCGCAATAGATTTAGAGAAACCAATGATAGCAGATTTAGTAGCGGCATAAGCATGCGTTGAAAAATATTTAGGCGATGGAGAAACGCCTAATACTGAACCCATATTAAGAATCGTACCTCCTGTGCCTAATTCAAGAAATTTACGGATAGCTGCCTGATTGGACAGCATCAGGCTTGTCAGGTTCAACTCAAAGGTTTTATTCCAGCCTTCTAAAGATATTTCGTGTAATGGTCCATCACCGAATTTCCTTCCGCTTCCTCCTGCTATATGATATAATCCATCAAATCCTCCGAAATCGTTAATGGCAAGATTAATTGCTTTCATAGCAGTATCAGGATTAGCAGCATCACCGCTCATAGCATGGGCATTTTCACCTAATTCTATTTCAGCAGCTACACAACTTTCAGGATTGCGGCCTACTACTACAACTTTTGCGCCGTTTTTCACAAAGGCTTTAGCGGCCGATAAACCTAATCCGGTAGTACCTCCAATGATGACTATTTTTTTGTTTTTCAGCATCTGTTTTACCACGATTTACTCATCATTGGAAATTACCTTTCAAGGCTTTTTGATTATTGTATTAATTGATGGTTTAGGTATATAATATTTTACCTCTACACTATCTCCAACCTTGTACTTTGTGCTTAGGGTATTTCCTTTATATTTTTCGCCATCAACCTCAAACTCATATGAATAATAATATCTTTTATTAACTGAACTGTTGTTAGCGTAATTTAACTCATCAATTACTACTGCCTTTATAATTTTGGTATCTGTATCTGACGATATTTTAAAGTGCCTTATTAATCCATCTACAACCATGACGATAGGGCTAATAAAAATTAAAACTGTTACGATAAGCCAAAAATAAGTGCTTAATGAATAAATGATTCGTTTTTTAGTTTTATGTTTTTTACTTGAAATCATTTAGGATTCAGTACCAACTTGTCTATACAAGCAAAAGTAATGAAAGAAAAAATCTTTACAAATTTTTTTGTATCACGATTTTTCAAATCGTGTTTTTTATCTCATGAGTTTATAACAAAAGAGGCACTGATTATCGAACCAGTGCCTCTTTTGTTGAGATTTCTAATCGTCAGAATGTTATTTTTTACTTGCGTATGCTGTATAATATTTTTGTGCCTGTGGCAACTGTTTCTTCAAATCTGCAATTCTGGTCTCATCCGTAGGGTGAGTTGAAAGAATTTTTGGTGGTTTTGAAGAATTCTTACCTGCTTCTGCCATTCTTTGCCAGAAAGCTACGGCATTTTGTGGATCATAACCTGCCATTGCCATGAAAATCAAACCTAATTCATCCGCCTCTGATTCTTGTTTACGGCTATTAGGTAATACATAACCTAAATTTGCTCCTAGCCCTAATACTTGTCCGGCTATCTCCATGGTTTGTTGGTTTCCTGTATATACACCTACACCGGCTGCACCTAAAGTTGTGATTCCTTGTGCGGCCATTGCCTGGCTCATACGCTCACGTCCGTGGCTTGCAATTGCGTGCGCTACCTCATGACCCATTACTACGGCTACTCCGGCTTCATCTTTACAAATCGGTAAAATTCCGGTATAGAAACAAACCTTACCACCGGGCATACACCAGGCGTTTACTTCTTTGCTTTGTACCAATTTAAACTCCCATTGATAACCGTTGATTATCTGGCTATAATTATTCTGAATCAGATAGTTTTCAACGGCTGTCTTGATTCTGTTTCCAACTCTGGCAATCATGGCTGCATCATTACTATTGGCAGCTATTACCTTTGAGGTATCCATAAAGCCTTTGTATTCGGCAAAACTCATTTGAATCATCTGTTCGTTTGAAACCAGACCTACAAACTGATTACGCCCCGTAAGCGGAACTTTCTGACAAGACCAGATGGTGGCAAATAATAAACAAGCAGCTAAAGAAGATTTTAATAAGGTTTTCATCGTATTTCAAAATTAAGTTCTCGATTTTATTAGACGTAAATAGTTGAGGATTATAACCAATTCACAAATATCTATTTTCAGATAATAGCTAAAAAATCAGACCATTATCTGTGAGTGAACTATGGAAAATACCTATTTTTGTAAAATTTCCCGATTTTTGGGTGCCTCAAAAGTACGCAAAAATTAAATAACTCAAACTAAAATCTAAACCTTAGGGTCTGCCTGAATCATATGAAAATTATCGCAATTGGCCGCAATTATGTAGAACATATCAAGGAATTAAATAATGAACGCCCTGATGAACCAGTTATTTTTACCAAACCAGATACAGCAATTCTGAAAGACGGTGAGCCGTTTTATTATCCTGATTTTTCGCAGGACGTTCATCATGAAGTAGAAATATTGCTTAAAATCAACAAAATGGGTAAAAATATTGAGGAAAAATTTGCACACAAATATTATGATGAAATTGGTATTGGGATAGATTTTACCGCGCGTGACCTGCAATCGAAACTTAAATCGAAGGGTTTACCGTGGGATCTTGCGAAAGGATTTAATGGGTCGGCTCCTATCTCTGATTTTGTATCGAAATCGAAGTTTGCCGATTTACAAAATCTAAATTTTAATTTAGATGTGACTGATGCTAACGGTGAGACACAAACTCGTCAGCAAGGCAATACCTCTCTTATGCTTTTTTCGTTTGATTATATCATCTCTTTTGTATCCAGATATTTTACGTTAAAAACAGGAGATATTATTTTTACAGGTACGCCTTCGGGTGTTGCCCCTGTTAAAATAGGCGATAAACTGACGGCCTTTATTGAAAGTGAGAAAATGCTTGAATTTGAGGTGAAGTAAAGCTTGAGACAAAGCTCATAATATTAACACCTGTATGAAAAAATAAAGTTGCAAAGAATATTAGAATACAAAAATGAACGTTTTTTTATGCCTGATTTGGTAGAGACAGGGCATTGCCCTGTCTCTACGCGCAACTATCTCAAGGCTTCTTATTATATTTAATTCAATAAGCTAAAGAACGTTTATTTGTCTAAACCTAATAATCTCTATTTCTCTCATTTTTTTGATTGGCTCATCTTTTCATTTTTGAGAACAATCTATAATGAATAGTGTTTATGATTCAAAAAGGCATTGATGCCTATATCCACCAAACCCTTACATTTACGTGAAGAATAATAAGAGATCCATGATCATTACAAGAGTATTAAGTGCCATCTTATTGATTGTCTACTTAGTCTCTGATACCTCTCTGAATCTTACTTATGCCCAGAAAGACCCAGGACAAGCGGCTAAGGAACAATACCCGAAAGGCTATTTTATGTTTCCGATACAGCCGGGTAAACAGGCGTCACTTTCAGGAGGTTTCGGCGATTTACGTACCAATCACTTCCATGCAGGGCTTGATATTCGTACAGGCGCTGTGGAGGGCTACAATGTCTATGCAGCAGCAGATGGCTATGTGTCACGTATAAGAGTGATGCGTGGAGGGTATGGAAATGTATTATACATTACTCATCCCAATGGCTATACAACTGTATACGGGCACTTGAAAAACTATAATCCTGTGATAGAAGATTATCTTCGCCGAAGAGAATACAGCCAGAAAGTATGGGAACTGGAACTTACACCCGGGCCGAATGAAATAAAAGTAAGAAAAGGTGAAATTGTGGCTATTTCGGGTAATACAGGTGCATCAGGTGGGCCTCACTTGCATTTTGAGATTCGTGATGCCTTAGAAAATGCAATTAATCCGATGAAATTTGGTTTCCCTGAAATTCAGGATTCGCAGGCTCCGGTCATAGAAAGAGTAATTCTGAAAACATTGAATGCTTATTCACGCGTGAACGGAGAGTTTGGAAGAGTATCAATGGCACCAAAACGCTCGGCATCGGGCGAATATATTTTACCCAATATTGTAAAGGCACAGGGCATTATTGGTTTGGAACTGAATACTTATGACCGAAGCCAGACCTCGCCTTTTCGTATGGGGATTACTGCATTGGAAGTAGAAGTGGATGGCAAAAGCACTTATAAACTGAATCTGGAAAAAATGCCCTTTGATGTTTCGAAAGACATTAATGTGCACATAGATTATGATATTTCGCAGACAGACGGCGTACGTATCCAGAAATGTTATGTGGCTGATGGTAACCGGATTACAGTTTATGAAACTGATAAAAACAAAGGCAAAATATATATTGGCGACAATCAATTGCATAGTGTATATGTAAGAGTAAGAGATACGTATGGGAATACCTCTGTTCTTACTTTCTCTATTCAGGGTGAACCGCCTGTTTTACAGGAAAGCGAGGGAGAGACATCCTTGGCAGAAGAAAGTAAATTTTCAGGCAATATTTCTACTTCAGTTACTGAAAATACGCTTGCCATTAGAGCCAAAAATACAAAAGCACCATTTGCTATTTTGCAGAATAAGGGTGTACCAACCAAAGTCCCCTTATCTTATATAGGCAATAAAGAGGCGGTTTATCTTTATGATTTGAATAAAGGAATTGCAGATTTTGCACAGGTTGATAATAGCTCAGCATTGATTGGAATTAAGAGAGAGATTTTACCACAAATCGGGCAGTTTTATACAGAACCAAATCTACGGATTGACTTTAATAATGCGGTGTATGATACGCTCTATCTGACCACGGGTATGAGTGGGAATCGCCTGAGTATTAATACTGAGCGAGTGCCTTTAAAAGATAATATTACGGTGCAATGGACGCCATCGGGTATTTCAATGTCGCCTAAAACCGGGGTTTATGATATCAGCAGTGGGCGTTCTTATTTAGGTGGAGTCTGGATTGGGAGTGCAATTCAGTTTAAAACCCGTCGTTTGGGTGATTTTATGCTGATTACTGATAATGAAGCACCTTCAATTCGTCCGGCTCGTTTAGACTCTACTTATTTGAGTTTTGTTATTTCAGATAATCTATCTGGCATTAAAGCTTTTAACTGCTATGTGAATGGGGAATGGGTATTGATGGATTATGAGTATAAGAATGGCAGAATCTGGTCTATCAAGCTCGACGAAGACAAGAGGTTTGGTGGAGATTTGAAATTAGAAGTAGTAGATAACGTTGGTAACGTTGGTACTTATCAGGTCAATCTGGATGAGTATTTTAAACAAAAACATACAATACAAAAATCAAAAAAGAAGCATGCACCTGCAAGTAGGAAATCTGGTTCCAGAAGTAAAGGCAAAAAATCAAGACGGCGTTGAAATTGACCTCAAAGATTTTAAAGGGAAAAAAGTAATTCTCTATTTTTACCCTAAAGATAATACACCCACTTGTACCGCAGAAGCCTGTAATTTAAGAGATAATTATCATGCCCTTTTGGCCAAAGGTTATGTAGTGTTAGGCATTAGTGTAGACAGTGAGCAATCGCATCAGAAGTTTATAAAAAAATATAGTTTACCTTTTGATTTATTAAGTGACCCTGACCATATCATTGCTGAGCAGTTTGGCGTGTGGGCAGAAAAGCAAATGTGGGGGCGTAAATATATGGGTGTCCTTCGAACGACTTTTATTATTGACGAAAACGGAATTATTGAGGAGATTATCACGAAGGTTAAATCAAAAACCCATGCCGAGCAAATATTAGAATAAGCGTTGGTATAAATATTTTATTCCAATCATGCCCGTTTGCTCTATTATTTAGATTTTTCATAGAGCATCGAACTCGGGCTTATGGTTAGAGTATCATATTTAAACAATTTCTTAATTCCATATGGCACGTATTATTCTGTTATTGGTGGCTATAGCCATAGCAGTCTTCCTGTTTTTTCAACCTTTTCCGTTCGGGCAAGGCTTGATACTTATTATGTCATGCCTTACCGCACTCTGGCTAATAAGTGTTGTGTTGAAAGACTCAAGCATTATTGATATTTTCTGGGGAACAGGTTTTGTGATTACTGTATGGTTTTATAGATATGCGGGTGGTCTGATTGACACACGCTCAATGATTTTCTGCACCATTGTCACTATCTGGGGATTACGATTAAGTATCCACTTAGCAATTAGAAATATTGGCAAGGGAGAAGATTACCGCTACCAGGAATGGCGCCAAGAAAGTAGTAAAAACTGGTGGTGGATCTCATTTTTCCAGGTTTTCTTATTGCAAGGAATCTTGCTCTGGATTATTTCATCCCTTTATATTCCAGCCATCTCATCCGAATTCAAGGACTTACAAACCCTTGATTATATAGGGATAGGTATCTGGTTAATGGGTTTTCTATTCGAAGCCGTTGGTGACTGGCAATTGACACAATTCAAGAAAAAATCTTCAAATAAAGGTAAAGTTTTACAAACCGGGCTCTGGTCTCTCACACGCCACCCCAATTATTTTGGTGATGCAATGCAATGGTGGGGTTATTTTCTTTTTGCCTGCACCAATCAACAATATCTCTATGCTTTCAGTCCATTATTAATGACATTTCTGCTGATGCGAGTTTCCGGTGTTACTCTGCTAGAGAAAAAACTGACTGAAACCAAACCGCAATACGCTGATTATATCAAACGTGTGCCTGCCTTTTTTCCGAAGGTGTTTTGATATATCGCTCTGGTTTGGTTAATTATTTAGATTTCATTTGGCTAAAGCCGGTTAGTATTTTTTTCATTTTACCTTCCTGACCGCTTAATCATTTAACTACACGTATTTATTTCGTTTAAACAATTACTGCAAGTTTTGATGAAATACAGGCAAAAACAGCTATTTCTACTCATAAACATCAAGTTTAACGCAATTCTTTATTTAAAAACCAAGATGTATTATGTACTTTTGCAAAAATTAATACAACAGCCACAATTTTAGTATTTTCTGAACTACCTTTGTATTAATTGTTTTTTTGACACTTAATAATCTTTTTAAATGCAAAACCAAGAACTACGAGAAATTGCGGTACAAGTACGCCGTGATATTGTTAGAATGGTGCATGCCTGTCAGTCTGGCCACCCGGGCGGATCTTTAGGTTGTACCGATTTATTTGTTGCTCTTTATTTTCAACAAATGAAAATTAACAACAGAAAAGGTAAAGACACCTATCTATCCTTTAATATGGACGGAAAAGGTGAAGATTTGTTCTTTCTTTCAAACGGACATATTTCGCCTGTGTTTTATTCAACCTTAGCTCGTAGAGGATATTTTGATGTAAAAGAACTGGCTACTTTCCGTAAGATTGATTCAAGATTACAAGGGCACCCTACTACACACGAGCACCTTCCAGGTATCCGTGTGGCATCAGGTTCATTAGGCCAGGGGCTTTCGGTAGCTATCGGAGCCGCTTTAGCTAAACGCCTGAACGGTGACAATAATTTAGTTTATTGTTTAATGGGTGACGGTGAGCAACAGGAAGGACAGGTATGGGAAGCCGCTCAGGCAGCGCCACACCACAAAACAGATAATCTGATTGCGATTATAGATTTGAATGGTCAGCAAATTGATGGTCCTACTGAAAAGGTAATGAACAACCGCGATTTGAAAGCCAAATATAAAGCTTTCGGTTGGAATGTAATGGAAATCAAAGACGGTAATGATATGGAGCAAGTAGTTGCCGGATTGCGTAAAGCGAAACGTCTGACAGGAAAAGGTCAACCAATCATGATATTAATGAAAACCGAAATGGGTGCAGGCGTAGATTTCATGATGGGTAGTCACAAATGGCACGGTGTTGCACCTAACGACGAACAATTACAAGTGGCATTGAATCAATTGGTAACAACCGGTACTATCGGGGATTATTAATTAATGCTCCAAGGCAAATTATTTAACATTCAGACTAATCAGCGTTTATGACAAAATACACATTCACCGAGAAAAAAGATACACGTTCAGGCTTTGGTGCGGGTATGACCGAACTGGGCAGAACGAACCCTAATGTAGTGACGCTTTGTGCCGACCTTGTAGGGTCTTTGAAAATAGATACATTCATTAAAGAAAATCCGGAAAGATTTATCCAATGTGGTATTGCTGAAGCCAATATGATTGGTGTAGCAGCCGGATTAACCATTGGTGGTAAAATTCCGTTTGCTACTACTTTTGCCAATTTCGGTTCGGGTAGAGTTTATGACCAGATCCGTCAGTCGGTAGCTTATTCAGATAAAAACGTTAAAATAGCGGTTTCTCACGCTGGTCTTACTTTAGGAGAAGACGGTGCTACCCACCAGATTCTTGAAGATTTGGCCATGATGCGTGCCATGCCAAATATGACGGTTATCAATCCTTGTGATTTTAACCAGACCAAAGCTGCTACCATTGCTGCCGCAAACTGGAAAGGTCCTATTTACTTGCGTTTTGGTCGTCCGGTGGTGCCTGTTTTCACAGCACCAGATCAGGTGTTTGAAATCGGTAAAGCCTGGATGGTAAGCGAAGGTAAAGATGTAACTATCGTAGCCACAGGCCATCTGGTATGGGAAGCGATTCAGGCTGCTGAAATATTGGAAGCACAAGGCATCAGTGCTGAAATCCTGAATATTCATACGATTAAACCTTTAGACGAAAAAGCTATCTTAAAGAGCGTTCGTAAAACCAAATGTGTGGTTTCTTGCGAAGAACATCAGGCCAATGGTGGTTTAGGTGATGCCGTGGCTCAAACGCTGGCACAGAATTTCTTGGCTCCACAAGAGTATGTAGCAGTAAACAATTCGTTTGGTGAATCAGGTACACCTGCACAATTGATGGAAAAATATGGTCTTTCAGCAAAAAATATTGTTGAAAAAGCCCTAAAAGTGATTCAAAGAAAACAATAAAATAGATAGGTTGTTTTATAAGAACTTAACCCCGCCCCAACCCTCTCCCCATTGTTGGAGAGAGGAATTTAGGGCGACCCGCGTAGGGAGTGGGGTTATTTACTTACAAACAACCTATTTTTCTGTAAAATGCAGAGTTCAGACCAAGAGTTAGTTAGTCTAATATTAGACCCTGATAAACGTCGGAATGCTTTTGAGTTGCTGTTAAAAAAATATCAGCAAAAAATCTATTGGCATATCCGCAAAATGGTGATTGACCACGACGACGCCGACGACGTGGTACAGGAAACTTTTATTAAGGTTTGGCAGGGTCTACAGACTTTCAGAGGAGATGCCCAATTATATACATGGGTATACCGCATAGCCACCAACGAATCGTTGAATTTTCTACAAAAGAAACGTCGTCGGAATCATGTGCCAATTGAAGCTGAATCGGAAGACAGCATGGATTTGCTCAATACACTGGAAACTTCCATTTCACAGGACTACATTTCGGGAGATGAAATTCAGATAAAACTCCAGAAAGCGCTACTACAATTGCCAGACAAACAACGTTTAGTATTCAATATGAAGTACTACGAAGACATGAAATATGAAGACATTGCCGAGATAACAGGCACCTCTGTAGGGGCATTAAAGGCTTCGTATCACCTAGCTGTGAAAAAAATTGAAGATTTTTTAAATAAAGAGTCCTGATTCTTTAAACCTTTTAAAAATTCAATTGTCAAAAAAACAATTAATTTAAAATAGTTAAAAGGCTTAAAAAGAGCAGGATAACACTACCCGGCTCTGCAAAAGAGTATGAAAGAGATAATCAAAATAGAAGAACTTCCTAAAATGAACGTATTCAAAGTACCCGAAGGCTACTTCGATACTTTGTCTATATCTATTCAGGAAAGAATCAGATTCTCTGAAGAGCCTGTAGTGAGCTTCGGCAAAAAACAAAACTTTGCTGTTCCTGACAATTATTTCGATACACTTTCGTCGAGAATCATGAATCGGATTGCTAGTTTTGAAAAACAGGAAATCAGATTAGAGACCTTACCAAAAGTGAATGTTTTTAAAGTACCGGAAGGTTATTTTGAAAGTGTGGAAGACATCATCAGAGCTCAGGTAAGAGTAGAAAGCATTGAACGCAAAAATATTTTTGAGGTACCAGCCAATTATTTTGACGAATTACCAGCCCGTATTCTGAGCCAAACACAGGAAGAAGCTAAGGTGATCAAAGTAAACTGGTGGCAGCAGAAAGGCCGGACTATGTGGGCTGCGGCGGCAAGTTTCGTATTGTTGATTGGTTTAGGATTTGCCGTTCCACAATTTAGTAAAGCAAAATCAGAGGCCGCTATGGAAGAGTTGAGCAAAGACGAAATTAACAGTTATCTGGCAACACAGGATTTGGGTTATCTGGAATATGAAGCCATCACAACCAATGCCACAGCCTTGCCAAAAGAAGCAGAAACAAAAATTTTAGAGGATCTGGACATTAATAAAAAAGATATTCTGGACCATCTGGAAAGTCAGGATTTAGAAGAAGATATATAGTGTAGTTTAACTATTACACCAAAGATAAAACCAACAGTTATGAAACAATTAATAATTATCATTTTAGCCATACCGATGTTTTCATTCTCGCAAAACCGACAGGGTTTTAAAGATGAACGATTCGAGAAAATACAAACTGCTAAGATTGGCCTGATTACTGAAAAACTTGACCTTAGTACAGAACAGGCACCGCAGTTCTGGTCGGTATATAATGAATATCAAAGCAAGAAATTTGACCTCAGAAGAAGTATCAAAAGAACTATGGATGAGGCGAATGCTGCAACTGTATCTGACGATAAAATCATATCATCGTATCGCCAGACACTGGCTATCAGAAAGAAAGAGATAGAACTGGATGAAGAATATATGGCGAAGCTTCTGAAAACGATTACGCCAAAACAGTATGCCGAATTGAAACGTACTGAGCAGAGTTTCAACAAGAAATTGCTAGAAAAGCTGCGCGAATAGTATAAAAAATACGTAAAAGCCTTACAATCATTATAAAAAGGTCGAGAATGCTTGCATCTCGGCCTTTTTTATGTTTTTTTGTCAGAATTACGCATAAATTTTAATTAATTTTGCATGAATTTTTATCCGATAAGCGTATGCAACAGCCAATTAACAAAAGCAATCGCCTGAATAACCTGAGTTATGCTATCCGTGGACCTGTCTTCGAAAAAGCACAACAACTGGAAGCAATGGGGCAAAAAATTATCAATCTGAATATTGGTAATCCAGCACCATTTGGTTTTGACGTTCCCGACGAAATTATATATGATATGATTATGAATATCCGTAATGCGCAAGGGTATTCACATCATTTAGGTATTTTTCCCGCCCGCAAGGCTATCATGCACTATACCCAACAAATAGGCATTCATGGCGTAACCATTGAAGATATTTTTATTGGTAATGGCGTAAGTGAGTTGATTGTAATGACCATGCAGGCACTATTGAATGAAGGTGACGAGATTCTCCTCCCCTCGCCTGATTATCCGCTCTGGACAACTTCAGTGGCGCTATCAGGTGGCAAACCTGTGCATTATATCTGTGATGAAGAATCAGACTGGAATCCTGATCTGGATGATATCCGCCGCAAAATCAATCGCAAAACCAAAGGTATTGTATTGATTAATCCGAACAACCCGACAGGAGCTGTATATAGTAAAGAAGTGTTGGAAGGGATTGTAAAAATGGCAGCCGAACATAATCTGATTATATTCTCTGATGAGATTTATGATAAAATCCTTTATGATGGAAACAAACACATTCCAATTGCTACACTGAGCGACGATGTGTTTATCATGACCTATGGAGGTTTATCTAAAAACTATCGTGCGGCTGGTTTCCGCGGAGGTTGGGTGATTCTGAGTGGTGCGGTGCAAAAAGCTAAATCTTTTGTAGAAGGCTTTAATCTATTGGCAAGTATGCGTTTGTGTGCCAATGTGCCTACGCAATATGCTATTCAGACAGCTTTGGGAGGCTATCAGAGTATCAACGATTTGGTAGCATCGGAAGGAAGACTGTGCAAGCAACGTGATCTGATCCATTATAAAATGACTGATATTCCGGGTATAACCTGTGTGAAACCGAAAGGAGCTTTATACTTATTCCCGAAAATTGATTTAAGGAAATTCTCGTTCAAAGATGATGAGCAATTTGTTTTTGACCTCTTGTCAGAACAAAAAGTACTGGTTGTTTCAGGAACAGGCTTTAACTATGTTAAAAACGACCATTTTCGTATTGTATTCCTGCCGTCTGCCGAAGAACTGGAAACGGCCTCTAATCGTATCCGCTTTTTCCTGGAAGGGCATCGGATTAGAGTAGACGAAATGGAAATGGCCTAAAAATCATTGAGTGATTTAGTGAATGAGTGATTAAAATTAATCTACTCTTAAGCATTAATTTTTATTTAATTAATATGAATAAACATCATTTAATATTGAATAGCTAATTAATAAGAGAGCTATCTCTGATTCAATAATCACTCAATCACTAATTCGCTCAATCACTAAATATTGACCCCATGCAAGCTCAAGCTACTTCAAATATCTTAATGATTCGTCCGGTGAACTTTGCTTTTAATTTGCAGACAGCAGAAAGCAATGCTTTTCAGGATTCTGATTCTCAGGCGTTAGACCTTGAAATTACACAGGAAAATGCCTTGAAAGAATTCGACATCATGGTGAGTCAATTGCGCGCCATTGGTGTGAATGTTATGGTTTATGAAGATACGCCTAAGCCTTATACGCCTGACAGCATTTTTCCGAATAACTGGGTCTCCTTCCACCATAGCGGTAAAGTATGCTTATACCCGATGCAGGCCGAAAATCGTCGTCTGGAACGCAGACCTGATATTATTGAGGATTTAAGAAATAATTTTCATGTCGAAACTATCATTGATTTGACGGCTTTTGAAGAGGAGAATAAGTTTTTGGAAGGAACAGGTAGTCTTGTCCTTGACCGCATGCACCGCATTGCTTATGCCTGTATTTCGCCACGTACCAATGAGGAAGTTCTGGAAGCATGGGAAAAGCAGATGAATGGCTATAAAGTCGTGAAGTTTGGGGCGGTTGATAGTAGTGATAAAGAGATTTACCATACTAATGTAATGATGTGCATTGGTGATAATTTTGCCGTAGTTTGTCTGCAATCAATTACTGATCTTGATGAGCGATTGGCGGTGAAAGAAAGTCTGGAAGGCACTGGTAAAAATGTGATTGAGATAAGTCTGGAGCAAATGAATGCCTTTGCCGGAAATATGTTGTTGATCAATAACCAGAAAGGGCATCTGATTTTAGTGATGTCGTCTCGTGCTTATGAATCTCTGACTCAACCACAAAGAAGTCTGCTAGGAGAATATGCCGATATTATGCATTTTGATTTGAATATTATTGAAACTTGTGGTGGTGGCTCTGCCCGTTGCATGATGGCAGAAGTGCATTTACCTGAGAAGTAGAGAATCAATACCCTCCTGTCTCTTCTCCACCTTTCATAATAGCAACACCTGAGGAAGTGCCAAGACGATTTGCACCTGCTTCTATGAAATCTATTGCTTCTTCATATGTCTGTATGCCGCCTGAGGCTTTGATTTTAACGGATTCAGGTAGAATGTTTCTCATCAGTTTTACTTGCGCTAAATCTGCGCCTTTGGGAGCGAAACCTGTGGAAGTTTTTACAAAGTCTGCTCCTGCCTCTTCGCAAATTTCACAGGCGATACTTAAATCAAAATTATCCAGATAAGCCGTTTCGATGATTACCTTAAGCAAGGCATCTTTGCTATGTGCCATTTCAGCCAATTCTTTTATCTCCTGCTTTACAGTCAGATAGGCCATTGATTTAAAAGCGTTGATATTCATGACCATATCCAGTTCATTAGCTCCATCTGTCAGGGCTTTTTCAGCTTCTGCTAATTTTGTACTGGTAATTTGGTAGCCTAAAGGAAACCCGATAACCGTACAGACTTTTGCCTGACTATAAACCAGAATCTCTTTTACAAAACTCACATAATGTGGTGGCACACAGGCTGCATAAAAGTTATGCGTGTAGATTTCTTCACATAATTTCCGAAAATCCATTTCTGTAGCTGTGGGTTTCAGTAAAGTATGATCTATGTATTGGGAAAGGTTTTGCATATCAGATTGAAGTTATAACCACTGAGTAACGCGGAGTTTAGCACAGTGGTAAAATAGTATACTTAAATTAAAAAAACATCTTCTCAGCCAATCGAAAAGTATTGCAATGGGCTTCTACAATATCGGAAATGCGTGGAGAATATCCTCCGCCCATTGAAACTACTAGCGGAATTTGGTTCTTAAGGGCTTGTTCAAACACAAAGGTATCCCGTTGTTTACAAGCTTCCATAGAGACTTTAAGTTTACCCAGTTTGTCGGAAGCCAGAATATCTACACCCGAAATATAGAAAATAAATTGTGGTTTTACTTCTTCTATCAGATGTGGTAATGTTTTATATAAAATACCCAGATATTGTTCGTCTTCACAATAGGTGGGTAGTTCAATATCTAAATCTGATTTTTCTTTTTTTAAGGGGTAATTCTCTTTGCCGTGCATAGAAAAAGTAAAAACCCGTGGTTCATTTTCAAAAATCAATGCCGTTCCGTTACCCTGATGCACGTCTAAATCAACTACCAGAATTTTATCTACCAATTGGTTCGCAAGCACGTAATAAGACGCTACTGCCACATCATTTAACAAGCAAAACCCCTCTCCTTTATCTGCATAGGCATGATGAGTGCCGCCGGCAATATTCATTGATACGCCTGATTCAAAAGCGAACTTGCAGCAATCAATGGTGCCTTGGGTAATGATTAATTCACGATTGACAAGCATTTCTGTGATTGGGAAACCTATACGACGCTCCATTCTGGCGTCGATTTGTAGGTTCAGTAAATCTTCAAAATATTGCTTATCATGTACGCCTAAAACCCACTTTGGATCAACTGGTTTGGGCGCAAAGAAGTTCTCGGCTGTACAAGTGCCTTCGTATAATAATTGCTCGTGAATCAGCTCGTATTTTATCATCGGAAAGCGATGACCTTCAGGAAGCGGATGGGTGTAGATAGAATCGTAAGCTATTTTAAGCATGGAGACTATTTAAAGAGGCGTGCATCCAATGAATATTTCCCCGGACCAGTCAGGAAAACCACAATAAAACTAATGAGGTATAATAAGGCATGCTCTTTATCGCCAAGTGGGTCTGAGCCGTGCACTGCAAAGGCAACTACAGCCATACAGCCTATAAGAATAATGGTAACGATGCGAGTAAATACACCTAAAATCAATAAAAAAGAACAGAAGAGTTCTGCAAAAATGGTTAATCCTTGTGAAACTATCGGTGAGACATTCATGGGATCAGGGAAATCATGGTCGCCAGCTATAAAACTTTCTAGTTTACTATAACCATGTGTAGCCAAAAAGCCTGCAAAGCCAACTCTTAAAAGAAAAACCGCTATACTTACCTGATTTGTTAGAGTGATAGGTTTCAGAAATTTTTTAAGCATAACCAGATTAATTTACCTCCTCATAATCAACATACTGCCCGCCTTCATATCCGCCTTTTTTGCCTGATGCCTGAGTTGGTTTTACTTTTACATCACCTTCCTTTCCTCGCTGCTTTTCCATTATATCGTTATAGCGCTTTTGTTCTTTTGCAATCTGTTTACCTACTAATAAATTGAACAGGAAGGTTCTGAATACCGGAACAAAAACTATTAATAAGATGAATATGAGAATGTATTTAAACATGACCTTCAATTCCCACAGGGAAATTTTAAAATAAAACTAAATTTTGTACAAATGTAATTGGATTTTACAGATGTAATACAATCAAAACTGAAAATTAATTCCCTATGCCTTGGCTTACGAAACCCCTATCAGCTTCAATAAAATGTCTAAAGTATCGGGGCTACTCGGGCGAACGGCATTCGGTTGAACAATTGTTCCGTTTTTATCGATAATCATATAACGAGGAATGCTGTTGATTTGGTATTTCCTGACCATTTCTGATGCCCAGCCACCTTCCGAATATCCGTGTTCGCCATTATTGAGTTGTAGTTTTTCAACGGCGTTTTTCCAGTTATTCGGGTCTTCATCGATAGAGATATACAAAAACACAATATTTTTCCTTTGCTTCTCTGTAAGCGATTCATGAATCTTTTTTGAAAAAGGAAACTCCTGGCGGCACGGGCCACACCAGCTAGCCCAGAAATCGACATAAACTACTTTGCCTTTATATTTAGCAAAGTTGAATTGCTTACCGTTTAAATCAGTCAAGACAGGATAATCGCCTGTATTCAATAACTCTTTAGGAGATTGTGATTTCTCCTCTTTCTTTTTGGCAACTTCTTCTTTCTTGTTTAATGTTTCCTGACAGTGATTGATTAATAATTTACGATAATTGTCTGATGCTACCTGACTAATCCAGTATTTAGCTGCCGATGCAGTGATGCGTCCGCAATAATCATAAATTGTTTTAGATAAGGTATAGTCTAAAACCTTGCCTTTCAGGTATTTCAGGGCATAGTTGTTTTTATCCGAAATAGCTTTTACCTGATCCGCATATTTCACAAATTTTTGTTCCTGTGAATTGAAATAAGTAACGAAAAAAGGCAGGAAATTACGGTAACTCTCCGAAATCAAAAGGCTTTCATCCTGTACTTTTTGTGGGTCAAGGGCTTCAATCATTACTGAGGGTAAGGATACTACACGAGTCAGTTTTGTATCCAGATTGCTTCGGGTGATAGAATAAGCCAGCAATAAATGCCAGTAATTCCAGCGGATATTGTTTTCGACCAGTTTCTGAAAATCGGCAGAAAGTTTGTCTTTTGCAGGATAGTTTTTCAGGAAATCCAGTTGGTTTTTGCGTTCGTCGTACAAACCCATCTCCCAATCATCTACATTGGCTACCAATAATTGCTTATAACGAACTTCTTTCTCGAACGACTCAGGGAATTTCTTTTTAAACTCGGTCATGAATGCCTGACTTTCAGGCGCTTCCATCAATCCTTTCAGTTGATTAATCAATTCTGTTTCACCTGATTGGGCAAAAATATCGGTGCTATCGTTCTTTGAAAACCCAATAACCTGAGCAGAAGACAAGATGGGTATCAGTAATAATAAAAGTATTTTCTTTAGCATAGCGCTGGCATGTTAGATTGTCAAGTCCTTATCACTCAGATTCAATAACAAATAAACGAAAATCTATGCCAAAGATTGATATAAAATAAAAAAATGTCGTTCTACACCAGATTAACGGCTACCTCCAATACCTTAAACCCTTTTTTCTCAGTCTCACAGGTTGGGCAGGTATATGTATCGGGGAGATTTTCGAAAGGCAAGCCAGCCGGAATATTATTTAATAAATCACCGAAATCTTTATCATAAATAGTAAAGCAGCATGGGCATTGATGCACCACTTTGGTAGTGGCTATTAGCGTTTCATTTGTTTTATGGTCGTCTTTCAATCCAGCGGCTTTTACCTGATTTTCGGCTATCATTTTGTTGTATTTTAATACACATCGTCTCAATTGCTCATCCACATTGAAGCGCCATACACCTTGGGCGAAGTACTTCTTTGTACGACCGTTTGGGTTAAAGTCTTCGGTGTAGGATATGTCGTAAACTGAATATAAAGGAATTAAGTTGAAAAGTCTGAATCGTCTTTTCATCAACATAATAGAGGCATAAACTTCTGTTCTTGGGCGGGTTTTGATACCAAAACATAGGCCAAAAGTACGTAAATCAATCGCATCAAAACGATTTACCAGGGCTGATTTTAATTGCAGTGCAACATCTGAATCATCTTCAATTTGCCAGTTCAGTTCGTTGGCTGCGTGCCGTACATTGATATTAAACGCTGATAGTACGCTACTCCATTTCGATCTATCAGTCTCCTGAATCCCCTTAATAATTAATGATTTAAAAGAAGTCAGGCATATTTCCCCTATTTTTGTTTCCTGACATAAAGCGCATATTTTCATCAGAAAATCTACCGAAAAAGTTTCGTTTCGGCGATAAATACCCAACCATGTTTTTTTACCATAACGATTAAAGCCCTCGTAATAAGGTAATGTAAAACGAGCTGGAACCAATTCTGTTTCAAGAGGAGCTGAAATGGCCATTGGCAGGTTTTCAAGCATCACTTCTATCTCTTTACTTTCGTTTTTTTCTTGTGTAAGAATCTGCTCTTCTAAATACTGAGAAATTTTGGCTATTTCATTTGAAAAAACTAACCTTTTAAAACTGACTAAAGAATTGCTTTTAGGTATTCTTACATACAGATACCAGAAATTGGGTGTGGGTGAGGCTATAAAGTTGAGATGGCCGGAGAAAAACGGGCTAAAGCTCTGATCGGCATCAGAAATATTGATTTTCAGCTTTGGACGATGCTCAAAAGTATCCAGAATATCTTTATATATACCCTCTGTGAGCCAGTTACCCTTCTGGAATACTTCTTCGGCCACATAAGAACTCACTATATTAGGGTATTCGTTATTATCAACCTGAAAATCGACTTCCAAGGCTTCCATAGATTTGCCAAACGATTTGCCAAAACTATGTGGCACATTGAGCAGCATTTGCTGACGTAGGCCAAAGCGCACCTCTTCTACCTGCGACCTCGCAGCCACAGCCAGAATATCTTTCATTTCGGCAGGGGAAGCTACTCCTCCTTTGAAATTGATTCGTATGAGATAATAATCACGCATAAATTAAAATTTAGGTTTGTCAGTTGTCACATCCACCAATACCACCAACAAATACGCTACCAGTATCTGCCTTAAAGCCCGGGTTTAATAAGACCTGCTTCTGTGCTTTATAAACTACCTGAGCACCCGAATAAATCAGGTTATTGGCCTGAATAGACAGCGCACCCTGAATAGTTACATTACCACTAATCGGATTGCTGATACTATAAGATGTTTGTACCGATACGTTTACCTGCTTTTGTTGAATGCCTTGCGGATTTCTGGCGGTGAGTGTTACCGTATAATTGCCGGCATTAGCATACTGATGCACAGGATTCTTTTCGATAGAAGTGCTACCATCCCCAAAATTCCAGGTATAAGTCATGGGTTCATTGGCAGACTGATTCTGAAAAGTAAATTTATTTAAACAATTCTCTGATTGGGTAGCCACAAAATTGGTACTTGGTGCTTCTAGTTTCGGTAAGGTAACTTTCCAGAGGTTAGCAGAAAAGTCAACTACGTAAATGACGTTACCAACTTTTTCGGCATCAGTCAATTTAACAAATCCTTTTATCAGTCGGGTTGTTTGTACTTTATAATTACTATTGGCAACATCATAAACCAATTTTAAATGACATAAATCTCCTGCGGGGTCTTCATTTGGCAAATATCCTAAATCATCTCCCTCTGGCGAATAAGCCAACATAAAGCCTGAACCCGTGTATGGCATCTGTAGAGTACTATCTGCATCAAATACCAGCCCTACAGGAGAGCGGTGTCCTGTAAAAGTAGTTACTTCTGAGCCCTGATACATAACACCTGTCGATGGATTTCTGACCCAATTTGCATCCGGTCCCAAATTTTTAATGGGCTCTGTAAATGTTACGCCTGATGGCCTTGCCGGATAAGCCGGGTCGTTATAGAATATATTTCTGGCCAATGCATCGGCAGAGATCAGTTTATCTTCACTAGCATTGTAAGGCGTATATTGCATGGGCGTATCATTCCCTCCTATTCGCCACGGAAATCCATAATGCTTATCTTTTCGCAGCCAGTTCATTTCTTCAGGGTCGTCTCTATCACCTGAATTCTCTAGTCCAAATAAGCGTTTTTCGCCATTAAAAGCCATATCAAATTCATTCCTTACCCCTCTGGCAAATATATAACCGCTCGCATTGAGGGCATTTTCATCATTAGGCAAATGAATATTGCTGGCATTAATCGGAATTCTATAAATTTTGGCCGTGATTGGCACTTCTCTTAAACCTGTATAACTACCTGAATTTTTTACCTCGCCATGGTCAGTGCGAGAGCCGCTGGCTATGTATACAGAATCTTTATCAGGCGATAGACATACCCCTGCAAAAGCATGGTCGTATAAAGTACCCGACGATGGATATAAGGCGGTGGTCAGCATGGTTGTCCACTGGCGATCACCATTAGGCAAAATCGTACATTTCTCAACTACGCCATAGCCGTCTGAGTTTTCGGGGTTATTATGATTCCCTACCAGAATAAAGGTATTGTTATAATACACCATGCCTTGCAAGTAGTTAATTTGATGTTCATTGGGTGGCAAGAAACCACTTACGTCTCCTATCATTCCGTTCACAATCGGAGCCTTAAATACCCAGCCATCGATATTACAGGTAAACAGGGTATTGGTAGCAGGGTCATGTACAATTCTGACAGGCAGGTGATCCAGGTGCTTTATTAGCTCTATGCCAATACCCGATTGCATGACGGTAATAGCCGACGATAAGGCGTGCTCACCTTTTGAGCCTTTTTTGTATTCGTCGTATGATTTTTCTTGTGCAATAGCAGAAAGATTTAAAAATAGCATGAGCCACAACAAAGTATTTTTCATTACAATAGTAGTAAAAAAGTGTAAACACAAATTTAATCAAATACCTATTGGATGAAAAAAATCTCTCTACATTCCTGATAAAATTTATTGGGCTTATGCTAATGAATTCTCTGTTACATTTTTCTTTGTTAATGCACTTTCCAGAATCAGTTTAACTTCTGGTCGGCAAGAGCCGCAGCCCATACCTGCACCTGTTTTCTGACAGAGTTGCGCCAAATCTTGGCAACCTCCTGTAACAGCATTTTCGAGGTTACCTTTGCCGACATTATTACACGAACATACCAGTTTACCAATGACAGGTTCAGCTGGCTTGCCTGAGCGCAAGAGTGCCAGGCGTTTTTCTGATAGTTCAATTCCATTACTTATCAGGTCTTTAAACTCTAAAAACTCTGATTTATCTCCTATTAGAATTGCTCCTACTAATCTGTCGTTTTGTACGATACATTTTTTATAATAATGCTTGGCTTTATCTATGAATACAATTTCTTCGTAACCTTGACCATCAGATGGAATTTCGGCCAATCCTAAAGAACATAGATTTAAACCATGCATTTTGAGGATATTCATTGAAAGGCTCCCTTGGTAATACGATGATAAATCACCTGCCAGAAATTTCGCTACAATACCCGATTGTTGCTCGGCGGCGGCTGTAATACCCCACATTTGTTTCTCCCATTCGGCAATTTCGCCACATGCAAAAATATCTGGGTCAGAGGTTTGCATATAGCTATTTACTATTACACCTCTATTACATGCCAAGCCAGCGCTTCTCGCTAGTTCTATATTTGGGGTTGTGCCTGCCGCTACAATCAAGGCATTGCAGTTGATTTTAACGCCTGTCTTGAGTCTGACACCTGTCAATTTTTCGCTCCCATATACTTGCTCTACTTCATCGTTATAATAAATATCAATGCCTCTGGCAAGAATCTCTTCATTCAGAATATCGCTACCTAAAGTATCCAGTTGTCTGTCCATAAAGCGGCTACTTCTTTGGATAACCGTTACATTTACATTGATTTCTCTTAGCGATGCTGCCATTTCTAAGCCTAATAACCCACCACCAACGATTACTGCATGGTTATTAGGTTGCACATAAGGCATCAGGGCATCGGCATCCAGTCTGCTACGCATATTAAATATGCCACCTATACGCGGGAAATTCTTAGGCATAAAGGCGCGACTACCCATGCCTAAAAACAGCTTATCGTAATGGTGCTCATTACCATTGCTATCAACCACTACTTTGTTTTTGCGGTCAATGTACTCGATGCCTGTTCCTTTATGAACTTTGATGTGAGTTTCTTCAAACTGATCTTCTCTTAGTTTTACCAATTGCTCCCAGGTTTGAGTACCGCCGATATAGTCAGGGAGCATGACACGGTTATAAAACGGATAGATTTCTTTTGAAAAAACTTCAATTTCATCGCGCTGATTTAAGCTACGATATGTTGATATAAATCCTAATCCGGCTGAACCTGCTCCTATTACAATAATTTTTTCTTTAGGTTTCTGATACTTTACTACCTCAATTACTGAGAATTTAAAATCAGGTTCTTTTGACTTTGGGTCGACTAGGTTATTTGTCAGGTTATTTGCTCTGCCAAAATCATTGCCTAATATCCTCCCCCAGTGCATTGGCAAGAAACAATTACCTTCCTTTACCTCGTCGGTTAGTTTGGCTTTTACTTTTACATTTCCTCTCTTACTGAGTATCTCTACAACTGTATCATTTTCAATCCCTCTTCTTTGTGCATCATTCGGATGAATTTCTAAAAATGGTGTAGGTATATGTTGTTTCAGTTTATTGACACGCCCTGTTTTGGTCATTGTATGCCATTGATCTCTGATTCTGCCTGTTAGTAGAATCAAAGGAAAATCCTCATTCGTTTGCTCCGATTCATTTTCATCAGGCACGGCATGAATTTTTGCTCTTTGATTGGGCGTATAAAACTGATGATTTTCAAATAGTCTTGGTGTGCCTTTGGCTTGTCCATTCTTGGCAGGATAAGGCCATTGTACGGTGTTTTGTTTTAGTAAGTCGTAGTTGACACCTGTTACATCAATATTAGTTCCTTGCGTGGTGCGGGTATATTCTTCGTAAATCTCGCCGAAGTTTTTGTAGTTGAATTTGTCCCCCCAACCCATTTTCTTGGCAAAGCGACAGATAATTTCAGCATCAGGCAAAGTCTCACCCGGTGCTTCGCTGATTTTGTGCAGATAAGATATTCTGCGTTCGGCATTAGTCATGGTACCCTCTTTCTCTGTCCATGCAGCAGCGGGTAAAACTACATCGGCAAAGGGAATGGTATCTGCTCTGTTTGAAATGTCTTGTACCACTACAAATCTTGCATTTTTCATGGCCATTTCTGCCATTTTTGCATCTGGCAAACTCACCATCGGGTTCGTGCAGGCTATCCAGATGGCTTTCAATTTGCCGCTCTCCAAACCTTTAAACATCTCGGTAGCGGTTAATCCCATTTTATCTGAGATTTTAGTACCACCCCAGAAGTTTTCCATTTCTGACCGATGCTGTGGGTTCAGAATATCACGGTGAGATGCCAGCATATTAGCCAATCCTCCAACCTCACGCCCACCCATAGCATTGGGTTGACCTGTTAAGGAGAACGGACCGTTGCCGGGTTTGCCAATCTTGCCGGTAATCAGGCTCAGGTTAATTAATGACAGGTTTTTATTGACACCAATCACTGATTGATTTAAACCCATTGTCCACATAGACAGGAAACCCTTGGCTTTGGCAATCCAATACGCAGCTTTTTGTATGTCAGATACCGAAACACCACAAACCAAAGCTGCTTCTTCTAAAGTACGCTCAAAAACTTTCAATTCATACTCGGCAAATCCGTCGGTATGATTTACTATAAAATCGATATCAATCCAGTTATTTTCTATTAAAATACGTGCAATTGCATGATTCAATGTAACATCAGTTCCTGGATTAATCTGTAAATGCAGGTCTGACGAGGTTGCAGTTTGAGTACGACGTGGGTCGACGGTAATAATCTTTAAATCAGGGTTAGCTGCTCTGTGTGCTTCTACCCTACGCCATAATATCGGGTGACACCAGGCAGGGTTTGCTCCCTCAACCAGTAGACAATCTGATGCCTCAATATCATCATAACAAACCGGAACGGCATCTTCTCCTAATGAGAGTTTATAAGCCACTACAGCCGACGACATACACAGGCGCGAATTGGTATCTATATTATTAGACCCAATAAAGCCTTTCATCAATTTATTCCATAAATAATATTCCTCTGTCAGGCATTGCCCCGAAACATAAAACCCCACTGAATCCGGCCCATATTTGGTAATAAAAGTCTTGAAAATAGCTGCGGTACGCTCCAGTGCCTCATCCCAGCTTACTTGTTGCATGGGCATACTCCTATTCATACGCATCTGTGGATATAACAGACGGTCAGACTTATCATTGGCAGTATAATGCAGATTCATGCCTTTCGAACAAAGCATACCTCTGTTGACAGGGTGGTCTTTATCGCCCTCTACATGAATCTTCCCATTGCCGGTATCTGTTACTACAATCCCACAACCAACCCCGCAATAACAGCAAGTGGTTTTGTATTTCTTTAAGGTTTGCATGACTAGAGAGATTAAACCCCTTTCCCTACGCGGCCGCCCTAAATCCCTTTCCGCTTCGGCGGTCCGACCCAACAATGGGGAAAGGGACTTTTCAGTTCCCTCCCCACTGTTGGGGAGGGTTAGGGCGGTCGGCCGCTGCCGTGGAGTTTATTATTTAATTAAAGCCCTTTAAAATAATCTTATTCTCACACCAAATCCTCCACCAAAACAGCCTTCTCTACTTTATCTTTCGCACCGAATTTTGTGACTGCTATTAATATTGCTGCCCCGACGGCTGCAATTCCAATATACTTAAAGGCATCAGCGTAAGTCAGGTTTTCTGATTTGAACAGGAAGCCCATGAGCATACCACCGATATTTCCTCCGGCACCTACGATTCCTGCTACCATCCCTACATTTTTTGCATTAATAAATGGTGTCAGTGCATAAGTAGCACCATTCGCCATCTTCAGGAATAGCGCAAATAATATCATAGATGCAATGGCAATAGGCAATGTAGTTGAACTGGCAAAGAATACCAGACCAATGCCCTCGATGGCAATTAAACAAGCTAGCAAGCGACCTTTTCCGGTTAAGCCATTCTTTTTACCGATTTTATCAGCCCAGATACCCCCTAATGCACGGGCGAAAATATTCATGAAGCCAAACATACCTGCCAGTAAACCTGCCATCTTCTGGTCAACTCCAAAATTGTCAACAAAGTGAAGAGCCGCAACGTTATCGAAAGTAATCTCCATACCGAAACAGATAGAATACGAAATAGCCAAAGCCCATACCCGCCAGTCTTTTACTACTTCCCATGTATTTGGTTTCTCTTTTTGTGCTACTTCACGGCGAATATCTTCATAGTTTCCGGCGGGTGTATCTTGTGTAAATTTGTAGTACAAAAAGGCACAAACTAATAATAAAGTACCCGGTACAATCATCGCCAAACGCCATGCTTCACCTTTGGTATAACCTAAGCCTACAATACCTGCAAAAATCAAAGGCATTAACATATTGGTGATACCTCCGCCTAAGTTACCCCAACCTCCGGCTACTGCATTGGCAGTACCCTTAATGCCTGGCGCAAACATAACGGAGGTATGATATTGGGTAATCACAAACGAAGCACCGATAACTCCGATAGCCAGACGGAACAATAGAAACGTTTCGTAACTATGCGATAAACCTACCAGATAAACCGGAATAGAACAAAGCACTAATAAAGCTGTATAGGTTTTGCGGGGTCCCCAGGTATCGCAAAGGCGACCAATGATTAATCGGGCAATGATAGTGGCCGATACGGCTGCAATGAGTGTATTCCCTACCTGTGCTTTGCTCAATCCTAAATCTTCTCTGATCGTTGGCATCAAAGGTGCCAAACCAAACCAGCCAAAAAAGCACATGAAGAAAGTAAGCCAGGTAACATGGAACGTACGCATTTGTACGCTTGAAAAATCAAAAATATTTAGTTTTTCTAATGGTTTATTTATAATCGATTTCATGATATTCTGTTCGTTTAGATAATGAATGATTGTTGGAAAACCTTTACCTATTTTTTGGCAGACGCAAAGAATTCAGGACGAATATTAAGCATCAGGTAACCCCATTGACCGGTTTTTCGGGTTTTGTCCATCGAATTCTGTTTCACATATTCAAGGCTGTTGTTGCCTTGCATCAGGGCGTAGCCTGCCTCAATAGTTGTAAATTTATTGAGGGTGTAGTTGAGCACTAAATCATATTCTAAACCCAGCATCGGGTTGATTTTCGAACCTGCCGGAGCATCTGATGTTTTGTTTGGTGTAGCAGAAGCCAGCGCAAAATAATGAATATCCAGAGTACTGGTCAGGCGTTTGTTTACATGCTTAAACTTAAAGAAAGCATCCTGTAACCCACCCGCAGGCGAGCCCGTGCCTACATAGAAATAATCCATATAGCCCCAGTGCTTGTGCGGCGTGCCATATAATGGGTCAAAACGGTGCGTTTCTCCTGCTTTCAGGTTGAAGCCATCGTTGCCTGAAAGCACTTCATATCCAGGCCCAAAGCTCAATCCGCCGCGTTGAATCATAAAGTTACCGCCATAATGATACGCGCCTTTTATCGCCAGTCCATCACGGTCTTTGCCTGCTTGCAGGTAGCCAAATAACTGCCATTGTACTTTATGTAGTTTAGTCAGGCTGTTAATTCCTGTAAGCATAGCTCCATAAGTCAGGCGTGAGTTGACACCTGTTACATCATACCGGCGGCCATATACATAGCCATTTGCCGAACTACCGATACTATCTATACGAAACTTCGAAAAATCATCCTTGAAAAACAAAACCGATAGTTTGGTTTGTTGGAACTTGCGTGCCAGATAAGCCATCTGAAAAGACTTAAACATCTGATTCTGCCCGTTGGTACTCACGGCATTAAGTAGCACAGGGCTACCACCTTTTGTAGCAGTTGGCAGAAATCCTGTCGGAATAGTAAGGCTTACATTTTTGGTAGATAATGCCGATGTTGGCACATTTCCGCCTACATAATAAGTACCGTTTGCTCCGAAAGCATCAGAATTCTGGTTAAATCCGCCACCGAAATCCAATGCCCAGCCTTTGTGTTGGGCTTTGAGTAAGGCAGCATCAAACCGACGAGCTTGTTGCAGCCAATCCAGATTTCCTAAAAGGCGGACATCATCATAAACTAATTCCTGACGGCCGATTTTTAGAGAAAGGTTCTGTAAGGCTTTGAATTTAAAACTGGTGTCGGCTGCATTAGCGAGAACAATTTCTGCCCAGGCTTCATGCACGGCTAATCTGGCACCATCGCTGTTAGAGATAGACGAGGCATCCTGCCCCCATACCCGAACGTCTTGTACTGATACGCCCAGATTTACTCTATCCCATTTGTAGCCAAAAGTCAGGCGGGTTCGTTGCGATGTGAAAGCGGCAGGTTTAGAACCAATCAAAGCCAGATTACCTAATCCATCTCTGATTTCAGTACGAGTTCTAAGTTGACCTGTGAGTGAAAATTGTGAATACGAAACTCCTGTAAAGTACGCAATGAAGAAAAGTGCCAATGCAAATTTGCGTAATAGATTTTTTTTCATTTGCTTTGATGTTGAATTGTGAACAAATACCTACGTTTTGCGATTCGTTGCCGATTCTGATACCCCCATATCAGGTCGGCTTTTTTGTTGGTCGAAAATCGAAGCCCCCACCTCGACAATCGACACTATTTGTGCTTTTGTGGTTGTTTTCCTACGTTTGCATAGCGTTTTTAATTGTTAAGTGTTAAAAATGGTTGTGAAATATAATATTTTGATAGCCCCCACTATCCAAATATTATATAAGTAAAAATACTTAATAAGTAAATAATTTTCTTTGCTTAGTCAAATGTAAAAAATAATATTTTATACTCAAAATCATTTTACACTTATTTTTACCATTATTAACACTTTTATTCAATATTCCTTTAAATCTGAAACTTGTTTTTAGAAAAATACAATTTTTATATCCATTAAAAGGTATTTTTTAAACCAAAAAAAATCATTTTTTCACATTTTTACATTCATGTCACACAATGAATATATATAAAAAAAATACAATTTATACCCCAAAGATGCATAAGCATTGTGATGTAAATTCCAGCATAGAATAAACAAGAAGAGAGAGTAATCCAGCAATAAATTAACGAATCACTGTTCAACTAGCTAGGCATTTTCCTGACAAATTCATGCGAAGCTATTTTACTTAAATCAAGCAAGTATTATGAAGATAATTATTACTAAGCACGACTGAGCAATTGTATATTTTTTCAAAGTATAATAATATTTGACAATCACCCAATCGCTCATTCATCAGGCGAAGACCACCCAACCACTAAATTCTCAACATAAGTCTCTACATATTCTGGATGCAGGCTTACTACCTCTCCTATGATAATGACTGCTGGATTAGTTATTCCTGACTTATGTACTTTACTCTGAATATCATTTACTTGCCCGAATAAAGACTTTTGCTTTTGTGTAGTCCCGTTCTGAATGATAGCAATTGGCATATCTTTTTTACCATTTTCGCTAAAAATGGCTACAATTTCTTCTAATTTACTCATACCCATCAATATCACTACCGTAGCGGATGATTGAGCTGCCAGTTTTAAATCATTAGGTAATAAGCCATCGCTGGTGTGGCCTGTTACTACCCAGAAACTACGTGCGATGTCGCGATGCGTAATCGGGATCTGATTGACACCTGCTACGCCTACACTACTTGATATACCTGGTATTACCTCGGTTTCGATACCAAAGGCACGGGCATATTCCAGCTCTTCATAACCTCTGCCAAATACAAAAGGGTCACCACCTTTTAGGCGCACTACATGCCCGAATTTCAAGGCATATTCAACAATCATTTCGTTGATTTCAAACTGGGCGTAGGAATGTTGCCCTTTCCGTTTACCTACGTTTACCACTAGGGCATTGTCAGGCACGTATTCCAGTAAGGAATGATTGGCTAAGGCATCATATAAAACTACGTCGGCCTTTTGTAAGGCTTTGATACCTTTGAGTGTGATGAGTTCGGCATCGCCTGGACCCGCCCCCACGAGTGTCAGTTTTGCTTGCATTTTAGTTATTTATATTCAGTCGTAAAATGAAAATCGCGTTGAGACACGGATTATCTATTTATTAATAATGAATAAATGTAGAAGATAATTTTATCAATACAAATAATATCAGAATAATATTTGTAAAAACTATAATAATTCAAAACTAAAATAAGAAAAATACAAATAAGTAAAAATACTCAATTTAATGAATAGTATTTTTTTGATAAATAATAAAAAACTATCAAGAATCTATGCAATAACGTTGGATGAAGGTTTTTTTTATGTTATATTTCTATGAAATCTAAGCGATGATACTCATAAAAATGCCTACACTCGAGCAACAGGTTACCCAACGTCTGACCAGATTTTACATTCTTGCCCTGACTGCGGTAGCCGTTCTTTCAATAAGTGGGCAGATACTTATACAAGAGTCTTTGGAGGATACGCTAAACGATGCTCATGTAGTAAATATAGCCGGAAGGCAGCGGATGTTGAGCCAACGTTTATCGAAAATGGCAATTCTGCTCACCAATACAGACAGGTTTTCAGAAGAGGCATCCTTCTATAAAAGAGACTTTGCCGAGACATTGGCACTCTGGAATAAATGCCATGAGGGCTTGATAAATGGAAAGCTGGAGGTTGAGAGAGAGGTGGCGGTGAAGAATTCGCAGAAAATTACGGGGATGATGAAAGAGTTAAATCCGGTTTTTCTGAAGATAAAAGGGCAACTGGAATTGATACTGAATAACCAATCCTTTGATAAGAAACTGGTTCTTGATGAAATACTAGCCAATGAGCGGCTTTTTCTGAACAAGATGGACCGCATTGTGTTTCAGTATGATTTAGAGTCGCATGAGCGGGTAAACAGGGTTCGTAATATTGAATTGTTCTTGTTTATACTTACCATTACTATTTTATTATTAGAAGGCTTGCTGATTTTTAAACCGTTGACAGTCTATATTAAAGAGGTAATCAGAAAACTAATCAATTCAGAAGAAGCTCTACAAGAAAAGAACCAGGAATTGAGTATTTCTAATCAGAAATTACTGGAAATGCAGCGAGATTTGGTAAAGATTACTGAAGAGAAATATGAATTGGTACGGAAAGAAGACAATGTGCGGTCAAGTGCGTTGATGGAGGGGCAGGAAGAAGAACGCAGAAGGTTATCAAGAGAATTGCATGATGGGATTGGGCAAATGCTGACGGGATTAAGATTGCACAGCGAAAAACTGAAAGATTTACCTTTTGCCAACGATAAACAGCGAAAGACTTTTGAAGAACACAGCAAGCTGATTGAGGAAACCATAGAGGCTACCCGGCTGGTATCATTTAACCTGATGCCACCGATATTGACAGATTTCGGACTTGGAGCGGCTATCCGTTTATTGGCAGAGCATACTACTCAGACCAGTAATGTACCCGTAACTTATGAAAGCAATTACGGGCAAACAAGGCTTAATAGTAATCTGGAAGTGAATCTGTATAGGATAGCACAGGAAGCGCTGAATAATATTATCAAGCACTCGAAGGCCACAGAGGCAAAGGTGATTTTAAAGAAAAATAAATCAGCCATTGAATTGAGTATCAGCGATAATGGGGTGGGTTTTGACGAAAAAAAAGTAAAGAAAGAAACAATCATCAACAATGGTCTGTCTAATATGCAAACACGTGTACGCTTATTGGGCGGGCAAATGACAATACAAGCAAAATCAACAAAAGGAACCCAGATAACTGTGAAAATCCCGAATTAAAATGGCAAACAAAATTAAACTAATGATTGTAGACGACCACGCTGTCGTACGCAAGGGAATTATTAACCTATTAGAAGATGAGGAAAATATTGACATTGTTGGAGAAGCCTCAGATGGAATTGAGGCGCTTGAGGGCATCAAAGACCTTAAGCCTAATATTATACTATTGGATTTGTCTATGCCCAAAATGACGGGATTTGAAGTAGCTAAAATTATCTCCCAGAAATATTCTGCGGTGAGGTCTATCATTTTTTCAATGCATAATAATCAGGAGTATATGGTACAGGCCGTTGAAAACGGGGCAATGGGTTATCTGCTGAAAGATACCAGCAAAGAGGAAATCCTGAGAGCCTTGGATACGGTTGCCAGTGGAAATAAATACTTCCCTCCTACGGTATCGGCCATGATTATTGATGGATTGATGAATCAGAAGAAAAATAATGGCTCATCAACCAGCAAAGAAGCCTCAGCCATTGTGAATGTATTGTCTAAGCAAGAGAAAGTAATTCTTAACTATATTGTAGAGGGACTCAACAGCCAGGAAATCTCTGAAAAACTCAAATTGAGTGTTCGGACAGTTTCTAACCATCGGGCAAATATTCTGCGCAAAACACAGGTAAAGAATACGGCTGAATTAGTTCGGTTGGCAGTGGAATAAACTCTACCTGAAATTCAAACCAATTCTCAAACTATACTTATCCATATGATAAGAGAATGTATTATTAGTTGACTTCTGGGCATTGATGGCGTAAGCATAAGCCGCTTCTATCCACAAAATCTGGCGGTTGCTGACTTGCCTGCTGAAACGATAGCCTGTATAGGCGTCAAACACTGGCTTTTCGGTAAAGCTGCTGCCTGCCTTAAAACCCAGAATGAAATCTTGCATGGGTCTTACTTTATACATCAGGTCATTCTGAATTTCCAGCACCTGCCATTTTCTGGATTCAGACTGCAAGCTTTCGACATTTACGTATTCGAAGGTATTATTATCCAAGCGAACAGGCATTTGTGTCCTGTTTACCACATTATATCTGAAATTAGATTGTGCCGAGAAATAGCTTAATCCTACTCTGTAATTAAATCTTCTGAGTTTGAGCGGATAAACGGCTCCTGCCTGCACAGCCCAGCCTACCCGACCGCCATTATTAGCACCATTAAACTGATTAATCATGGTATTAGAAAATACCCGATAGTAGTTTAATGAAGGAGTTAATGAAAGATATACCTCTGTTGGAGCTTTGAAAAAGTTCTCTTTTTGTTCTTTTGGCTGATATTCAGCTTCATAAGTTATATGCGTATTCAGAGGGATTTCATGATTGGTTATATCACTACGATTTGCCAGATAGTTAACATCTGAAAGCCGTTCGGTATTTTCAAATGCAGTAACCTGTTGAGTATTATTTTCTCCTTCTGCGGCAATGACAGACTGGTTATCTTTCACTTGGCTGTCAATGCCTGATGTAATAACTATTTGATTATCGGAATCTTGTTCTACGATTGTTCTGTTTTGATTAGTGTTTTTAACGTCTTCTTTTTTAACAATCAACGCGGTTGATTTTGAAGCATAGTTCGGGCTAATTGAAATTTTATTCTTTTGTCTTTTCCCTACCCCACTATTATCTGCGATGTTCTCGTTTGGTGTTAAATTCTTAATTACACTTTCTTTATCGTTTTTAGCCTTGCCAAGCGCTTCTATTTCGTTTTCCTTCTCTTCTTCTGTTAATTTAATTCTATTTGCTTCTAGTGTTGTTTTTGTGCCTTTATTGTTTATCTTCCTTTGTGAATCAGTAGAACTTTTTAGTGAGTTTTCTTTTAAACCAATTAAACCTGATTGAGGCTTATCATTGAATGTTTCATAGGCTACGTAGCCTATCAATGAAAACAACAATAAGGCCGCTGCAAGACCCCATCTCCAGTGTTTGTATACGGGCGTAGCCACAGGCGGAAGATTTGCCTCTATGTCAGCCCATAGGCTGTCGTCAGGCATTTTATCAAAATCATCAAGGTGATTCTGAAAAAGTTCTTCTATTTTATCTTTAGGCTTATTCATTGCTTTTTAAACATGAGTCATTTTTATTGTATCTAGGGCACTATATCCCTTTTTTTTTAGCTTCTCTTGTATGTATTTCTTAGCGAAAAACAATTGTGATTTCGAGGTTCCTTCGGCAATCTGTAATTGATGGGCAATTTCGGGGTGCGTATATCCTTCCATTACATACATATTGAATACGATTCTTGCTCCATTGGGTAGTTCTGATAATACACCGCTCAATACTTCCATCAATTCCTTATTGTTCAGTTGCATCAGTATGTCGTCATTATTGTCAAAGGGTAATAATACATCATCAGTTAAAGTATTAATATCGGCAAATTCTACCTGTTTCCGGTAATGATTGATGGCTGTGTTTACGATGATTCTCCTTACCCATGCCGAAACGTCTTTGGCGTCTCTTACCTCTTTTATATGCTTAAAAACCTTAATTAATGCTTCCTGAAAAATATCTTCGGCGTCTTCCCGGCTATTGGCATAACGCCAGCAAACGCCAAAAAAACGACTTTTATATCGCTGATAAAAAGTCGCCTGCGCTTTGCGGTCGTTTTTCAAACAACCTCTGAAAACCTCCTCGTCAGTAAGCAAGTTTAAATAGTCTTATTGGTTTTAAAAGCTATGCTATATTTTATGGTTTAATCGAAACAGAAACTTTCGCCTGTACAAAATGGGTATCGTCACGATATAGGCCATAGGTAAAAGTATCGTTTCCTGAAAAACTCTTATCTGCCTTATAAAGAATCACAGGTTTATCGAAACTGGTGGTATCGATACTTATTTTTCCGTATTGTGGCTGTGATACAATTTTGAGTGTTGCCTTGCTATATAGTGAACAAATCACATCGTTCTGCAAAATATCAATGGCAATATTAGAACCCAACACGTAATTCGACAGGCTCAATAAATCATCTTTGATACCTTCCTGACAAGCCTTTGGCTCGACAATAGTTAGTTCAACCGGAGCAACCGGGTTTTTGGTATTAGGAATACCTATGCGATACATGAATGCGTCGTCACCTACATAATCTTTCTCGGCTGTATAAACAATCTTTTGTTCCTGAATCGTAGCTGTTCCATGCTTGGGTGGTATTTCCATTTGCAGCGAACTGATTGTTGTACAGGTTTTATCGTTACTGGTTACGTTGAGTATTACAGACGATGATGCTTCTAACTCCACCCTGTCGCCTATGGCTCCTGCAAAACAGGGTAAGTCTTGTGCCGAAGCCATAATATTAAATACCACCTGTTTGTCAACCATGCTACCTGATTGTGTTTTTGCTCTCAGAACCAGGTTATCCCTATTCATATTGGTAGTACTTGTAAACTTATAATATACCAGACCATTATCAGTAAATTTTGCTTCGCCATACAACGGATTTTGTGTAATACTGATTTGTGTGGCGTTTTCAAGTCCATCTAAAGAAGTCGGATTAATAGTGATAGGGTCTTTAGTAGTATAAAAAATATCATTAGGGTTTTCTCCAACTCCCTGGGGTGGGCCGGTACTAAGACTCACTTTATCGCAGGCGCCCATCAGCAAAGCTAACAGACAGAAACTCAACACTATCTGGTTAACCGTTTTTTGCAAGAGGAATATTTTTAGCTTTCGAAACATGAAAGTCAGGTCTTTTTAATGATGACACAAAAATGAAGAATAGGGTTTAAAAACTATCTGAATTAATTCTATTTTTTCAAAGAGTATCAAGTTCTACTTTTTTTTCTATAAACACATTATATTCTTTATTCCTATTTATTCTGCATTAAGTACAATTCACAAAACACAAACAGAAAATTTATGAATTTTACCAAATAAAAATTTGGATATTAAAATTGCATAAGTATATTTGAGAAGAAATAAGTATTTATACTCATTTTCAACAAATTAATTAACACCATTTTTAGTCTGATCTGGGGGAAATTTCAGACTAGAAACGGGCAAACGTAGGTAAACATAATTCAAAATGACAAACGGAACTAAACGCCGTGTCGTTGTGGTGGGCAACGGCATGGTGGGCTATAAGTTTTGCGAAAAACTCATAGCTAAAGGCTCTGATTTCTTTCAAATCACCGTATTTGGTGAAGAGCCTCGACCTGCTTACGACCGTGTACATCTCAGTGAATATTTTGCAGGCAAAACTGCCGAAGACCTCACACTCGCTCCTTTAGACTGGTATTTCGACAACAATATCCAGATTCATCTCTCTGATCCGATTACGCATATTGATCGCGAAAACAAAACGGTTTTATCACATCATGGCCTTTCTGTACCTTATGACTATCTGATATTGGCTACAGGCTCTGCTCCTTTTGTGCCTTCGATTCCGGGTATTGAAAAAGAGGGTGTTTTTGTATATCGCACCATTGAGGACCTGGAAATGATGCAAAGCCATGCAGTAAAAGCCCGAAAAGGTGCTGTAATTGGTGGTGGCTTATTAGGTTTAGAGGCAGGAAAAGCCTTGATAGACCTGGGCTTAGAAGAGATTCATGTGATTGAATTTGCACCCAAACTGATGCCAAGGCAGATTGACCAATTGGGTTCTGATATGCTCAAAACCAAACTGGAATCATTGGGTCTGAAAATACATTTATCAAAAAATACACAAGAAATTACAGGCGACGATGCAATCAGAGGTATGAGTTTTGCCGACGGGTCAAAACTGGACGTTGATATGCTGGTGATTTCAGCAGGTATTAAACCCCGAGATGAAGTAGCTCGGTTGGCAGGCCTGGAAGTTGGTAGCCGGGGAGGAATTGTGGTGAATAATCATTTACAGACCTCTGACCCGAACATTTTTGCCGTTGGTGAATGCGCGTTGCACAATCATATGATATATGGCCTTGTAGCACCTGGTTATGATATGGCAGAGGTAGTGGCTACTAATCTAACTAAAATGGCTGGTTCGGAAGGAAAAACGTTTGTCTCATTCGATATGTCAACCAAATTAAAACTGATTGGAGTTGATGTAGCCAGTTTCGGGAATCCGTTTATTCAGGAACCTGATTGCCAGACGATTGTTTACGAAAACAAATCGAAAGGGGTTTATAAGAGAATTAATATCTCTGTTGATGGCAAAAGTCTGCTTGGCGGTATCCTGATTGGCGATGCAGAGCAATACAATATGCTTTTGCAGACCACCATCAATAACTTGGTGATACCGAAAGATCCGAAAGATTTGATTTTAGGCAGCAGAGGCGGAGAATCTGACGGTGGTGCAGGCGTGATGGCATTGCCTGATGAGGCATTGATTTGTTCATGCGAAGCAGTTTCTAAAGGACGTATCTGCCACGAGATTGTTGAGAACAAAGTTACTACCATTGATGGCATTAAGAAGTGTACAAAAGCAGGCACAGGGTGCGGAGGTTGCGTGCCACTGGTAAAAGACCTTGTGCAGGGCACAATGAAGGCACAGGGTATTTATATCAGAAATATTCTGTGTGAGCATTTTGATTATACGCGCCAGGAATTATTCAATCTGGTGAAAATTAACGATCTCAGAACCTACGATGAGGTATTGAATAAATTTGGGAAAGATGATGGATGTGAGGTTTGTAAACCTGCTATTGCGTCCATACTGGCTAGTTTATGGAATGAAATGATTCTGCAAAAAGATAATGCGACTTCTCAGGACTCAAACGATAGATTTCTGGCTAACATTCAGCGTGGCGGCACTTATTCGGTTGTGCCACGTATTCCGGGTGGCGAAATAACACCAGAAAAACTGATTGTAATTGGGCAGGTTGCCCAGAAATATGGTTTATATACCAAAATCACAGGCGGACAACGAATTGACCTATTCGGTGCACATATAGGCGATTTACCTCAAATATGGGAAGAGCTAATAGCTGCAGGTTTTGAAAGCGGCCATGCCTACGGGAAATCATTACGTACCGTAAAAAGTTGCGTAGGTACAACCTGGTGTCGCTTTGGCGTACAAGACTCAGTGAGCTTTGCCATTGAAGTAGAGAATCGTTATAAGGGACTTCGTTCGCCGCACAAATTGAAATCGGCGGTATCAGGCTGTATCCGTGAGTGTGCCGAAGCGCAGAGCAAAGATTTTGGTATTATTGCTACTGAAAAAGGCTGGAACTTATATGTATGTGGCAATGGTGGATCAAAACCACAACATGCCTTATTATTGGCTACTGACTTGAGTAGCGAAATGTGTCTGAAATTGATTGACCGCTTCCTGATGTTTTATATCAAAACAGCCGAGCCATTGACCCGCACGGCTACTTGGTTGAACAAAATGGATGGAGGAATTGCCTATCTGAAATCTGTAATTATTGATGATAGCTTAGGTATTTGTGATGATTTAGAAAAAGAAATGCAGACGTTGGTAAATAACTACCAATGTGAGTGGAAAGAAGCTGTTGAAACGCCTGAAATCCGCAAGCGCTTCGTGCATTTCGTGAATGCACCGGAGGTAAAAGACCCGAACGTGAAATATGAACCATTAAGAGACCAGGTAATGGCTACTGATTGGAACAAAGTAACAGCATAATCTTTATCAACATCGAAACACAGAACAATTATGGTACTTTCAGATACAGCAATAGCAATTAGTTGGAAACAAGCCTGCAAAATTGAAGATATACCCGAAAACGGAGGCGCTTGTGTATTAATAGATGGCGAACAAATAGCTATCTATAATTTTTCTCGTCGCAACGAATGGTTTGCCACGCAGAACCTTTGTCCCCATAAACAACAAATGGTACTTTCAAGAGGCATGATAGGCACCCAAGGTGGAGAACCAAAGGTGGCTTGTCCATTTCATAAAAAAACTTTTTCGTTGGAAACAGGCAAATGTATGAGTGATGAGGATTACAAAATCATGACTTATCCGGTAAAAGTGGAGGGCAATTTAGTTTTTATAGGTGTTTAGAGAAAAAATTCTAACATTTTCTTAACCGTCTAAAGCCTTGACCATAAGACTTTTCGGGTGTATAGAGGGGTTGAGCCTAAAGAAAAATTAAAATTTTTTTTAAATTTTAGTTGACACATATACCTGAAAAGCCTAATTTTGCACCACGATTTCAGACAAAGGAGTCGCGGCAAAAGATTCCCGAATAGCTCAGTCGGTTAGAGCATCTGACTGTTAATCAGAGGGTCGCTGGTTCGAGCCCAGCTTCGGGAGCAACAAACAATAAAAAAGCCTCTTAATCAATTGATTATGAGGCTTTTTTATTGTATTTTTTTATTTAGTGTGTAAAGTTGGATCAACCCTAAAAGTTGTGGGGAAGTAAAATAATCTTGACCTTTGCATTTTAAGAAGAGACAGATGCAAGAGAGTTACAGAGGATCAACGGGTCAAGCCTAAAACCTGTGGGGCGAATAAAGTTAAGCATAGATTTTGGTAAGTCTAT
>NZ_BAAGXU010000030.1:0-68677 GCF_054779675.1 Emticicia fontis
TGCATTTAGCAAAGGTCTTTATTCATTTTTACTATTCAAATTTTAATGCGTTTAACCTGTACTTTAATCGAAAAGATTGAGGATGCCAGAAAAATGATTAAGGGCGTATTAGAAAACCTGACTGATGAGGTTTTGGCACAAAACCATACAGAAGAATTTCATGGAGGCAATGATACCAACGAGTTTTTCATCATACACCTCTATGGCCATTTCAATTACCATTTAGGACAGATTAATTATCATAGGAGACTTATAAATAATTGAGTGGTTGTGTGAATTAGTGATTGAGTGAATTAGCGAATTAGTGAGTGGTGAATTAGCTAATAAGGTATACTAGATATTTTATAAATTAATTACCACAAAAGACATTAAGTTTAAAACCTAAAATTCGCTAAATCGCTCAATCACTCAATCACTAATTCACACAATCACTCATTCACTCAATAAAAATATGCAACCAAAACCTATTAGAACAACCGTTGTAGGCAGTTATCCTTTTCCGGGATGGCTTGAATTTTCTTCTATGAACCTTGATAAATTTGGTGCGGCAGATATAGAAGAAATGATTGAAGACGCAGTGATTGCCGCCATTCACGACCAGTCTACTGCCGGGCTGGACGTAATCACTGATGGAGAACAAACCCGTCTGGATTTTAATTTATCCTTTTACGGCTTCATCAAAGGTCTTGAACCGAATCATTCAGAAACCCGTAAATTTGGCCCTCCGGCGCATGATCAACGTGGTAAACACTCTATTATAGAGCCTTTAACTGCACAAAAAGGACTAGGCGCTGTAAAAGAATACCAACGACTGGCCAGATTAGCACCTCAAGGCCATACCCTGAAAGCATCAGTTCCCGGGCCTTATACCTTATCCGGGCGTATGTTGCCTGATGGGAAAATTTACAAAGACCGTTTTGAAGTAACCGAAGGGCTATTGCCTTTTGTAAAAAAAGAACTGGAAGATTTAGTAGCCGCAGGTTGCACTGAAATCACGGTTGATGAGCCCTCAATGTCGTGCTATGCCTATAAAGAAGATACCAAGCGATTTGTAGATATTTTTAATCGTACCATTGCCGGAGTAGTGGGCAAGGCACGTGTTTCTACACACTTATGTTTTGGTAATTTCAAAGGCCGCCCGGTTGGGTATCGTAAACTGCACCCTATGTTGCCTGATTTTCTGGATATGAATGTAGACGAAATTCATATCGAAATGGCCAATCGTGAGTTTGATGAAGTAGAATTATTAGCCGAATTTGCTCAGAAGATGGACGTAGCCGTGGGCATCATTGATGTGAAAAATTATTATTGCGAAACCATAAAAGACGTAATGGAACGCATAGAACTCTGTCTTAAATACGTTCCGGCAGAAAAACTGGCTGTTGCTCCTGATTGCGGCTTAAGTCAGACAGCCCGCTGGGCATCCCGCCAGAAATTAAAAGCTATGTGCGATGGGGCTAAGGCGATGCGGGAGAAGCTTGGATTAATTTAGTGATTGAGTGAATGTGTGATTTAGCGGCCGCCGCTGCGGTGATTATTAATTAAAGGATTTATAGTGCAAATGCTTAATCCTCAATATTTTAATCACTAAATCACTAAATCACTAAATCACTAAATCACTAAATCACTAAATCACTAAATCACCGCAGCGGCCGCTAAATCACTCATTCACTCAATAATTTCCCCGCTACTTTCTTAGATACTTCAATCACACTTCCATGCCTCATGCCTTTGGGGAAGCTCATCTGTGTTGAGACTTCCTGCCAATCGTTCAGGTCTTTTGAACGATAAGCGCCATAATAATGAGGCTTGGTATAGTGGTCGAAATAGACATAATAATATTCGCCGATTTTAATGGCTGATGGCCCCTCTATCCAACTGATGGTAAAAGGAGCAGATAAATCTTTAAATGGCCCGGCAGGTGTATCACCAACGGCTAGTCGTAAATTCTTTTTGACAGGTTTTAGCCTTTCGTCTTTCATAAAGAGATAAAACCTGCCTTTATCTTCCAACAGAGTAGCATCTATGCAATTAAAGCCCGGATCATAAAAAAGCCTGGTCTCGCTGAAAGTCTGGAAATCTTTCGTACGGACATAATAAAAACGATGACTGTATTTACTCTCACTCAGATTAGTAGTATCTTCTGCAAATTTCCCATTGATGGTCGATGACCAGATGATTAACCAGTCTTTTTGCTTTTTGTCGTAGAATAGCTCCGGTGCCCATACATTTCTAACGGCAGTATCCTTTTCCATTACCGGAATCGCCTTTTGAGGTGTCCAGTTAATCAAATCCTTTGAGCTTGAATACCCTACAAGCTTCCCGTTTTTACTATTCCATGAGACCGTCCAGACCATGTGGAAAGTCCCATCTGGCCCTTGTTTAATGGCCGGATCACGCATCAGGTTATCCGGATGATTAATCTGTGGTTTCAGGAATGACTGGTCGTTTTTCAGAGGCTTCCAGTTAAAACCATCTTCACTCAAGGCCAGATGCAAGCCATCTTGTCCATTGTCTCTGAATGAAGTAAATACGTAATAAGATTTTTTTTGTGCAAAAAGCTGTGTTGTACAAAAGAATAACAGGAGTAGGATTTTGGTTTTCATACGGTGTGTTAGGTGATAAAATAGGAAGAGACGTATTGCACACGTCTCTTCCATAAATAGAAATAAATCAAATCGCATTATCTCTCAGAATAGGCAAACTCATACAATGTGAACCTCCTCTGGCGCGTGATAATTCGGCCGAAGGAAGCATAATAATCGTATCAGTCAAGGTTTCAGGTGATAGCTCGTTGCTCTCAAATTTTTCCAGCAATTCAATGGCATTGATGGTTTTAAAACCCGCATTCCTGAAAGCCTGTGCTGTGTGGTCGTTCCGGTCATAACCAATAGCCACGCCCGCTTTCAGTGCCAATAAATTACATGAATCCGTCCATTGTTCTCTAGCACCATACGGGAATTGATTATTACCCGAGTAAATGAATTTGATTTCATCATAACAATTCAAATCATCTTTGGTAATCGAACTTAACAGGTCTTCCAGATTGGCAAAATCCCGGATTTTTACTCCATCAGATTTATCAATAAACTGTTTAATAATCAACGTTTCATAGCCCGGCTTTTGTCCCAGTTGCTCCCAGGTTTGTTGCCTTTCAGCTTCTTCCTGCACACGCCCCAAAGACCCTAATAATACCCATACATTACACTTGATTTGCGTGAAAATGGTATCAATATGCATATAATCCCGTTTTTGTGGAATCTTGATAATGGTAACTTTCTTCACTACTTTTTTGGCAAAAAGCAAATCAATTGCCTGTCGGGCAGCTTCCACAGAAGTACGTTCGCTGACACCAATTAATAAGTGGTTAGGTGCAATCATCATCACATCACCACCTTCAAGGGTATTCAGGCGGCCTTCCTGTTCATCTTCGGCTAATAGAAAATGATTCTCATCTTCTGTTATCTCAATAATTTTGCTCCTTAAATCAGCAAAGATTTCGTGGTTGAAGAATATATACTTAGCCAATAAGGACTCCCGGGTACGGGCATACTTGGCAGGTTTGTTCAGTAGTAGATGATCATTGACCACAATCCCAATATCACGTGTGAAAATCAGATTCGGAATCGGTGGGAAAAGCATTTTGTTATTAGGCATTGTACCTGTAATCAATACTTTAGATAAATCGATTACCGATAAATTAGCCAGTTCTTTCTGAAACTGAAACGAACATTCTTCTACTGCACAAACTGCAGCCGTAAGCTCAGTCCGAACCTCTTTAACTTGCAGAATATCTGCCAATAGTCTTTCAAACTCAATTACTTTATCAGAATTGAAATACTTTTCTTTTTCTGGTTTATAGAAATCGCGACTTGTGTCAGCATCAATATCTTTCAGTTTGCCCTTCACTTTTTCTTTATCCAGAAAATATAGTAAAATCTTTACGTAATAGTCGTACTCGCCACGGCGCATGGTTTGCAGATGGACAATATCCTCAAACAACCAATCCTGTGCTTTAGACGGAACAACTTTGCCCAGACCACTGTCAGGGCTATGAATAATGAGGCGACGAAGCGTGCCTACTTCAGAAGAAACAAATATATTTTGCATGAGAGTTTACTAATGAGTGAATGGGTGATTAAGTGATTGCATTGTCTTGAACTGTGATTTAGCTGATTTAATGATTACACTGATTGAAAATTATTTGTTATAATCATCATTAAAAAATCATTTAAATCAGTCTAATCAGCTAAAACGGCCCGACGTCGCGGCAAAGTTCAAGACAAGAAAGTTAATTTCAATCTCAATTAGTAAAACCCGAATTGTGCCATGAAAAAGAGTAGCTGGAAGAAGGCTACTAAAATAGGCTGTGGCTTGTAGAAATAGCAATTGATTAAGGCAATCTCTCCGGCATTATCCACGTGATAATGTAGTTTTTGAGGGAGTGCGATATTTTCGTTGAAAAATGCCATTTTACTTTGCAATAATACAAGATATTGAAAAAAAATCAAAACGACTTGATTTTTCCTGCTTCTTTCTTTCTGGCAAATGCGGAAACTTAACAAATCTTTTAAAAAACATTCCTAAATTGCGTTGTCCATTCCTAAATGCAAATGGTTGAAACTAAAAGTATGAGTGGGATACCCCAAACCGAAGAACGCCCGAGAGAATCAAGACTGCTTATATTATTTTTCCTACACAATTTCTTTATTAGTATAGGAACCGTTTTAGTATACGTTTCAGCGAACCTGATTTTACTCGAGCATCACCCCGAAATATCTCTGCCCATCGCCTACATTGTTTCTACCCTTGCCATGATGGGCGTAGGTAAAATTTATGAATACTACGAACATCATCTGGTCTTGAAGAAACTCAGTGTACGGGTTCTACTGGCCGTATTAGTGCTATCTATTATTATAGGAACCATCCTGTTTTTCAATCATTCCACTGCAGTAGCCATTGGTATCATGGTAGGATTCAGGGTAATTTATCTTTTGGTAAATCTCGAATTCTGGGGTGTATCGGCACTGGTTTTTGATGTGCGTCAAAGTAAGCGATTATTTAGTGTCATTGGCTCAGGCGATGTGCCTGCCAAGGCAATCGGAGCTATTTTAGCAGCGGTTATTCACTCGACTTCCGTACTGGCTATATTAGTATTAGTAGCATTCTTTACTTTCTTGTTGGCCTTTTTTACCCAGAAACGTACTTTTGAACTCACTGACATCCCAAGCCACCATCAGAATAAAATCCGCCGCCATACCGAATCCAGAATTGTAGAAACCCTATTTGGCGGTAGCCATCTGGTGTTTGAGATGTGTATTGGTCTGGTAGCCATTGCTGCCTCTGCCACTTGGGTAGAGTATAATTTCTTTGTGAATGTGAAGTATAAATTCCATAGTCAACATGATGTAATACAATTTGTTGGGTACTTGCTTGCTATTACCTATGCAATCTCTACCATCGTAAAACTTTTGTTTTCAAGTAGGGTAATTGATAAATTCGGGTTGAAAAATGCCCTTTTGCTTTTACCGATTGGTACCTTGCTGATGTCAGTATTGCTGGTAGGAATGTCATCTTATAAGCATGATGATAGCTCACTCTTGTTTGATTTCAGTGCGGCTTATCTCTGCTTTGAGGTGTTGAGAAGAACAGCCTTCGACCCTGTCTTTCTGGTAATGTTTCAGCCATTATCAACCCAGCAAAGATTAAAAGGACATACCCTGGCCAAAGGTTTTTATGAGCCACTGGGTATGGGAGTAGCGGGTATATTATTATTAATTTCTTACTTTGTTCATTCTTCCGAAATCTGGATTGCTTTTGCTTTTACTGTTCTTTTATCATTATTAGCGCTATTCTTCCTCAATAAAGCCTATAAACGCTATATTATAGAATTAAAGAATGCCTTGAGTAAACGGTTCCTGAAAAGTAACGAATTGGTTGTGCAAGGCGATGCCCTGAGCATTATTCTGAAAAACCTGACAAGTGATAAGCCTGAAGAAGTAATCAGCGCTATTGACTGGATGGTGAAGTTTGAGCCTAAAGTAATCCAGAATCAGGTTTCGATATTATTAAAGAATAAATCGGATAAAGTGCGCCTGCATATTCTGGCGGTTGTCCGGAATCTGCATTTAACTTTAGAACCACAGTTTTTGCAGATTTTTAATGAAAATGAAACCAATCCGTTAGCCAGACGCATTTCGGCAGAAATAGCTTGTGCCGCAGCTACCACACCCGAACAACGCTCGGTATATCTGAACTCCAGAAATATCTACACAGTAGAAGGCGCAATTATAGCCTGCTGGAAATTGCAAAGACCGGAAGCCAAAACCAGATTGGACGAACTCTGCGAAAGCACAGACACCAAACATATTGTAGTAGCGTTGGAAATCATAGAAGCTTTGCGCCTGAAAGAATATGAAACTTTCGTGAGAATATGTCTGGAAAAAGGAGTAGGAGAGGTGAAAGAAAAAGCCATAGATGTAGCAGGTGCCATTGATTCATCTGCCCTCATCAAAAGTCTGGTGCATTTATTAGAAGATCGTATCTGGGGTAAAAAAGCCATCAATAGCCTCATAAAATCAGGTGGCAGAGGTTTTGAAGAAGTAGAGGCTCTGACAAAAGGCGGTGATATTGGCTTACTCCAAAAAGTAGTATTATTCAGCGAAAAATACCAGAGTCTTGCCAGTGAAAGATTGCTGATAAGACTGGCACAAAATGAATCGTTGAATGTAAGGCAACTAGCCTTAAAGGTATTAGCCAAGCGCTCGACTACCGAAGACTACGAGGCCATGTTTGAAAAACTGCTGGAAGAAGAACTAGCTCATGCATATCAGCTATTATATGGTTTTGGCATATTAGAAGATACTTTGCTGCACCACGAACTCGGGCAATCATCTAACCGTATTTTCTATCTGCTGATGCTGCTGTATGATAAAGATATGGTTCAGGATGCCATGATGGGCGTAGAACATTCATCAAAAGAAAAGCGGGCAAATGCTTTGGAAATTCTGGATAATATTATTCCAAGGGCTATTTATAAATGCCTCCATGCGATACTCGACGACTCGGATGTAGATAAGAAAAAAGTCGCCTTTGAAGCCTATTTCAATAAGGATATAACGGTTCAGCCCATTGTTCAATATGTATTAGAGAAAGGAAGCCTGGCTTTTGGCGATTGGACAATCGTAGCAGCCCTGCGTAAATGGGAATTTAAGAACAGCAGAAATCAGCTTTTTGAAAAGTATATCGGTTCTCAGAAGAAACTTTTCTTTGAAGCCACGAAAGAAATTATACATAAACACCCGAATTTAACAGAAAAATATAAAGATATTTTAGCTATGCACCACGGACACGATGAAAACGAAATATCTGAACTGGAGCGAGTAATTGTATTGAAAAATACACCACTATTCTCTGAAACTCCTGAAAACGTACTTACCTCTATTGTGCCTATCATGAACGAAGTAACGTATCATGAAGGGCAGGAGATTTTTCAGAAAGGAGCCATAGGTAATTGTATGTACGTGATTTACTCTGGAGAAATCGGGATTGTGGATCACGAAGTGATTTTTGCCACGATGGGCAAAGGAGATATTTTCGGTGAACTGGCCTTACTGGATTCAGAACCACGTTCGGCAACTGCGCTGGCAAAAAGTGATGTATTGCTATTCAGAATAGACCAGGACGATTTCTACGATCTGATGGAGGAACGCGACGAATTGCTCCGCAGTGTATTAAGAATTTTATGCCAACGTATCCGGGCACAGAATGATAAATTGAAGAGGCTGTCGGGGCATTAATATTGAGTGATTTAGTGAATGAGCGCCCGACGCCCGGCGATTGAGTGATTATTGAATAAGTTATTCTCTCAAATCACTAAATCATTCATTGATTATCTTTTTTAACTCCTCAATCCGTTTCAATTTAGCAGGGTTGCGCCATTGTCTGGAGGTTTCTGTCCAATAGCTGTGGTTTTCAAGAAAGCCTATCTGTAGTTTGTTCCAGCTTTCTATGTCTGTTACCATTTCTCTTTCAAACAATTCATCATAGAGCGAACGGGAAATAGGCCAGAAGTCTTCACGACCCAGATAGTCAAGGTCAGCATCAGCCATGATTCGCTCCAGATGATTAGTAGGATTCTGGGGTATTCTGGTAGCCATTATCAGCCCGCATATTTTCTCAATCTGAGTTTCGTTGTATTCAAAATTAGGCAAAGAAACCCTGGCAAGCCTACAACTTTCTTCTTCATGCCCTTGGTAGGTACTAATAAAGCCTAGATCGTGGTATAGCGCGGCAGTTTGCAGAATATTAAGCGTTTCTTTATCGTGTATGCCCTCGGCTATAGCTATTTGTAAAACAGCATTGCTCACATCAATAGTATGATGTAACCCATGATAAAACAGCGTATCAGATAAACTATCTTCCAGCTTGTCGAAAACATACGCTTCTGCCTTTTCAATATCCATTAGTAAATCATTTTTGCTTATAGGAAAACCACCGGTAAGTATCTACGGTTTCAGATTGCAAATATTATCACAAATTTTATTCAAATAATCCTAACACGTCTCTTTTTTATCAGGAAAATACTCATCAATGCGTTCCTGACCCGATAAAATTGTATTTTGCAGGATTCTTCGCTATTTTTGGTTGAGAATGCCAGACACAACCGGACAATCTGATAGAATCTTTAAGCATAGCCAGATAATTTTAACCATTTACCCCGACTTACTTCGAAAACACTATGAAAGTTGACTACAGTGATATGGTAGAAAAGGGCATATTTACATTTTTTGTAATACGCTTTCTACGCATGTATTATGATACGCCCAAAAGATTCCCTGAATATGATAGGATATTAAAAAATACCTGGTTATTCGTAGTACCATTATTCCTGTTGGCGAATATACCCGGCTTGAAGTTTATCAATGACTGGTACTATAAGATTTTTATATTAGTCGGGGCATTGCTTATTTATAGAGCCAGATACAACCGGAACACCCGTACCTTATTTACGGCGGTATTACCGGTCGTTATCATGATTTTCATAGATACTTTTTTTGATGTGCTATTCCACTCATTTTATAAAGAATACGACGAACTATTTGGTACAGCCTATGGATTTTCCTTTTTCTGGATGATTGGTTTTGGATTCTACGCCCATAAGCAGAATAAGGTAGAGCAACAGCAGAGACAAAAAGCCGAAGAAGAACGATTAAGAAACGAGGCCAAAAAAATGGAACTGGAATATCAGGTGGCAGAAAGAACAGCAGAATTGACAAAACAGAAAAACGAACTGGAAGAAACCATTGCCGAACTAAAAGCTACCCAGAATCAGTTGGTGCAGGCCGAAAAAATGGCCTCTTTAGGAGAACTCACCGCAGGAATTGCTCATGAAATACAGAATCCACTCAATTTTGTGAATAATTTCTCAGAATTAAGTGTTGAACTCGCAAAAGAATTACAGGAAGAACTGGACAGAGAAGACCAGGATAAAGATCTAATAGTAGAGTTGGTAAGTGATCTGGTACAGAATCAGGAGAAAATCAACCATCATGGCAAGCGGGCGGCCAGCATTGTAAAAGGAATGCTGCAACACTCCCGCACAAGCACCGGGCAGAAGGAGGAAACAGATATGAACGATCTGGCTGATGAATACCTGCGCCTCTCGTATCATGGTCTAAGAGCTAAAGACAAAACTTTCAATGCTGACTTCAAAACGCATCTTGATTCTAAAGTACCAAAAGTTAAAATCGTTCCACAGGATTTCGGAAGGGTATTATTGAATCTCTTTAACAATGGGTTTTATGCTGTACAACAAAAATCAAAATTGAATATTGAAGGCTATAAACCAACGGTAGAGGTAAGTACTGAATTTGTAGAAGCAGATAAGGAAATTGTAATTAAAGTAACCGACAACGGCACAGGCATCCCTGAAAGCGTAAAAAACAAGATTTTCCAACCATTTTTTACCACCAAACCAACCGGACAAGGCACAGGCCTGGGCCTATCATTAGCCTTCGATATCATCACCAAAGGCCACGGTGGTGTTCTTGAAGTAAATTCTAAAGAAGGGGAGGGGACAGAATTTGTGATTACCATACCTGTGAATTAAGGATTGAGTGATTGTGTGAATGAGTGATTGTCTGAACTTTGATTTACCTGATTGAATGACTAAACTGATTAGGTATTACTCTATAAATGTCATCATATAAATCACTTTAATCAGCTAAATCAAAGTTCAGACAAAAACTAACCACTCAATACCCAGTAACATTACCTAATATAAAGAAGACATCAACGATTTCATGAAGCATTTTTACCTGTTTTTTATATTGCTTTTAAGCATACAGGCGCTGGGGCAAAAACAAAAGAAATTTACGCCATTGGATAGTATTCCAGGTTATGGTTATACCTTAAGTAACCATTGGAAATGGCATACAGGTGATAATCAGCTTTGGGCACAACGGGACTTTGATGATAGTAAATGGGGGAAACTCTTAGTAAATGAATCTATTGAAGATTTTCCTGAATTAAGAAATGCTGAAATAGCGTGGTTCAGACGCCCAATTCAGGTTACGGAGGCATTGGTGAATCAGCCACTTTCGATAAGCGTCAAACAAATGGGCGCTTCTGAAATTTACCTGGATGGTAAACTCTTGCATAAATTAGGAGTAGTCAGCAAAGATCCGGATAAAGAACATACAGACGTTAATACCACCGCCTTACCGATTATTTTTTCGGATACCAATAAGCACGTTCTGGCAGTCAGATATTCATTTACCAAAGATAATTTCTATTATCCTGGTACAAACTCCGAAATCTTTCATTTTAGAGTTCATAATGCAAAAGACATAGGAGCATTTTTGGAAGAACAGGCTAACCGTACAGCCGGATTCTACTATTTCTTTACAGGTATTTTCCTGATTTTTGCCATCCTGCATTTTTCTTTTTATTTCTCAAACCGAGCCAGAAAAGTAAGTTTAAGCTTAGGTTTAACGATGCTTTTATTGACACTGGCCTTTTTTCTGAGAAGTCTGGAAAGTTATCAGGAAGAAATTTCGTCTAAAGAGATATATGGTCTCTTATCTGTGATTACTACCTATCTGGGCGTTTTTCTCATAAATGTATCCCTCTATCAATACCTCAATCAGAAATTCGGATTCATCTTCTACATGCTTGCCTTTATGGTAATCGGGAGTATGTTCTGTTATATTTTCAATTGGAGCCTGACCTGGGCTATTGAATCATGGCCTCCGTTTCTGCTATTATTTGTCGATTTCATCAGAGTAAGTGTACTAGCCGACCGCAGAAAAGATTCAAACGCTAAAGTGCCTATTTACTCATTGGTAGTTGTAGCCGCATCGGCTATTCTCGCTATTTTTATATTATTTCTTGAGGGATCAACCGGTAATGGTTCAGGTAGCCTTATTCTTAATTTTGGTATATTTATTCTCATTATCATGTTCTTTAGTATTCCTGTCGGCTTATCCCTTTCGCTGGTGAGAGAATACACCAAAACCCATCAGGCTTTAAGTAATAAGCTGATAGAAATAGAAGAACTATCTGCCAGGAATCTGGCACATGAACAGGAAAAACAGCAAATCTTAGCCGCACAGAATGAGGTATTAGAGAAACAAGTGGCTGAACGCACAGCCGAACTAGCCAAATCATTAGAAGAGTTGAAAGCTACCCAAACCCAGTTGATTCAAAGCGAAAAATTGGCTTCTTTAGGTGAACTGACAGCAGGTATTGCACACGAGATACAGAACCCGTTGAATTTTGTCAATAATTTTTCTGAGCTAAGCAAAGAATTGATTGAAGAATTAAACGATGAAAGAAGTAAAGAAAAAGCTGAGCGGGATGAGGGACTGGAAGAAGAATTGTTAGGAGATATTGCCCAGAACCTTGAAAAAATCAACCATCATGGCAAACGTGCCAGTAGCATTGTAAAAGGGATGCTTGAGCATTCAAGGGCAAGCACAGGCAAAAAAGAGGCAACGGATGTAAATGCTCTAGCCGATGAATACCTGCGATTGGCGTATCACGGCATCAGAGCTAAAGACAAAAGTTTTAATGCCGACTTTAAATCCAATTTAGACCAAAGTCTGCCTAAGATTCCATTGATAACTCAGGATTTTGGCCGGGTGCTATTGAATCTTATCAATAACGCCTTCTATGCCGTGAAAGATATGCAAGGCAAAGGCCAGGTGATTGTCAGTACTAAGAAGCTAGCTAGCGAAGTGGAAATAAAAGTATCTGATAATGGAACGGGTATTCCGGAGCATGTGAAGGCCAAGATTTTCCAGCCTTTCTTTACCACAAAACCAACCGGGCAAGGTACCGGATTAGGGCTTTCACTGGCTTATGATATTGTTACCAAAGGCCATGGCGGAACGCTTCAAGTGGAAACAAAAGAAGGAGAGGGGACAACGTTTATCATCAAATTGCCTTATCTTTGAAATATATTAATCGCTTAACCCAGTTTTTATGAAAATATTAGTAGTTGATGACGAAGAAGATGTAAGAGTTCTATTCCAACAACGTTTTCGTCGGGAAATCAGGGCAGGTGAATTTGATTTTGCTTTTAGTGGGTCTGGCGAAGAGGCTTTAGCCTATTTAGATGGACAAGATTCTCAGGCGGTGTTGATTCTATCAGATATCAATATGCCTGGCATGAGTGGATTAGAACTGTTGAAGCATATCCGTACTACTTCGCCAAGCGCCCCTCCGACAATTATGATGATTACTGCTTATGGCGATGAAGAAAGCCACTCACAAGCACTGAAATTAGGAGCAAATGATTTCCTCACCAAGCCTTTAGATTTTGCAGAACTCAAACAAAAACTTATTAGTTCGATATGAACGCCAAAATAATGGTTGTAGACGATGAGGCTGATTTAGAGACCCTCATCAAACAGAAATTCCGCCGACAGATTCGAGAAAAAACCTATGAATTCAGCTTCGCACAAAATGGTGCCGAAGCCTTAAAAATATTACAGGAGTTTCCGGATATTGATATGATTCTGAGTGACATCAATATGCCAGAAATGGACGGACTGACCCTATTGAGTAAGATTTCCGATAATCACCCGCTCTTAAAAGCTGTGATAGTATCGGCCTATGGCGACATGGATAATATCAGAGTAGCCATGAACCGCGGGGCATTTGATTTCTTAACCAAACCCATTAATTTTGAAGACCTAGAGGTAACGGTTGAGAAAACCATCAAACACGTAACACAACTGCGCCAGACATTGCAGGCTATCAAAGAAAATAATATCCTGAAAATGTATGTGGATGAAACGGTGCTTAAATTCATGAACAGCCATGAGTTTGAGAAATCCCTGACGGCTAATGAAACTATCGAAGCCACTGTTGTTTTTATAGATATTTGTGGTTTTACATCTATTTCAGAAAAAGAAACACCAGATACTGTTGTGAGCCTTATTAACAAATACTTTGATGTGATGGTAAAAGGCATCATTGATCAGGGAGGACACGTAGATAAATTTATGGGCGATGCCGTGATGGCTGTTTTCAAAGGAGAGTACCATATTGACCGCGCCATTGAAGCTTCATTAGCTGTGCGTTCGGCAATTGATAAAATTGAGGAGGTATTACCGAACCATGCGACTTATTTGCCTAAAGTATCTATCGGTATCAACACAGGCGAAATGATTTCGGGTAATATTGGTTCTGCATCCTTAAAACGATTAGACTATACTGTAATCGGCGATGCAGTAAATACAGCCCAACGCTTACAGTCTGCCGCCAAACCAAGCCAGATTATCATCAGCGAATCTACCTACGAAAAAGTAAAAGAATCCTTTAATTGTAAGGAAGTAGGAGAAGTAACATTGAAAAATAAGGCCAAGATAATGAAATTGTATGAGGTGGTGGCGTGATATGGAATAACATGGGGGGCTAGTCTCCGTGAGATGCTGCACAGATTGATAATGCGAGATGTTATTTAGCCATTTGTTTGAAATATTGATTTTTAATACCCAGCAATTTTATTTAAATACGTATATATCAAATTTTATAGGCTAAAAGGAACGAGCTACGACTATTTAGGGTTATTATAATTGAATAAGAATAGCATCTTGGCTATTTTGGTTGTATCTTTGCAGCCTGATTTTTATTATCTATCAGAGTACTCAAACAATCAGTAGTCAAGAATCATTTAAAATATAGCTTAAAAAATGCTCACTATCAGTAATTTACATGCGAGAATTGAGGAGAAGGAAATATTACGTGGAATAAATTTTGAAGTAAAACCGGGCGAGGTTCACGCCATTATGGGACCAAACGGCTCGGGCAAAAGTACACTTGCTTCAGTGCTGGCAGGTAGAGAAGACTATGAAGTAACCAACGGTACTGTTGAGTTTAACAGTAAAGATTTATTAGATATGTCTCCTGAAGAAAGAGCCGCTGAAGGTATCTTTCTTGCATTCCAGTATCCGGTAGAAATCCCGGGTGTAACCACCATTAATTTCCTCAAAACTGCTTTAAACGAAATCCGTAAATACAACGGACAAGAGCCTTTGGATGCTGCGCAATTCCTGAAAAGAATGAAGGAAAAAGCGAAGTTAGTGAAGATTGACGACACTTTGTTGAGACGCTCATTGAACGAAGGTTTCTCGGGTGGAGAAAAGAAACGTAACGAGATTTTCCAGATGGCTATGCTAGAGCCTCAATTATGTATTCTTGACGAAACTGATTCAGGATTAGATATTGACGCCCTTAGAATTGTAGCCGAAGGAGTTAATAAACTAAGAGACGAAAACCGCTCGTTTATCGTAGTAACGCACTACCAACGTTTATTAGATTATATCGTGCCAGACTTTGTACACGTACTATACAAAGGTAGAATCGTGAAATCGGGTACGAAAGAACTAGCGCTTGAGCTAGAAGAAAAAGGTTATGACTGGATTAAAGCAGAAGTTGATTCGCTTGAAGTAGCTTAACCTATCTACCCATGACAATTATTCAAGTTCCTGAAAGTCCGAAACCCGTAGGTCATTATTCACACGCAATTGTGAGCAATGGCATGGTTTATACCTCAGGCATTTTACCCATCAGAATAAAAAACTCCGAAAAATTACCTGTTGAATCTTCCATTGAAGAGCAGTTAACTGTGGTTTTTGATAACCTCACACAGATTCTGGCAGAAGCAGGGAGCAGTATAGATAAAGTGGTAAAAACCACTGCCTATATTGTAGACGGAGACCACTGGGGGATTGTCAATCAAATGTATGCCAGCTTTTTCGGAAATCACCGACCGGCCAGGTCAATCATTCCGGTAAAAGAATTACACTTTGGCTATAAAATAGAATTAGAAGCAGTAGCAGAAATATAAGATGAGTTCGATAGAAAATACAGATTTAAAAAATCAATTAATTGCTGATTTTCAGACTTTGCAGACACAGCTGAATGGTAAAAGCGCTTTGCCTATCAATCAGTTGCGTAGCGAAGCCATGAAAAATTTTGACAGATTGGGTTTCCCAACTATCCGTCATGAAGAATGGAAATACAGCAATGTTTCGAGTCTGGTAAAACAAAACTACAATTTCGAAGCAGGTTCTGATTTCAGCAATGAAGATTTAAAAGAAATACATCTGCCACACCTGAAAGGCAATGTATTGTATTTTATTAATGGCGTATTTCATGCAGAATTATCGCATATCGAAAGCCCTAGCGAACACCTGCAGGTAGTTCCTTTTGCCGAAGCTCAAGAGAAAATGCCAGAGGTGATAAACCAATATTTTGCACAATATGCTGATTATAAAAACGATGCCTTCACTGCCTTGAATACTGCTTTGGCAAAAGATGGTGTAGTAGTGCATATTGCCGATAACAAGACTTTAGAAGAACCTGTTATCCTGCGTTTTATTGGCGATACCCGCAAAGAAGATGTTGGCTCACAGGTAAGAAACCTGATTGTAGTAGGCAAAAATGCCGAAGTGAAAATTGCAGAGGCATATCGTACCATAGGTGATAACAAGTACTTTATCAATACAGTAACCGAGTTTGTATTGTTTGAAGACGCCAGAGCCGATTATTATAAAGTACAAAACGAAAGCGATAAAACGCACCACATAGGGACTACACAGGTATATCAGAAAGATAGAAGCTATTTTTATGCTGCTACTGTGACAGTAAATGGTGGTTTTGTAAGAAATAACCTCAATATTGTTTTAGATGGTGAGCATATTGATAGCCATATGTATGGTTTATATGTGCCAACCGGTAAACAACATATTGATAATCATACTTTAGTTGACCACAGAAAACCTAATTGCCAAAGCAATGAATTGTATAAAGGTATTCTGATGGATAAGTCGACTGGGGTTTTTAATGGTAAAATCTTTGTGCAACAAGATGCGCAAAAAACCAATGCTTATCAGAACTGCCGCAATGTGGTGACGACTGACGAAGCAACCATGAATACCAAACCACAATTGGAAATCTGGGCGGATGATGTAAAGTGTTCGCACGGTACAACCACAGGTAAACTGAACGACGAAGCTATATTCTATATGCAATCACGTGGTATTCCGAAGAAAGAAGCCATTCGTTTACAATTGTTGGCCTTTGCCGAAGATGTGGTTTCACAAATCAAAATCGATTCTATTAAAGAATATCTTGAAGGGTTGATTGTTGATAAATTAGGAAGTTTAGGAAATTAAGCCATTGCTTATTTATATATAGAAATCCTCATAGTTGCTATGGGGATTTTTTTGTGGGTATTAACCTCCATTCAATAAATAAGCCAAAACATAAGCCGCTCATTTTCGTTTGATAGAAAGTTTAGTTTAATTTCGTATAAAACAACCTTATATCATGAAAAACAGTCTGTTTGTTGTATTAATTGCATTAGTGAGTGTATCAACCTATGCCCAAAGTGCTCAGGACTTTGCAAAAGCTATGAGCGGCGGCAAAAAAGTAAAACCCAAGCCCGAATACAATTTTGCAGGTTCGCTTAAATTTCAGGTAACTGCTACAAATGATGGAAAAGCCTCAAAAGGTGAACAAATGTGGTATTTTCCTGCAGGAACTGAAAACATCTTTGGTATTGCCTTAAACATGGGGCAAGGCACAAGTATGCGCGGTGTAATTGACTATGCCGAAAAGTCGATGATTATGTTTATGGACGACCAGAAAATGATTATGGGTATTCCGTTTGATTTAGACAAAACCATGAAGGATATGCAGAATGACCCTAAAATGAAAGTGTCAACCCCAAAGAAAACAGGAAGAACCAAAACCATTTTAGGCTATAAATGCGAAGAATGGCTGACCGAAACCGCCGATTATACTTCTTATGTATGGATGACCGACAAATTGCCCATTAACTCGACGAGTTTCTACAAAATTATGGCACAACAACTGGCCAAAAGCACAGGCACACCCATGCCCTCAGATATGAAAGGTGTACCCCTTGAAGTACAAGGAATCAATAAAAAAGAAGGAGATAAATTCAGTATGATTTGTACCGAAGTCAGTACAAAACCAATTAAGTTCTCAACAGCAGGTTATAAAACCATGTGAGACTGGCGTTGCAGGTAATTATCTATTTTACCCAATATTTCCTTCTGACGGTAAGGTTTTGGCAGATAATCGTCAAAACCTGCCTCTTCTAAAGCAGTTGAATCTTTCAGGAATACATCGGCTGTCAGCGCAATGATAAACGGTTGGTCACTATCCTGATAGGTTTCTCTGATGAGTTTTGAGGTCATGATACCATTAATGCCCGGAAGCTGAATATCCATAAAAATCAAATCATACTTCTTAGTTTTTGATTCAGCCACAGCTTTTTCTCCAGTTTCTACAATATCAAAATCATCCATAACCCCTTCCAGAATACGCTTCAGTATTTTCTGATTAAACTCATTATCTTCTACTACCAACACACTATGGTCGGTCAGAATTTTTGTTGGCTTAGTTTCCTCAATTTTCTGAGCAGGCTGTTGTATTACATTCTTGAACACCCATTTCTCAACCATCTTCATTAAGTTCTTCAACTTCAATGGTTTAATCATCATATCACTATATCCGAATTCAGCATAGGCTTTAGTTTCTTTCTCATGGCTATAGCCCATCACTACAATAGGTACCTGTTCTGATATACCATTTTTTCTGAATACATTGATGGTCTTTTCCAGTTCGCCATTTATCTGCATCGAATCTACTAATATCATCGATGGAGGCGGCTGAGGTACAGTAAAAAATTGTTCTGCCGACTCAAAAGCCACCAACTCTAGCTTCTTGTCTTTAAAATACTGCTCAAATGTCTCAACTGCCTTTTCTGAATCCAATGTCCATATACAAGCATCAGTACTGGCATATTTCGTAAACAAATCACCCAGAAGAATTGGTTTGGCGTCAGTATTCTCAAACGGTACTTCAAAGAAAAACTCAGCACCTTCATCTAGTTTGCTTTTCACACCAATTACCCCACCCATCATCTCAGTCAGGCGCTTACAGATAGCCAATCCTAGCCCTGTTCCTCCTGAATGTTTGTTGGTCAATTGTTTGAAACGGTCAAATATTAACTCCTGTTCATTAGCCTCAATCCCTTTGCCCTGGTCAATTACCTTGCAGGAGAGTGTAGGTTTACCATCAATAATCCTTGAAGAAACCTTGATAGTTACCCAACTGCCATTTGGCGAGAATTTAACGGCATTGGAAACAAAATTCAGAATGATCTGGCGTAATCTGTTTCTATCTGCCTTAATATATACAGGCAGATTTGGATTGAGCATCACCCGTAACTGTATACATTTTTCAAGTGCCGTAGCATAGAATACATCTACACAATCGTCAAACAATTCAACCGACGAGAATACCTCTGGTTGAATTGTCAATTCACCTGCTTCAATTTTCGAGTAATCTAATATATCATTAATCAAGGAAATAAGGCTTTCGCCACTTTTCTTGATAATATTTACTAATTCAAATTGTTCGTTTGATAGAACCGTGTTTTCCAGTAAGCTTACCGCACCAATAACCCCGTTCATAGGCGTGCGAATCTCATGGCTCATATTGGCCAGGAAAGTGGTTTTCATCACATTATCACGTCTTTCCTTTTCTGCCAGATGTATCAACTGGTGGTTAATGACCTGTAAACGCTCTTCAACTTGTTCTTCAATCGTTACATCTTCAAAAATCCAGATTCTTCCGGTATAACGGTTAACATGAATTAGCTGTGTAATAACATTGTATGTACGGTTTATTGGTGCACCGAATTTCCATCTCCAGCGGTCTATTGAGCTAGAGAACATTAACTCCTGCATTTTGTTTTGCACCTCTTCCTTATTCTGCAACTTGCCGATTAATTTATTAAAGCCTTCGGCAACCTTTTGTGAAGTAACAGGCTCATCAGAAGAAAATCCGAATAAATCATAAGCCTTTGTATTCATAAAAACACCATTGGCACTTTCGTCTACAAAAACAATCGGTATCGGACTTTTACTCAATATCGATTCGAACCTGATATTCAATTCTGTTAAATCGGTTGTTGTCTGATAGGTTGAAACAATCTCTTCAAACCTGATTTTGCAGAGCAACGAGAAATATCTGTAAGCACTATGGATATTGGCATCTCCGGCACATATTTTTACCAGAAGCCCCGTCGTATGGTCGGTTTTAATGGCCTGTACAATAACTTTCTTGTGTGTCTTTTCGAAGCTGAACGCCGAAGTTTCTTCTTCTATAATTTTGAAAGTATTCTCAGTGAGGCCATGCGATTTACAGAACGGAATCTTGAGCCCTACCAGCGCAGAGTCGGTGCTAAAGGCTATCTCAGCAACATCATTATGCAAAAATTGAACGTAGTAGATTTTTTCAGCAATATCCAGTTTTTTCAGCGATTGCAGTAATACGCCCATCATATGATCGATGGTATTATGAATCCCAATAGTAGATTTAAAAAACCTGACATATTTATTTGACCAGATGGTTTGTTCATCTGTGTCTATTATCTGTGTATTGCTTTGTAGGCTCATAGTGGGTATCGTTGCCTGAAAATATAAGACATCCTGTTACCCAAAACAAAGCAAAAATCAAGCCAAGCAAATGCCAGAAAAACGAATGATACCGCTCGATAACTATTTTTTCTATTAAGATTAAATTAAAATTAGTGTAGAAAAATTTGTGTAGAAAAGTGTCTTGATTATTAATAATCAAGACACTTTGAAATGCCTTGTATTGAAGAAAACTTGTTTAACTCAATTGATCGTATTCGTTTTGAATGACGCCGATAAATTCATCAATCTCATTCACTAATGTGTTCGATTCTTCGTTGTTTATGTCAAATTCGGGGTCAGTTTTTGCATTTACCTCAAATTTTTTCATTCGGTCTGATAAATCAGTACCACCTACAAAGCCGATAGCCGAACTGATGGCGTGTATTTTTTTTACTACTCTATCTTTATCTTTTTCGGCTTGTGCTGTTTTAATATCCTCAATTTCCTCGGGCATGAGTGCTAAAAAATCACCGAAAATTTCTACCAGATACTCAATTGTATCGTAATTTTCTGTAAGAAATTCTTTATCAAGAATTGGACTAAACTGATGTGTCTCAAACATATTTTCTTAGTACAGGAATTATTTTATCCTATTTAATTTTTGCAAAAAATAATATTTATTTTCTTAGTGCGAGCAAAAATCGTAAAGCAGTTGACGTGAAAAGTTGGTCAAAAATTATACCATGTGCAGGATTCATAGGGTAAAGTTATACAAATGTATAAAATTTAATCTTATGTTTAGGTATCATATTTTTTTAAATATGCGCTGGGGGTCATTCGGGTTCGATTTTTAAACTGGCGATTGAAATTGGATACATTATTAAAGCCATTGGCATAGCAAACTTCCAGAACACTGTTATCGCCACTTTGCAGCATCCGGCAGGCATGACCAATTCGGATATCATTCAGAAATTCAGAAAAAGTTTTTCGGGTGCGAAGCTTGAAAAAACGGCAAAAGGCATTAGGAGTCATATTGGCAATTTCAGCCACTTCTTCCAGGTTGATTTCCCGCTCATAATTCCGCATCAGAAATTCAAATACATCATTAATGCGCTGGTTATCAGTTTCCTTCTGAGTGCTTTGGTAAGTAATACTTGAAAGAAATTCTTTATTCGGCGATATCGAAAGTGCATTGAGTATTTCAAGAAAAGTCAGGAGTTTCTCGAATCCCTTTTTATTCGTGACGGAATCAATTAAGGTTGTTAGGGCATTGGCCTCTTTACATCTGATTCTAAACCCTCTGGATGCCTCATTTAACAAGCTTTTCAGATGTAAGGTCTCAGGAATATCGAAGAAATTTTCTCCCAGAATATCTCCTCTGAAATAAATAGAAATAGAATACGCTCTTAAATTTTCAGTATAATACTCAGCATCGCTTCTGAAAACATGAGGTAGATTACTGCCTAGCAAATAAATATCATATGGCTGAAACCGCTCTACATTATCGCCCACAAACTGGGTTCCTGTGCCCTCTATCATTAATGTTATCTGCCATTCCGGATGAAAATGCAGGGTATCATAAAAATAAGGCAAATCATCAATCTGTACACGAAACGATTCTGTTTCTGTTTTAGGTATTCGGAATAATAGAGGTTTCATCTATATAATTGTCGATTTTCTATTTCGGATTTTCGAATAAAAGTTTACTTTATGTGCCGCCCTCTGGCAGTACTGAATGCGAAAAATACCATTATAATTTTAGCCACTTAATTTATTCGCTGATTCAACAAATATGATTTGATTGATAATGATAAATACTAATTTACCCCAATAAAAAATACCAGACAACTATTAGGGGTAAAAAAGTATAACTACTAGCAAAGCAAGCATAAGTTTTTATATTTTGTATAAGCTAGCTTTGTATCATCAAATCGAATCATTCATAAACTAATACAAATCTTATGAAACCTTCTTGGACAGGTGTTTATCCGGCAGTAACTACTAATTTTTTTCAGGACGAAAGTCTTGACCTGAAAACTTTCTCTTTTAATATCGATGAACAAATCAAAGCAGGTGTGCATGGCATTATCATCTGCGGTTCATTAGGTGAAAATGGTACTTTAACTAAAGAAGAAAAACTGACTTTGCTTGAAACTGCTAAGAATACTATTGCTGGCAGAGTGCCTTTAGTAATTTGTATTGCAGAATGCGTTACACGCGAAGCTATGGCTTTTGCCAAAGAATGTGAACAAACGGGTGCAGAAGGCTTTATGTTATTGCCACCGATGCGCTACCCATCTGATGATAGAGAAACCCTGCATTATCTGCACAGAGTAGCCGATTCTACCGATTTGCCTGTGATGGCTTATAACAATCCATTGGCTTACAAGACGTTTATTTCTATTCCTATGTTTCGTGAGTTGGCGGCAAATCCTCACTTTGAATCTATGAAAGAATCAACGGGAGACATCCGCTACATGACGGATATTATTAATGCTTTGGGTGATAGATTCAAGATTTTGTCTGGCGTAGACGATCTGGCTTTTGAAAGCTTAGTAATGGGTGCTGATGGTTGGGTGGCAGGTTTAGTGGATGCTTTCCCACGTGAAACTGTTGCAATATACGAATTAGTGAAACAAGGACGGATTGAAGAAGCGAGAGCAATTTATCGCTGGCACTTCCCGCTGATGCACCTGGATGTTTCCACTAAATTTGTGCAGAATATCAAATTAGCAGAAGTAGCTACCGGATTAGGTACTGAATGGGTACGTGAACCACGATTGCCATTGGTAGGTGAAGAGCGTGAACGCGTATTGAAAATCATCAATGATTCATTGGCTACCAGACCAGTATTACCTCAATTCTGATTAAAAACATGGTAAAGAGCTTTTTTTGTATAGACGCCCACACCTGTGGGAATCCGGTACGTTTGGTTGCCGGAGGAGGACCAATCTTAGAGGGCAAAAATATGTCTGAAAAAAGGCAGCATTTTCTGCGCGAATACGACTGGATTCGCAAAGGGTTGATGTTTGAACCTCGCGGACATGACATGATGTCGGGTAGTATTCTCTACCCGCCTCATGACCCTGAAAACGATGTGGCCGTATTATTCATCGAAACCAGTGGTTGTCTGCCGATGTGTGGGCATGGAACCATCGGAACCATCACCATTGCTATTGAACATGGTTTAATTCAGCCGAAAAAGCCTGGCTTTGTGAGAATGGAAGCCCCGGCCGGTTTGGTAATGATAGAATATAAACAAGAAGGAAACAAGGTCAAATCGGTTAAATTAACCAATGTCGCCTCATTTCTGGCTGCTGAGAATATTGAGGTAGAATGTCCTGATTTAGGTACTTTAAAAGTAGACGTAGCCTATGGTGGAAATTATTATGCCATTGTAGATGTGCAGGAGAATTTCCCGGGTTTGGAGCATTTCAAAGCCGACCAGTTGATTGCCTGGGCAAGGGTGTTGAGAGAACGCATTAACGAAAAGCATACGTTTGTGCATCCCGAAAACCCAACCATCAATGGCCTAAGCCATATCGAATGGACTGGCAAAGTACTCGACCCCACTTCAACCGCACGTAATGCCGTGTTTTATGGCGATAAGGCCATTGATCGCTCACCGTGCGGTACTGGTACATCGGCTCGTATGGCGCAGTGGGCAGCTAAAGGTCAATTGAAAGCAGGTGATGAATTTGTGCATGAGAGCATTATTGGTAGTAAGTTTATCGGTCGCATTGAAGGAACAACTAAAGTTGGTGATTTTGATGCCATTTACCCAAGCATTGAGGGCTGGGCAAGAATCTATGGTAATAATACCATCACGATTGATGACCAGGACGATCCTTATGCCTTCGGTTTTCAGGTGATATAAGACATTAATCATAGACAATATTCATGGCTACAAACGCAAATTTACCGCATACAGTCATTATAGGCAGTGGTATTATCGGGCTATATTCGGCCTATTATCTGCAGCAAAAAGGGCATAAAATAACCATCATTGAGCGTACTGATGGGTCAGATGGCTGTTCGTATGGCAATGCAGGAATGATTGTTCCCAGCCATTTTATCCCCCTGGCAGTACCGGGCATGATTGAGAAAGGTATCCGCTGGATGTTTAATTCGGAAAGTCCTTTCTATGTAAAACCACGACTGAGCTGGGATTTAATTTCGTGGGGATTGAAGTTTGCTAAAGCAGCTAATCCTAAACAGGTTGAAAAGGCAATGCCTGCTTTGCGTGATATAAGCCTGTTGGCTAAAAAGCTCTATCAGGATTTTGCCAAAGATGAGAAAAACGATTTTTCGTTTGAAGAACGTGGCCTGATGATGCTTTGCAAAACCGAGCATAATTTCCATGAGGAAGCAGAAGTAGCTGAAACGGCTAATAAACTGGGCATTGAAGCCAGAGTTTTAGATTTGGCTGCTTTGCATCAGTTAGAGCCGGAAGTTAAACCTGAGGTAGCCGGAGCGGTCTATTATCCGGGTGATGCGCACTTATACCCGAATGCATTAGTTAAGAAACTAAAGGATTTATTGCAAAAACAAGGGGTTGAGTTTTTGTATAATACTGAGGTAACTGGTTTTGAGGCGGATAATGGTACGATTAAAAGCATTAAAACGCAATCGGGTAAGACGATAGCTGTAGAGCAACTAATTATTGCTACGGGGTCATGGTCGCCAATTCTGGCTAAGCAATTGAACATTAATCTGCCAATGCAGGCCGGAAAAGGGTATAGTACTACGCTTCAACAGCAAACAGGTAAAAAGCTGAACATTCCATCTATTTTATTGGAAGCCAGAGTGGCCATTACACCTATGGCTGATAACCTGATTCGTTTTGGAGGAACTATGGAAATAGGGGGCATCAATCAGGATATTAATATGAATCGCGTACGAGGCATTATTAAGGCCGTACCAGAGTTTTTTCCCGATTACTCGATAGAAGTACCTAAGCAGGAGAAAGTATGGTCAGGATTACGCCCTTGTTCGCCGGATGGCTTGCCATATATTGGTCGTACGAATAAATACAAAAACCTGATTATTGCCTCTGGTCATGCCATGATGGGATTAAGCCTGGCACCGGGCACCGGAAAATTAGTACAGGAAATTGTTGACAATGAGCAAACAAGCATCGATATTTCGCTGTATAAGCCGGAACGATATGACTAACCAAAAACATTTATTTGCCCTGGAAGAGGGCATTACTTATCTGAATGGGGCAGCCTATGCCCCAATGCTCAAAACGTCGATAGAGAAAGGTACAGAAGGTATGCTGATGAAAGCCAGCCGGCCTTTTACGATTGACCCTAAAAGCCACTTTGAGCCAGCCGAAAGAGTACAAAAACTATTTGCCCGACTGCTCAATATAGATAATCCACAGCGGGTTGCTATTATTTCGGCAGTATCTTATGGCATGGCAGTAGTAGCCAATAACCTGCATCGCTTACCGAATATTTCTACCAAGAAGCATATTGTTCTTGTTCAGGATGAATTTCCGAATAATGTGTATGCCTTTGAAAGAGTCAGTCAGCAATTATCATTAAGCTATCATACTGTGGCTAAGCCTGATGCTTTAGGAAATCGTGGGCAGCTATGGAATGAAGCCATATTGAATAGCATTACTACAGAAACAGCGATGATAGTTGTACCCAATATCCATTGGATATATGGGGTAAAGTTCAATCTCGCAGAAATTTCAAAGCGTTGCAAAGAAGTAGGCGCTTTAATGATTGTTGATGCTACTCAATCAGTAGGGGCAATGAGTTTTGATGTAGAAACTATCCAACCTGATGCAGTCATTTGTGCCGGATATAAGTGGCTTTTAGGGCCTTATAGTATTGGATTGGCTTATTTCGGTGCGTTTTTCGATGAAGGCATTCCGGTAGAAGAATCATGGCTCAATCGGGTGAATAGTGATAAGTTCGCTCAACTCATCAACTATCAGAAAGACTATCGCCTCTTTGCCCAACGATACAATGCAGGAGAGTATTCGCAATTTATTCAGCTCCCAATGTTAGAAGAGGCCCTTTCGCATATTCTGGACTGGGGAGTAGACAATATTCAGCAATACTGCCAGAGCATCTCACAAAAGCCCTTAGAAGCTCTGGTCAACATGGGTTGTAGCCTTGAATCAGAAGCTTATCGGGGGCATCATTTATTAGGGATCAGTCTCCCACAAGGCATCGATAATCAAAGCTTTACGGAGCAATTATTAAATAATAAAATCATCGTCTCCAATCGCACGGTAGCCATTCGTGTTTCTCCGAATGTCTATAATACCGAACAAGATATGTGGGCTTTGGTTGAGGTATTGGAGAGGAGTCTGAGATAATCCTCTAGGTATATAAAAGTCAAGCCAAGGCACTGCCTTGGCTTGACAAAATCAGGTGTTTTTTAAGATGTTTATTTACAGAGTATAACTCTTTATATATTTAAACTGCCTTCGCAGACCCTAATTCATTCTCCCATTTAGCTACAATCGCCGTTGCAACGGCATTGCCTGCCACAGAAGTAGCAGAGCGACCCATATCCAATAGCCAGTCTACGGCAAATAATAAGATTAAACCCTCGGCCGGTAAGTTGAATAGAGACATCGTACCAGCAATAACTACCAACGAAGCCCGAGGTACTCCGGCAATACCTTTACTGGTAATCAACAAAGTAAGTAACATCGTTATCTGCTGGCCTATTGATAGTTCGATGCCATAGGCTTGGGCAATGAATCCGGTTGCAAAAGTCATATACATCATAGAGCCATCCAGATTGAAAGAGTAACCCAATGGCAATACAAAACTCACGATTCTTTCTGATACTCCGAATTTCTTCAATTGTTCAATCTGTAAAGGCATAGAAGCCTCTGAACTCGCCGTGCTGAATGATAAGAACAACGCATCTTTTACATAAGCCAGGAGCTTCCAATAAGGTACTTTGGCAAACAGACAGATAAGCGGTAAGACAACCAGTATAAAGAAAGCCAGTGTAGCAAAGAAACAGATAATCAGATATAAATAACCACCCAGAATACCTAAACCTTTTTGTGCAATTACAGCTGCTACGGCACCAAAAACCGCATAAGGAGCAAAGCCCATCACATAGCCTACAATCTTAAACATCACCTCGGCTACCGCATCTAGTCCTTTAATGATAATTTTACCATGATCGCCAATAGCAGCAGTAGCAATACCAAAGAAAATAGAGAACACTACTATCTGTAAGATTTCATTGGTTGCCAATGCTTCAAAGAAGCTTTGCGGGAAAAGATGGGTAAAGAAGTTTTCCAGAGTCATCTTTTTCGATTCAATACCTGTATCTGCACCTGATGCTGGCAAATCTATTTGCATCATCTTGCCGGGTCTGAGCACATTCACGGCAATCAAACCTGTGAGCAAGGATAAAATAGTAGCAAAATAAAAATAACCCAGCGTTTTGGCTCCAATACGTCCAACCGTTTTAAAGTCGCCCAACTTAGCTATACCTACTGTCAGAATAGAGAAAATCAAAGGCCCGATAATCATTTTTATCAAGCGCAGGAAAATTTTGCTTAAGAGATTCAGGTATACACTATAAGAGGCAAGTGCTTCGGGGTCAGAGGTAAGATAGACATTCATCAGGTAGCCTACGATGATACCCAAAGTCATGCCTATAAAAATTTTCCAGGTAATGTTTAGTTTCATAATGAAGTGGTTTCTCTCTCCCCAAAAGAGACGTATTGTTTAGGTTAATGGCACCGGATCTGGCGCTCCTGAGGGAGTAGAGCACAATCCGGATTTTTTATTTATTACAATAATGGTTAAAAAATATAAGTACTCAAAATGCTACGGGCTTGAATGTTGATTTATTTACGCATTTTCTGCCAAATCTGCTATTTTCTCACTAAGTATGGAGCTTATAAAATATATTTTTTTGATTAAGTGGTAATAAGCAACCGTAGAATAAAAATTTTCGTATATTCTGTAACATTCATAGAAATTTTACGTCTAAGTAATAGTAATTTTGAAACAGGAGAATGGGAGTTTGCTTCTATGATCTTTATGTTTAGGTATTTTGTACTAACCTATTTTTATTCAGAATCTCTTCATATTCAATCTGTTCTGGATAAATTTTTGAAAAATACCATAGAACACGTATAAAGATTAGGGGTTTTTACGCTAAAATATTCCGATAGAGTTTCAGAACTTTGCATTGTTCATTCAACTAGATAATATATAAGAAAATGTTTACGCTTTTAGAAATCGGAAATAGTCTCAACAATATAGCCATGATTTACCCGCTACAAATCCTTTTAGTTGGTGTGTTGTTGTTGCTTGGCATATATGTACTCTATCACTCTACCGGATTAAGTAGAGGATTTGGTCAACGTAATAAAATATTAAAGTAGAATTTTGTTTCATCATAGTGGTTAGGGTTGTAGCAAAAAGCCATCTTTTCTAAGATGGCTTTTTTGTTTAATAGAGGTGTCATGTCCTGAAATAGTGCTACAATAAAGCCATAGAAAACAATGCCTATGAAAACCAGATTGATATTATTGCCTCTTTATTCATTGCCTTTTTTGGCTACCGTTCAGGTACTTGCTACTCGCCCCCGAATTTATATAGATGATACAGTAAAAACCACTTTAGTCAATAGACGGGTAAGCAATGCCATCGAGTGGCAGGAGTTCGCGCATGGCTGTATGCTCACCGATAATATGAGCAGCGGTGTAGTAAATAAAAGAGTATCTAATAAAATTACTGCTTCAAACCAATTGACGGGTGGTAATAGTACTTATGATGCAGGAAAAGCAGTTGAACTACGAGCCGGATTTTTAGCAACCAGTGGGAGTGTATTTACGGCTAAAATCGGAGGTTGTGAGAATTGATCGGTGTTTAATGAATAATCACCTCATTATCAGCGTTATTAATAAAGAAAAGATTAGTTTTTGAAACTGGAAAGCTAAAGTTTGCTAAATAACGTAGATAGGATTTTTCTGTTTAAAGATTGTATAATGTTAATGATTGTTAACGATAGTTATCAGATTAAACCATTTACCTAATATTAGCATCTATAAGCTATAAATAAGGAGAAAATGAAAGAAATGAAACAAAATGCTATAAAACCTGCACCTTTTTCAACAAAGAGCGTAGGCATTGCTGCATCATTGATGTTGATGGCAGGTTTAACTCTTGGCTCACTTGATACTTTTGCTCAAGGCAGAAGAGGAGGAGAGCACGAGGGTGGAAATGGTGGCGGTGCCAGGAGCGAAAGAAGCGGTGGCTCTGAAAGGAGGTCTGTTGAGAGGGGAAACGGTGGTAGCGATAGAGTAGGCATGAGCCGTGGTGGCAGCGAAGGCGGCGGCTTTGGCAGTAGAGGCGGTGAAACCCGTGGCAGCCGAATGGAAACTCCAGCGCCATCATCAAGAGGCGAAAGCAGAGGTTCTTTCCCGGATAGAGGTTCAGCAGGAAGAGAAGACAGAGGAAGTAGTATACTGAATCGCCCGGATAGAGTTCAGCCACAACCGGATGTTCGTACAGGTGGAGGCAGAGTAGAAACGCCAAGACCCGATAACAATCGCGGTGGATGGACTGATAACAACAGAAACGGAGCTGATAGAGGTGGTAGAGGGAATGACAATGACAGAACCTATGCAGAACGTGGCGGAAGAGATAATAACAACGGAGATAGAAACAGATGGGATAATACCCCAAGAGGTGGCAGAGATAATAACTATGGCAACAGAGGTGGCTGGGATAATAACAGAGGTGGTAGAGATAATAGTTATGGCAACAGAGGCGGAAGCTATGACAGATATGACCGTAGAGGTTATGACGATAGACGCTACAGATATGATAACAATAGCAGAAGATACGACGGGCGATATGGTAGTCCAAGCTGGAGATACTATAATTTACCACGTCGAAACGTTGTAGTAAATGTATTGCCATCTGCTTGTATGCCAATCTATTATGGAGGAATTAACTATAGTTACTACAACGGTATCTATTACAGACCTTATGGAAACACCTTTAGGGTTTCATTTCCGCCGATTGGCTTAAGAATCAGCGTATTGCCATTAGATTGTCAGATGTATACATTCTTTGGTCATTCCTATGGATATTATAATGGTTCATATTACCGACCAGTTGGTAATCAATACGAAGTAGTGCCGCCTCCGGTAGGCGCATTGGTTGAAAGTATACCTGATGGTTACGAACAAGTAATTATTGACGGAGAAACTTATTATATAGTAGATGGTGTGCAATATAAAGCAGTGGTGTATCAGGGAGAGATTTGGTACGAAGTAATCAAAATCAATTACGATTACAATTATTAAGCCTACTTTGCATCTAAAACACGGGGAAATGCCAATCGGCATTTCCCTATTTTTTTATCCAGGGTTCCAGTACTTTCAGCCAGCCTTTTTTTATCTTCTGATAATCTTCCATACAACGGCTAACCATCGACATTGGCAGCATCTTCCGACGAATCAGGGCCTGATTCTGTGTAGGATTAGAGCCATAGAGCATACATATGATATGATAAAAGCGCTGATGGTCAAGCGAATGTTCATCCCAAAGTTGCAGGTTTTTTAAAGGGATATTCTGTTCCGATTCTCCCATCAGGTAAAAGGCAATGGCCCCATCTAAAACTGCTAAAGACCCTTTTCTACTGCCATCAGCCAATAAGAAAACAGAAAAGTTATCAACTGTATCTTCTTCTTTTCCTGTAACGGGCAAATCCATTAAATCTATCAGCGCATGGCCCATTTCGTGGTAGAAAATAAAGAGAGTCGTGTTAATTACCATCTCACGCAGTTGTGCACGGTCTTTGGTTTTGGTTTTGAATAATTCATAGAGATAAGAAACCATTTCGTAACAAATTGTTACTTTTTTGCTGCTTTCATCATAAAAAGCATTGCTACTGTGGCATTCGTCAAAGGTAATATAGAGATCTTCCGGCAAAGCCAGATAACCATTGACATCACGCGCGATGGCTTCTAATATCTTTGTGCGCTTGATACCCTCCTGAAAATCTCTGAAAACAGAATCTTTAATATCATTATTCCATACGACTTTCACATCTCCATAGTCATTCATTTTTGCCTGTTGAGCAAAACCAGTAAAGGAGCAACAGCAAATAACACTAGCAATCCAGAATTTCATAAACTATTAATGAAGCAAAACGAGCGATGGTCGCCTCCGGTTTATCTATTTATTGTCTCAATAATAACACATAAAATTTCATGTTAGTATTCTTTGTTATAAATTATTGATAAAACGCTGAGTGAATAAGGGGATATAGGATACAATAAACCTTTAAACTAAAAACAATAATCCAGCAGTATGATTTTAGCTGAAATCTCCTTAAATACTTTGAAAACACAATCCAAAATCGGAAATTTAAGGGACGTCCAGCATGGGATAACAATCTGCGACTGGCCGTTTACCTAATAAAATTGCTATGAACGAAAAGAAAGGAATGTCCTGTCAAAGAAAGCGCTTCAAGCGCAATATTATCAAAGTACAAGTAACGGAAACAGAACCAGAAAAGGTAGTCGCTACGGTGAATACCTTTTGCACCAGAAGTCTGTGAAAGTAACAACCCTGGAAACAAAACCAGAAAAGGTAGTCACTACGGTGTATACCTTTTTGAATGATGGGTTTATGAAAGTATTTTCCACTCAACCGGAACCAGAAAAGGTTGACCTTATGGTGGGAACCTTTTTGAAAAAGGCCCGTATTGATTGGCAGACAATCAACAAAATATAATAACGAACAAATATTTATTTAACCAAAACCTACAATGAAAAAACTCCTCCTTTGCCTTATGTTACTATCCATTTTTCAATCAGCCAGGCCGCAAGACCGTGTATATGGCGGTGTGAAGGCCACCCGCTCTGAAGTAATCGCTCAGAATGGCATGGCCTGTACTTCGCATCCCCTAAGCACACAAGCCGCCATTGAGGTATTGAGAGCGGGAGGCACGGCCATTGATGCCGCTATTGCGGCCAATGCGATGGAAGGCGTAGTAGAACCGCACATGAATGGCATAGGTGGAGATTTATTTGCCATTGTATGGGATGCCAAAACGCAGAGATTATATGGATTAAATGCTTCGGGTCGTTCTCCTTATAGCCTGACATTAGCAGAACTGAAAAAAAGAGGATTGACCCATTTGCCTTCTACCGGCCCTTTGCCCATTAACGTACCTGGTTGTGTAGATGGCTGGTTCGAACTGCATAAGAAATTTGGTAAATTACCTATGGAGAAAATCTTGTCTCATGCTATCAATTATGGTAGAAATGGTTTTCCGGTGCATGGTGAGTTAGCCAGTTCATTGGCGGCTGTGCCTCGTTTGTATGGTAAGTTTCCGAATGTAAAAGAACATTATTATCCGAATGGAGAAGTACCTAAAAAGGGCGACATATTTAAGAATCCGAATCTGGCTAATACGCTAGAGAAAATTGCCAGGGGAGGCCGCGATGCTTTTTATAAAGGAGAGATTCCACAAGGAATTGAGGCATTTATGAAGAAAAATGGCGGTTTCCTGACTGCCAAAGATTTTGCCGACCATACCTCAACCTGGGTAGACCCTGTATCAACCAATTATCGTGGCTATGATGTATGGGAGTTACCACCCAACGGACAAGGTATCTGTGTGCTTCAAATGTTGAATATTCTGGAAGCTTATGATTTTTCGAAAATTCCTTATGGTAGCACCGAACACATGCATTTGTTTACGGAAGCTAAAAAACTCGCCTTTGAAGACCGTGCCAAGTATTATGCCGACCCAGAATATGCTAAAATTCCGGTAAAACAATTGATTTCGAAAGAATATGCGGCTGAAAGACGTAAACTAATCAACCCGAATAGAGCCGCAGCCAGCTATGAAGCAGGTAACCCTGCTTTGAAAGATGGTGATACAATTTTCTTAACTGTTGCAGATAAAGAAGGCAATATGGTAGCCCTGATTCAAAGTAATTATAGAGGATTTGGCTCAGGTATGATGGCTGACGGATTAGGTTTTATGTTTCAGGATAGAGGAGAAATGTATAGCTTAACTGAGGGAGAAAATAATACTTATGCACCTCATAAGCGCCCGTTTCATACCATCATTCCTGCTTTTATTACCAAAGATGGCAAACCTTATATGAGTTTTGGCGTAATGGGTGGTGCTTTCCAGCCACAGGGGCACGTGCAGATTGTGATGAATGTAATAGACTTTGGCATGAATCTGCAAGAGGCGGGCGATGCTCCACGATTGAATCACGAGGGTTCATCTGAACCTACCGGAGAAAAAATGACAGATGGCGGCATGGTGACAATGGAGTCTGGTTTCCCATACTCAACAGTAAGAGGTTTAATGGAAAAAGGGCATAAAGTAGGGTTTATTCTGGGTTTATATGGTGGCTATCAGGCCATTCGCTATGACCCTGAGCGAAAAACCTTTACCGGAGCATCTGATCCAAGAAAGGACGGACACGCGGCTGGGTTTTAAAAGGGGCACTTAAATCAATTTTGTGGGTTTTAAATAAATATGCCAAGAGTCTTGCTTACAAGTCAGGGCAGGACTCCTGGCTTAAATTAATTTGAGGAATTGGTAATTAATAAGAATATCCCAGTGGCGACGCTCAATATACCCCATATGAGCAGGAATTTTCTGCGTTCTTTTCTTTTTTCGGCTCTATCCATCATAGAAATAGGCTTGACTGGATGGCTAAAGGCCTTAATAAGAAAGTAGAGTCCGCTTGAAAAAACACCCAGACTTGTCAGAAATACGAGTAATGCTAATACACCAAAGCCACTACATAAAATGCCACAAGTAAGATATAAGCCTACATAAGTAAGCACAAGGCTCAATAAAAACAATAATACATAGCCAATGCGACGATTGCTATAAGGATCATCGTCAGCAGTTTTCTTTGCAAATAAACGGAACTTGTGTTTTGTATGAAGCTTTTTCTCTGTCGCTACTGTGGTAGTTGTAGTTTGCACGCTATCAGCTGATATACTAACTGCTGCATTAGCAGTAAATGGGCTATTGATAGAATAACCTAAACTTTTAAAATGATTACCTAAAAAGATAGATAATAAAAGGCTACTCAGAAAGACGATTCCGGTGCTTTGTAAGCGTAGCTGACGATGCGCTTCCTTACTAAGGGATTGTGCCTGATACTTATAATTAGCCTGAACAAAAGTGATTAATAGAACGAGTCCTAAAACGGCTAGTTCAATAAAACCTGTGGAGAGCTTGGGTAAGAAATGCTGACCAATGTCGAACCCGATGATACTTTTGGCAAATTCAATAATAACGATTGCTGTGATAGCCTTTTTGGTGTTACGGCTTGCCCAGATAGAAATAGTATTCATAAGACATAGTTTTGTGTGAGGACTTTATGCCTAAAAACTAAAAGGCTTATGCTTTTGTTTAGCACAAGCCTCTTTCTATGGGGTTATCTGTATTTAATTTTCTTGTTGTTTCACCAGATCGGTCAACAAATCAATCCAAGGTTCCGAGTCATTGAGGCTTTCAACCAATTGCCAGTGTTCACCGCCATGTTCTTCAAACATCTCTCTGTATTCTTCGGCTACTTCGATTGTAGTTTCCAGACAATCAGCCACGAAAGCAGGAGAATAGGCAAGCACTCTTTTTATGCCTTTTTGTGCTAGTTCTTTTACTACATTGTCGGTATAAGGCTGAATCCATGGCTCCTTACCTAGACGTGACTGAAAACTAGTGGTATAAGTGCCTTCTTGCAAACCTAATTCTTTGACCAATAAACGCGTAGTCTCATAACAAGAAGCCCTATAACAATGTTGATTCAAAGCATGAATACTATCGCAGCAACTCCCCAATTTGCAGGTATTACCTGTGCAATCGGCCTTAGTCATTTGTCTTTCAGGTAGACCATGGTAACTGAAAACTACGTATTCGTAATTACCCTTTTCAAGGTGTTTTCTGCCATTGTCAGCAAAGGCTTTAATGAATTTTGGATGATTATAGAAATAATTAACAAATTTCAATTGAGGAATCACCTGCCATTGACTAATTATCCGCATCACTTCTTCATAAACCGAACCCGTAGAAGCCGAAGCATATTGAGGGAAGAAAGGTACTACGATGATTTTGCTTAAACCCATCAACTGCAATTCTTTCAATCCTTTCTCAATACTTGGGTTCTGGTAGCGCATGGCCAGTTTTACCACATATTCATCACCTAATGCTTCCTGCAATTGCTTCTCATTCCTTTCTCCATAAATTTTTAATGGAGAGCCTTTTTCAGTCCATAATTCTTTATAAACTTTGGCCGATTTAGGTGAACGAAAAGGGGCAATGATGAGATTAATCAGAAGCCAACGGTTTGCGTAAGGAATATCTATTACCCGGCCATCCATCAAAAACTCTCGTAGATATTTTCTAACATCAGGTACATTCGGAGTGTCAGGTGTACCTAAATTTACTATTAATACTCCGGTTTTTCCAAGCATAATTGAGATAACAATTTTTGAAAAGAGTGATGTCTTTTCTAAGAATAAATATAATTAAGTGTAAATAAAGTCAGTACTCCTAAAACTAACTACAAATTTATGTAAAACGTTTCTGAATTGTCTATTTCAGATTTCTAATTGTCAAATGAGGAATTTCTTATTCGAAAATTAACAATCGAAACTCAACATTTCTTACAATGGTATATTGCCATGCTTCTTTCTCGGCAGTGTCTCCACTTTGTTTTCCAACATTTTAAAGGCTTTCAGCAACTTCTCACGAGTATCCTCCGGTTTGATTACCTCATCAATATAGCCTCTGTGTGCAGCTTTATAAGGGTTCGCAAACTTCTCTGTATATTCGTCAACCTTATTCTGTAATTCTGCTTTGGGGTCGCTGGCTTCGCTGATTTCTTTACGGAAAATAATCTCGGCTGCTCCGGCTGCACCCATCACGGCAATCTCGGCCGAGGTCCAGGCATAATTCATATCTGCTCCAATGTGTTTAGAGTTCATTACGCAATACGCACCACCATAGGCCTTACGGGTAATAACTGTAATACGTGGAACTGTAGCTTCGCAGAAAGCATATAATAATTTTGCCCCGTGCATGATAATTCCATTCCATTCCTGATCTGTACCCGGTAAAAATCCCGGTACATCTTCCAGAACCAAAAGCGGAATATTGAAGCAATCACAGAAGCGAACAAAGCGAGCCCCTTTGATACTGGCATCAATATCCAAAACCCCGGCCAGCACAGAAGGTTGATTACCCACAATGCCTATACTGCGACCTCCCATATGAGCAAAACCCACAACAATATTTTCGGCAAAACCTTTATGTACTTCAAAAAAACTACCTGTATCTACCAACTCATCAATTAATTCTCTGATATCATATGGTTGATTCGGGTTCTCTGGCAATAAGTCAGCCAGTTTAAGACGTTTTTCATTGCCATCAGATTCATAAGGAACAAACGGAGCTTGATCCTCACAATTAGATGGAATATAGCTGAACAATCTTTTGATATCATTGATACATTGCACCTCATTGGCCGCTACAAAATGGGTAACCCCTGATTTGGTAGCATGGGTAATAGCTCCACCCAATTCCTCAGAAGTCACATCTTCATGCGTAACGGTTTTCACCACATTTGGCCCTGTTACAAACATATAAGAAGTGTTCTCTACCATAAAGATATAATCTGTTAATGCAGGAGAATAAACTGCACCACCGGCGCAAGGTCCCATGATGGCAGAGATTTGAGGAATAACGCCTGATGCTAAAGTATTCCGGTAGAAAATATCAGCATACCCTGCCAATGAATTAACGCCTTCCTGTATCCTAGCCCCACCAGAATCATTCAGTCCAATCAGAGGTGCGCCATTTTTCATGGCCATATCCATGATTTTACAGATTTTTTCGGCATATGTTTCAGAAAGAGAACCTCCGAAAACAGTGAAATCCTGTGCAAACACATAGACTAACCGACCTGCAATCGAACCATAGCCGGTTACCACGCCATCGCCCAGGTAATATTCCTTATCAAGCCCAAAATCTTTGCTTCGATGCATCACAAACTTGCCGATTTCTTCAAAGGTGTTTTCATCTAACAACAATTCTATCCTTTCGCGAGCAGTGAGTTTTCCTTTGGCGTGCTGACTTTCTATTCTTTTTTTTCCTCCACCTTCTTCGGCTTCAGCATTTTTACGGTCAAGTATTTGTAGCTTTTCGAGATTTGATTTTGTTGGCATACCGTGTTCAGAGTCTTATGAGTTGAGCAAAACTAAGAAAACTGAAATAGAAATGGTTCTTTTCATCCATTTTTTCTTAGTTATAATTTTAAATTTAGTGGAGACATAATGTAATACGCCTCCACTGGCCTATAAATTCTATTTTTTTAATATAAATAAGTTCATTTAAATCGATAGACGTATTGTTATACATCTATATCCAGAAACTATTATTTTTAATTCTTCACCAGCTTTTTCAACATCTCATCAATCTCATTCTTCGCCAACCAACGGCCATCAAGCATAACCCCTTGTACAGAACCAACGGCTGTTACATCTTTCAAAGGATTATCATTTAACAATACCAAATCAGCAATCGCTCCTTTTTTAATGACACCCAGATTATCATTTTTGAAAAACTTGCCGATATTCACCGTACCGGTTTGCAATGCCTGATAAGGCGTCAAACCTGATTGTACCAGATAATCCAATTCGTGTTTTAAAGAGAATCCAGGTACACTAAACACCTGTGGAGCATCAGAACCTAACAATAAGCCAACTCCCTGGCGCTGACATTCACGGATAATTCGGCGCCTTACATCAATAAATTTTAATACCGATTCTGGCTTATATTGTGGGTTTTTCATGGTACTGTTTTTAGCTCTTGCCCAACCATCCAATGTCGATTTATCCATATATTTCATTTCTGGCCATGATAATATGTCTTCAGAAGTACGATTAGGCGATTGCCAATGCTCAGCCAAAGTTTGGGTTGGTACTATCCACACATGATTGTCTTTAAGCGTTTTCAGGATTTTATCTAGTCTCGTTACGTCAGCATTATGGCCTACATATAAGCCAAACAAACCAGCTTCAGCTTCAGTTAAGGTATCCAGTCTTGGCATCATAGCCTCGATAATACCATCTAAATGGTCTATAGTGGCATATCCTGCTTCTGCTGAACGCCATACACCTACGCCAAAAGATACGTGTCCTGCAAAGGGCATATTTTCTTCTTTGGCTGTTTTTACAATGGCTTCAAAATTATTTTTGGTAATACCCGGATGCATTTTCATGAAATCATAGCCTGCTTTTTTCTGACTTCTTACTTTTTCAATACCTTCTTCGGGTGTTTTCACACTTTGCCCGCTAAATGACGGCCCAGAAGTATACAAACGAGGCCCCAGTATCTCTCCTGATTTTATCTGGCTCCGTACCTCCAGATGAAGCGGATGCCCCAACATACTTCTGATACTCGTAACCCCATTGGCTGCAAAGAGCAACAGCACATCTTTTATAGCCTTTAAATCATCTGTCGGTGGCACATGTGCGTGCATTTCAGTTAAGCCTGGCATCAGGTATTTGCCCTTGGCATCAATTACCAAAGCACTTTTATCATAATTGATTTTTGAGCCTATGTTTGTAATTACCCCATTTTTAACCACAACTGTTTGGTTAGGTAAAACTGTTTCAGAGGTCATCGGAATCACCGAAACGTTCGTAAAAACGATTTCTTTCTGGCGAGAATCAACCGTTTGTTGAGCTTGAGTAATGAATGAGATAAATAGAATGAATAGTAAGAGTTGTTTTTTCATGTTGATAGATGTTAGAGAATCATAAAATGTAGGGTGGAATTAATTTTTCTCGTTCAGAAAATACAATGCAATATAGATAAAAATTTGGTGGGTGTTAGACTATTCTTACCATGCAATTTTTAACCTTTTTCTGTTCCGTTTGAGAGGTCACTAATTTGATTTTCTGCTAACCATTTCTGTCATTGTCTCAAAAGGTAGTCACCGTAGCGTCTACCTTTTCAGGTTTAGTTTTGGTGGTCTCTACTCTGACTGCCTTGAAATTATTCAAACCCTTGTTCAAAAAGGTATTCACCGTATTGTATACCTTTTCTGGTGTCGCTATTGCGGTTGTTATAAAGCAAGTTATGTCGCTGCCACTTGTATTAATCTCTCTTTTATTTTCGTCCATGGTCATAAAGTTATGTAAATCATCATCCAAGACTGAGCCTCCCCTAAATTTCCGACTTACAATTATGATTTCAAAGCATTTGGAGAGATTTTCGCTAAAATCAGACTGTTAGTCTCCTCCTCAACTCTCACGGGAGACTTTGAGGGTGAGAACAGCATTCGAGGACGCCCTATCAAATGGTATTTTCAAAAAAATCTCTAAAGCCTCCATCAGGACTACAATTTCAATAACTTATATGTTTTTTAGTTTTATCACCTTATTTACCTACACTATCTATGCTTATGTATATGCTTCACCTATGCTTTATTAAGTGCTATATCAAATTTTGACAGGGCAATTATCATGTATAACCAGTAACTTTTCAAAAATATTTTCTTACTCATAATTCACTTTTTTTATAAGAGAGTACGCATATTTACAAGCCGTCACTCAATCAAATCTTTGGGCAAAATTTGAAATTCCCAAGGTTTTGGCTTAATTTTCCCGCCTCAATTAACTTTATACTTCCACATGAAAACTAACAAGTCCTACTTCCTCAAGTTCTTCGAGGTCTTTTTTATGCTACTGGTTATCATTGGTCTTACCCAGTATTTCGATTTCGCTACAGGCTTACAAATGCAGGTTGTTACCAATGCTCAACTCATCTGGATTGTTTGCGGAGTGCTACTGGCTTTGAGTGCGGGACTGGCTTTTGTTTGGCATAAGTTTATTAAGAAAACAGATTTACACCAGTGGTTTCAGCCGATTATTGCTTATTATGTAGCGCATTATATAGCCACCTATGGAGCCGCCAAAATATTAAAAACACAATTTCAGGCGCCTAATTTTATTCTGGAAAGTCCGGTTGGAGAGTTGAATGGATTCTGGCTTACCTGGACCTACTTTGGCTATTCACCTACTTTTGCATTTATTTTAGGAGCTATGCAGGTAGGGGGGGCAATTCTCCTCATTTTCCGCAAAACCCGCCTGCTGGCAACTTTTATCTTATTACCAATTCTGGTAAACATCGATTTCATAGACCATTTCTATCAGATTTCTTCACTGGCTTATTACAATTCATTACACTACACTTTCATCCTGATTTTCCTGATGTTTCTTGATGTCGACAAACTCGTCTACGCCTTTTTGTCTTATAAAGAATACTTCTATTTCAATAAAAAAACCGTCTTTTTAAATCTGCTCAGGGTAATTATTATAGGTGGGGCCTTTCTGCATATCTACCTGCTCAGAGGTAGCATTCAGCCTAAATCGGCCATTCATGGGGTCTGGAAAGTAGACGAAATTACAATGCATAACCGCACAACTATTCCTTCAGTAGCAACAGCTGATTCAGCATGGTCGAAGATTTATTTTGAATGGCGTTATGGATGCCTGATTAAATACAATCCGTATCAGTTTAATGATAGCAAAGACCTACACGGACAATATGAAGTAGACGAAGCCAAGCATCTGGTTAAAGTAGCACTCCAAAACTCTACCAATAAAAATGATTCGCTGAAACTCAACTATCAGATTCAGGATAGCACAATGGTGATGCGCGGGATGTACCAGAAAGATTCTCTGATTATGAAACTGACACGATTGAAATAGACCTAGAGCATTTCAATCATGGTCATAATCAAATCTGGCTTGATGAATAAATAAACCAGTACGAAAATAAAAAGGAATAAGAAAATGCTTTTCAATGTATCTAATTCATAGCGTCGGGCACTTCCTTGCGGCTCTTTGAAAATCATGTAGAATGGGATTTTCAGATAATAGAATAACGATATAGCCGTATTCAATAAACTGATGATCAGAACGATTAGTAAAAGCTTATTGCCCGAATCCTGATAAGAGTCCCAAAGGGCAGTGAATATCAGCAGTTTTCCCGTGAAGCCTACAGTAGGGGGGAAGCCCACCAGTGCAATCATAATTACTACCGCCGCCAAACCTAGAAAAATATTTTCTTGTCCCAATCCTTTCAGGCTTGATAATTCATAACTCTCGGTTTTGAGCGCTAATAAATCGACCAGAAGAAAGGCCGATAAGGTAATGAATAGATACGTGGTTACATAAAAAATAGCCGACTGCACGCCAAACTGATTGAGTGCCAGTAAGCCCACTAACATAAAACCTGCGTGAGCAATGGTAGAATAACCCAGCATCCGCTTGGTGTTATTCTGCCACAAAGCAGATAAATTGCCTATAAATAAAGAACCTATAATTACAATGGCTAAAATCAATCTGAAATCAATACTCAGGCCACTCAGGAAACGAATCATTACAATGATGACACCAATCTTAGGAGCAATAGATAGAAAAGCAACAATAGGAGTAGGCGTAGCTTCATATACATCGGGCGTCCAGCTATGAAAAGGGGCTGCAGATAGTTTAAATAATAAGCCACCAATGGTCATAAATACGGCAACATTGGCTACCCACGAAGGATTTTGTGCCAGGAAAGTAGCAAACTCCTGACTGCCAAAATTCAATGTACCAGTCATTCCATACAGTAAAGACACTCCGTATAACATTACTGCCGAACTCGTAGCACCTGTCAGCAAATATTTAATCCCTGCCTCGGCATTAGCTTTTGATTTATTAATGGCTACCAGAATATACGAGCAGATAGAAACCATTTCCAGAGCCACATAAAGCATCAACAGGTGGGTAGTCATACTCAGAACAAAAAGCCCTAAGATTAAAGCCAGAAAAATCGCATAGAACTCACCAACTACCTTATAACCGATTATCCATAAATGCAGAATAACCGAAATGGCCGAAATGGTAATGATAATTTTGAAGAAAATACTCAGTTTATCCAGATAAATGAGGTTGTGGAACAGCATTACTCCTGAGTCGAAATATTGTTCTAAAAAACTCAGGAACACATAGAATACAAAGCCTATCGTAATCAGGATACTGATGGTAAGGGTATTATAAAGGTTATGGCTATGACGGGATTTTTTTGAAAAAGCAACAATCGTAACAATGATTAAAAATATCCCTGCAAAGACCAATTCCGGCAATAACAGCCTTGTACTGAATAAAATATGTGAGAGTTTTTCGAGCATTACCTGTGTTATCTACTAATCATTAGTAGCTATCATTTGAAGCATCAGATGCTTGTTCTTTTAAAATTTCTGTAAAAATAGTTTGACGGTTTCGCCACTTATATCAAAAATCAGATTCGGGAAAATTCCAAATATCACAGCCATAGCTGCTAACCCATAGAGCATCACCATTTCTCTGATATCGAGGTCTTTCATATGGTTTTCATGATTACGATTAACCCAGAATTTCCCGAAGAACATCTTTTGCAATGTCCAGAGAAAATAACCTGCAGATAATACCAGGCCAAGAGTAGCTAACATAGGCACCCAATCAGGTAAAACCTCTGACCGGAAACCACCCATCAATGTAAAGAACTCACCAATGAAGCCTGGCAAAGAGGGTAAGCCTAAAGCGCCAAAGAAGCCTATCGTAACGGCTACAGTATAAAGTGGCATTTTGGAAGATAGCCCTCTGAAATTATCAATCAAACGATTATGTGTTCTATCATAAAGCACGCCGGCAATCAGGAAGAGCATGGCTGATAGAATCCCGTGCCCAAACATCTGATAAACTGCTCCGTTAACCCCCTCGGCTGTCATTGAAGCCAGGCCTAATAATACAAAACCCATGTGAGAAACCGAAGAATAGGCTATCATTTTCTTTAAGTCTTCCTGAGCCAAAGCATTAAAAGCGCCATAAATAATAGATAATACACCCGCTCCGGCCACTATGTAAGTACATTCATAGGCCATATCAGGGAAGAACCCATAAGCAATACGAATAAAGCCATACGCACCGATTTTCAGCAATACACCCGCAAGAATAACAGATACGGGAGTTGGGGCTTCAACGTGCGCATCAGGTAACCATGTATGTAAAGGTACTGTCGGAAGTTTAATTCCGAAGCCTATCAGCAGCAAAATAAAGGCAAACATACGTGCCGGAACACCAAAAATAAGCTGAGTGCTATCTGGTGATAGTAATGAACCGGAAATATAGTTTTTGAAATCACCTAAAAACCTGAAATCGAAGGTATGAACAACTGTGCCCAGTTCCTGTGAGAAGAAGGTATCATTGACCGACATCGTCAGACCAATCATTACAATCAGGATAAAAATAGAGCCAACAAATGTATAAATGAAAAACTTAATGGCTGAATATTCTCTGCGCTCACCCCCCCAGATTCCTATCAGGAAGTACATAGGCAACAACATGAATTCGAAGAAAATAAAGAACAGGAAGAAATCAAGTGCTACAAAACAACCAATTACAGTACCCGATAATAATAAATACAATGCATGATAAGCCTTAGGCCGATGCTCAATATTAAATGAAGCCACCGCACCCGCTAAAAATATAATGCCTGAAAGCAGAACCATCGGCATATTAATACCATCAACTCCTAAAATATAATCTATAGAAAGTATACCCAGATTACCAAGCCCCATTCGTATCCATTCATATTGTTCCAGAAACTGAAAAGTGGATAGTTTACGGTCGAAAGTATTATAGAGAGTAAAAATATTCAGAAGATTGATAATACTTACCAATATTGAAATCCATTTAAACGAATCTTTGTAAGCATTAGGCAATAACAACACCAATGCCGCCGCAATAATGGGAAGGAAAATCAATGTTGAAAGTAAAATATTATTCATGCCACGATTCTCAGAACGAGAATTTGTTTTAGGTTATATGATTAATAAAACTATAATTAAGACCAGACAAACAAAAATCGTAATGATGTAGGTTTGTGCTTTCCCATTTTGTATTTGACGGGTATAATGCCCCAGTTTATTGATCAGATTTGCAATAAAATTAACAATTCCATCAATTACATTTTCTTCAATCCAACGCACAAATACCGAAATACCTACAAATATCTTCGCCATCAGATTCACAAATCCATCAATAATGATGCCGTCAAATTTGTGCAGAATAGGACTAATCCACACCATCGGATTCACAAATACCGCCTGATATAATTCGCTCAGATAAAAGTTATGAAATACCAGCCGCGCAATAAAACCATCCGGCTGGGTTTTGTATTTATCCAATCTGTTGCTTTCTTCCTTCGTATAGATATAGCCTAGCAAAACACCATTCAAAGATACCAGAATGGCTACATAAGCTATCCAGTGATAATTCTTGGATTCATGTGGGAAAGTCTCAAAAAACCAGCTGCTCTCAGCATAAAAAGGGTTTATTGAGAAAACAAAGCCTATTGAGGCTATTGCCATCACAATTACCGACAATTCCATCGGCCCGATTACCGAAAGCGCCTCATAGAATGACTCAAGAGTTAATTTATCTTCATCGTTATTATCATCTTCTACTTTTACAATACCCTCTATGCGTTTCGCCACATTTTTATAAAAACTCAAGGCTCCTGATGAAATCAATTCCAAAGGATTGTCTTCTCTTTCCAGAAAAACCAGATATATCTGGCGCATCATATAGTAGGCACTCATACCTGATACAATCAAACAAACTGCTGGAACGATAAAATAAACTTGCGAGGGCTGATTAGCTGCCCACTCAAACGCCGCTACAATAATGGCGTCTTTTGACAAGAAACCTGAGAATAAGGGGATGCCAGCTAAAGCCGCAGCACAGATAGTGTAGCAATAGAAGATGATAGGGATTTGCTTACGTAAATTCCCCATATGCCGCATATCCTGTTGATGATGGGTATAATGAATAACCGCTCCTGCCGATAAAAACAAACCAGCCTTGAAAAAAGCATGGGTTACTAAATGGAAAAGCGCTGCATTGACAGCCCCTATTCCTAAACTTATCACCATCAATCCTAATTGAGAAATGGTAGAATAGGCCAGTAGTTTTTTAATGTCATATTGATTCAACGCTGAGCAAGCACCAAAAAAGGCAGTGGCAGTACCCACCATAGCCATTACAAATAGTGCATCATGATTCAGAATCGGGAAAAGCCTTGCCATCAGAAATATACCTGCTGCCACCATAGTAGCTGCATGAATCAGGGCTGAAACAGGTGTCGGGCCTTCCATCGCATCAGGTAACCAGACTTGCAGAGGCAATTGTGCCGATTTGGCAATGCAACCACAGAAAATCAATAAGCCCATCGTAGTTAAAATGGGAGTGTTGAATTGGGCAGCCGGAATCAATTTGGCTTTTTCAACAATCAAAGCAATATCAAACGTGCCGAAATATCGATAAATCAGAAAAATCCCAATCAGAAAGCCAATATCACCTATGCGATTGACCAGAAAGGCTTTTTTTGCAGCATTAGTAGCCGATTGTTTTTCGTACCAGAATCCAATCAATAAGTAAGAACAGACACCTACCAGCTCCCAGAACATATAAATCATGAGCAGATTGCCTGATACCACTATACCTACCATTGCCAGAATAAACAGGTTGATATAAGCGTAGTATCGCCCGAAGCTCGGGTCACCGGCCATGTATTTAAATGAGAAAACCTGTACCCAAAGTGCTATAAACTGCACCAGGAAATACATCAGAAAAGTGAGGTCATTAAATATAATATCAATACTGAAGAGGGTATCGCCGATATAAAACCAATCGTAGTGAATCACCTCGCCCATAATATCGCTCAGGCGGATACCCATTGAGAAAAGAACACCTATAACATTGAGCGTTACCGAAAGTAAACCAACAGATTGTTCACTTAAAGTGTTTCGTTTGAATAATAAAAACGAAAATCCTACTAAGTATAACAATAGGTTAATTAATATAACTTGTTCGGCAGACATTCAGATTCGAGAGGTATTTTTGCAAATATCTTACGTAATGAGTTATAAAGCAAAGATGAAGCCTAAATTTGTCTTTATTTTATCAATCCCCAGCACTAAATTCCAGAAACCAATGTTATCCATTTGACTAAAAACAATCAAAAATGGATGTACAAAAAACAATTGTCAAAGTTTTAGAACTATTCAAAACTTTGGTTATACTCTATGGCCTCTCATGGGTAATTTTCGCAGCCACCGCCTTCTATTATATCGATAATCAATCGCCAGAACCGCCACCTGCTGCTTTTTGTGGAGTAGTTACAGAGATAAATTTATCTGAACTCGGTACAAAGGGTGAAACTTTGTTTAAAGACAACTGCTCGCAATGCCATGCAGTAACTAATGAGGCTGTAGTTGGTCCGGGTTTACAAGGAATCGAACAAAGAAAAAAAGTTGACTGGATTCGAAAATGGGTAAGAAACCCAAAGAAAGTACTAGATAGTGGAGATAAATATGCGAATGAGCTTTATGTAAAATTCAACAAAACTCAAATGACCGCCTTCCCTGATTTCAAAGACGAAGACATTGATGCCATTCTTAAATACATTGCAGAAGTAAATAAATAGTTTGTCTATGCTTTAAGAGATTTACAAAAAATTAAAAGCCAGCAAGTAAATTTGCCGGAATAAGGTATTATTTTTAAATTGAAATCACTAATTCACCGGGCCGCGCAGGCTCAATAAATCCAATAAAAACAACAATGAAATCTCCACTTCTAGGTTTAAGAACCACTATTTACAGAGTAGACGACCTTGCCCAAGCCAAAGCATGGTATAGTCAGGTATTCGGCATTGAACCTTATTTCGACGAACCTTTTTACATAGGTTTCAACGTTGGCGGCTATGAACTAGGCTTACAACCAGATGCCAAAAATGACTCCAAAGCAGATGGCGTAGTAACCTACTGGGGTGTTGAAAACGTACAGGAAGTTTACGAAAATGTAATTGCCAATGGTGCAACACCTTTCGAAGAACCTACCGAGGTTGGCGGTGGTATTATAGTAGGCGCGGTAAAAGATTTATGGGGCAATGTTGTAGGGTTTATCTATAATCCTCATTTTTCGCTACCGGGATAAAAATTCTTATAGGTTTTGATGATGCCTATAAATGTGGCCAATTGGGCAAAATCATAAATCACTTTGATGATAACCGTATCGTAAGGGATTTTGAAAATGAACATAAAATAGACTTTGCAGACCGTAAGCGTCGCAAAACCTAAAGCTCCTGTTAAGAACCATTGATAGCTGCTTTTGTTGGTTTTTCTTAGCAGAGCCGAAGTATAAAGCAAGGCTAAGAAAACCATATAAAGCATGGAAGCAAAGAAGTAATCGGATGGAATGGCAGAAAAAGCAAATAATATAGGCGAAATAATCAGAAATATATTGACCACCACTTTCAGCACTTCTCTATTTGAAGCAGTAAAAACTGTTTCTTTCCTGACAGTGGCAATGTAGAAAGAATAGCTTAGCATATAAAATACCAAGGCTAATACATTAGAAGCCACACTCTCAAATTCAATAGTAAAATCGGCAATAATAGCCAGTAGAAGTCCGATGGAATAAGTATAATCTCGTACTTTAAATTCCCTTTTACGTCTCGAAAGATAAAAGGTAAGCAAGCAGGCAGGGGGCAAAGCTCCTAAAAAAACCGTCCACTCTTGATGAAATAAAAAGGCAGTAGCATCAATTAAACAGCAGACAATATAAATCAATAGTAATCTTAATGGCATTTCAGAAAGTGGGACATGAAGCAATAGTTAACAAAAATAGTGATTTTTTTAATTAGCGCTGAAAAAAAAGTGCCAAACTTCTGATTGACAGTTATTAATTCGAAATATGTCAGGCTGTATTTTTAGTTGAAGTTACATAAAAATTCTTGTGAGTTTTGATAACGCCAACAAAGATTCCATATTGAGCAAACTGATAAAGGATTTTATTGATAAGATCACCATAAGGCATTTTAATCACAAAACCAAAATAAATATCCGTTACAGTTAATGAAACAAAGGCTAATACCCCAGCCAAAAACCATTGATAGCTACTTTTATTAGTTTGACGCAAACAAGCATTGATATATAGTAAGGATAAAAATACCATATAAATGATAGACGAGAAAAAGTAATCGGTCGGTATCGATGAAAAAACAAAGAAAAGTGGAGACACAATAAGAAGCAGTTGCACGAATATTTTTACCAATTCTTTTAATGGCGTGTTTTTTTCTACTTCTCCCCGAATAGTGGCTATGTAGAAAGAAAAACAGAATACAAAAAGTATCATTGAAATTACTTTGGCCGTCATGCTTCTGAACTCAAACACGAAATCAGCAATGGCAGCTGATGCTAGTGCAAGGGTATAATAATAGTCTTTGATTTTATATTCTCCTTTGCGTCCGAATACATAGAATACAATTAAGCAAAGCATCGGTAAGGCACCAAACGGAACAAGCCATTTATTATGAAACGTAAAGGCTAATGCATCAATCAAACAACAGAGTATATAAATCAGTTTTAATCTTAAGGGCATTTCCGAAACAAGTAGATGAAGCACACGTTAAACAAAAATACTGTTTTTAGAGATAATACTGAAAAAATCGTTCCAAATTTCTGGATAGCATAAATGATCCATTAATAATTTGCAATAAGTTTATCGGAATTTTTAACGCTCGAATCGTAAAAAGATTACTTTTGCAACGAAAATTTTGTACATCTAAAAATTCAACAAAATGAAAAGAAACGCAACAGCCGTTTGGCAAGGAACAGGTAAAGAAGGTAATGGACATCTGACTACTCAAAGTACAGTCTTGAATCAGACTCAATATTCTTTCAATTCTCGTTTTGCAGAGGGTATAGGTACTAACCCTGAAGAATTAGTGGCAGCGGCACATGCCGGATGTTTTACTATGAAACTTAGCTTCAATCTTTCAGGTGCTGGTTTTACGCCGGACACACTTGAAACTAAATGTGAAATTACTTTTGAAAATGGCGAAATCACCCTTTCTCATTTGACTTTGACAGCCAAAGTTCCTGAGATTTCAAAAGAAAAATTTGATGAGTTAGTAGCAGATGCTGAAGCAAATTGCCCAATCTCTAAATTGTTGAATACCAAAATAACTGTTGACGCTACTTTGGCGTAAGCTGTAATAATAAGAAGGCCCGCAATGTCTGTTTGAAATTGCGGGCCTTTTTTTATTCAGCCAAAGGCAATTTTAATAAAAATCCTGCCAGATCGGATAAATCCTTTTCTTTCAATCCCATCGAAGACGGCTCAGGCATCAGACTATTTTTTAATTGTTTACGGCTGGCAATGTTCGCTTTTTTGATACTGGTTAGTTGCCCCGCTACATCTTTTAGGGTAACAGTTTCCCCATCACCTACCAGAAAACCATAATATGTATTCTTATCTTTGGTGGTAATAATAAAAGGCTCATACCCAAATGCCATGCTCGCTGATGGATTCACGATGGCATCGAGCAAACCTGCTTTATCAAATTTATTTCCGATTTGTGTGAGTTCAGGGCCAATTTCAGCGCCTTCTTTCCCAAACTTATGGCACGTAGCACAATTCTTTCTGAAAACCTCATAACCTTTCCTTGTATCAGACGGCATTTCAATAGCCAAATTGACTGATATTTCTTTGCCACTCGGGCGCAGAAAATAATCACTCGCCATCATGCGAATAGATTTATCAGGGTTATTAAAAATATGCTCAGCTACCACGTTTCTTACCTCTTTAGGTAATCTGTTTTCTCCTGCCAGGCTTAATAGCATTTTGCCTCCAATCATATCATTGGCTAGTTTTTCAGCTGCTTTTTCACGGCTTGCCTGTGGCTGATTTTTATCAAGCATTTGTTTCTCCAGAGCCAGCATTTGTTTTTGCTGTGCTGACATTTGCGTATTAACAGCTTTCTCCCAATCCATTAAATCCGCCCAATCATTCGTCTTCCTGAAATTTACCCACCAGAAAGCCTGTTCCGATACATCTTTTAAAGGATTTTTAGTTAATTCTAACATCGCTGTCACAGCGCGTTTATCTTTAATAAAAGCCAGCGCCGTAATAGCTTGCTTTCTTTGCGCTTCGGTCAGATTTTTAGCAGTTGCCCTGAGTTTCAAATCATTCACTGCCTCTACCGGATGCAAACGCCAGATTAAACTAGCTGTCGGTTCATTCCAGACAATAGCATTTTGCGGCAAAGTAGGTTTGATGGATTGATAATAAGCACTTTCTTTACCATCTAAGGCCTGCCCGATGGCTTCTATCTCAAAGCGGTCGTTGCCATCATACGCTTTTATCAGATTATTCACAATGCCTTTAATAGATGTCAAAGGTAAATCACGCAAAGCAATGGCTACTTCACGCCGCACAGCTTTGTTTGGGTCAGTTGATAACTTTTCAGCAGTCGGCAGAATATCTGTTTTTACTTGTCTCAAAGCCCTGAAAGCCGTGATTTTTAGATTAACATTCTCACCATCCAAAACCTTTTCTACTTCTTTTATCCCCTCATCACCCATTTTAGCTAATAACCACACCGCTCTTGCTTGTACATACGGATTTTTATCCTTTAATAATTTACTTACTTCTGCCACATTACCACCTTTGCGAAGTGCCTCAAAACCAAGATTCCGCACATTAATTGCCGGATTCTTTAAAGTCTCAATCTGCCCTTGCACGCTTGATAAATCAATAGTAGGAGGGGCTAACTTTTTACCTTTAGGAGTAATTCTGAAAATACGGCCATAGGCTTTTTTATCGTGCATCGCATGGCCGCCAACCACAGGATCATACCAATCGGCTATGTAAATGGCGCCATCAGTACCCACTGCTACATCACTCGGGCGAAACCATTTACGAACGTCCTCGCTTTCATCATGCCAGATATAATGGTCATCAGTTTTCGGAAAAGAACTAATCATATTATGGCGTTCCATCTTGAATCCACCACCTTGAATAGTTGGCTGGTAAGAGAAAATGACATTTCTCCCAGCTTCACAACTCAATAGAGTACCTCTATATTTTTCACCTAAAGCGTCACCTTCGTAAAAGGCAATGCCGGTAGGAGAGCCTGCGCCGGAATTATCTATGGCTGGTTGAACCCCTGGATCATCCTGATGCCAGTGTGCAGTAAACATCTCTTGTCCGGGACGACGGTCAGCCTGCCAGAAGCGTGTACCATCGGCACTGAAATAACCAGCATTTCCACCTTCCATTAAATAACTCACCCGGCATGTAATCACCTGATCATCATTATCATTCTGCCACATATTTCCATAAGAATCCAAACCAACCTCATAACTATTTCTGAAATTATGCCCCATCACTTTCAGATTTTTACCTTCTGTATCCATTCTCAAGGCCAGCCCACCAACCCAGACTCTTCCATCATCCGATTTCTGGTTACCTTGATTTGATTTGTTATAAGGCGTACCTCCATAATAAGAACTACCCGAGCGCAGTGTCCAGCCACTTTTGTCAGTCACATTGTGCGGCCCGGCATTACCAGTATTGAAATGCCAGTTGCCATCTGGCCCGGCTGTAACTGAATGTAATGAATGGTCATGGTCAATACCACCAAAACCTTTGAGCAAGATTTCTTTTTTATCCGGTATATCATCTCCATTTTCATCAGTAAAAACAATCAGGTTTGGTGCTGCCGAAACAATGACTTTTTTGCCAATTACTGCAATACCTAAGGGAGCTATCAAATCTTTATCCTGCACAAAAACCTTTGATTTATCCGCTTTCCCGTCTCCATCCGTATCTTCCAATATTACTATCCGGTCTCCTTTCTGTTCATTATTTACCCGATCGCCGGGTTTAGTATTGAAATTCCGGTAGTCTACGGCTTCGGTTATCCAGATACGCCCTTTATAGTCTACATCCATATTGGTAGGATTGTGCAGCATTGGGGTTTCTGCCCAAAGGGTAGCCTCTAGGTCGTCGGGTACATAAAGTTTATTTTTATCATCCTCAGGAGGGGTAGGCACAAAGGCAGTAACCAACACTAAGGCAGCGCTAACCGAAAAGAGAGCAGAGGCTTTCTTAGAGAAAAACATATTTTTCAATTAGGTTGAATAATTACTTGTCTATACAAGTTTCGAATTTATGAAATTTGCTGATAAATCCGAATGTGCTGCTCAGTAAATTTTTTCCAGGAGAATTTTTGTGCTTGTAGCGAAGATTTTTTACTAAGGGTATGACGCAAATTTTTGTCGGTGTAGAGTTTCAGCATAGCATCGGCAATGGCATTTTCATCGGTAGGTTCAACCAATATACCGGCATCTTCTACCACTTCTGGAAGTGAACTTTTGTTGGAAGTAATCACGGGTGTGCCGCATTGCATGGCTTCAAGTGGAGGTAAGCCAAAGCCTTCATAGAGAGAAGGATATACAAAGGCAGTAGCAGCAGAATAAAGAGCCGCAAGGTCTTCATCGGCCACAAAGCCTGTCACAATGATTCTTTCTTTTAAGAGCGGATTGGCCTTTATTTCAGCAAAAATAGTTTCAAAATCCCAACCCTTTGTACCAACCAGCACAAGGTTTAAATCTTCTATCTTTTCTTGTTGAACCAGTTTCAGAAATGCTCTGATTGTCCGTTCAATATTCTTGCGAGGCTCAAGTGTTGCTATCGACAATAAATAGTGTTTATGGATATTAATGTCGTATTTCTGTAAAATACGCTCAATTTCCTCATGATCCCGTACCTGATAAAATTTATCCTCCGATGCAGCTAGTTGGGCCACAAAGACTCTATCTGGCGAAATACCCGTTACCTCGCATAAATCATTTTTGGTAGCCTCTGATACGCAGATAGGATAGGTATTTTCATCAATACTTGCCAGGATTTTCTTCATTATATTTACATTCCATTCACCGAAATAGGATGGAAATAAATGTGGAATCAAATCATGAATGGTAATGACTTTAGTAGGTTTTGAGGCACCTCTTAATTCTTGCGGAATTGGCAGGAATGGTGAATGATAAATATCATAGGCACCTAAGGTATTTACATCAAAACTATAAAAGGATTTGAATCGGGCACGCAGACGGGTGAAAATTTCTCTGACAACCTTCTGAGGTAAAGATTTATAGCCAAAGGATGAAACAATATTATTTTCAAAATTGGCAATCTGTATATCTTTAGGCTTATTAACAATCGGAAAGTTGCAGTTCAGATGAAATTTTTTCAGATAAGCAATCGTTTCAGGCAGGTGCTCGGTACTGGCCACAGCTACTTCAGCAGCATTGCCTTTCGACAATCCTCTGATCAGGTTTTCTGCTACCCGATAAATACCCGTGCGGGATTGCTCATGAAAGAATCCCAGACCTAAAACAGCGCCATCTAATACAACTTTACTCATCTATAGTTACAGTACTTACTCTGTTCAAAATCAATTCTTTAACTTCAGTTGTTTCCAGGTTTTCCTCATAAACTAATTCAACATTGTCACGATCGAAAACCAGATCTACACTTGGCTTATGGTTATGTACCAAATAGACAGGAAAATTAGCCAAAGGGAAAAACGGATATCCTGTGCCCTTATAGACGGAAATCGTTTTACAAAAGATGCAACACAAATGCTCAGGAAAAGAATCAAGTGTCAATGCAAAACTAGCTTTCTGCGATAAAAGTGCTATCTCGTGAATATTGATTTTCCCTGAAGTATCAATCACCCGATTAGAAGTAGGTATTTCAACCAAATTCCATATTTTCTTCGAAAGACCAGTTTGCCCACATAATAATACATAATACCCGGTTTTTTCTAGAATCTCTGTCAGAATCGAGGCCCAGAAGGATGGTGATAATTGCTTATGCTCGCCACCTGACTCAGGAAAAAGCATAAGGTAAGAATTTCTGGGTAAAGTTATCTTCTGTTTAATCTTTTCAAAAGTAGTACCCGGAGAAATCGGAAAATAAGGCTCGACATCAGACAGCGTTGCCTCAACACCAATTTCTTTTAACAGCATGAAATACATATCAAAATGATGAAACTCACCTTGTGGTACGTCAAACTCTTTATCTAATAAGCCTCCTAGCCCTCGGCGGGCAAAACCGAATGCTTTGCCTACCTTAATATAAGGTAAAACAAAATGCGCTACTGCATCGCTATATCTAATATCTATGTAATAATCATAAGATTCCTGTTGCAACAGGGGCAAAGCTTCTTTAAAAGTACGATAATGCTCCTTAATTTTCTCCCAGCGAGAAATCTTCTTACGGTTAGTCTGATAATGATTAATGTAAATAGTACGGTCTATATAGGGATTATACTGGTTAACTGCTTCACACCATTTAGGTGCCAGGAAGTCAATTTTTACATCGGGATACTTTTTCTTAATAAGTGGGAAAATATAAGTAACGGTAAGCGCATCTCCTAAATGACCCAATGAAGCAATCAGGATACGTTTGGGAGAAGAAGCATCTATCTTTCGGGCACGCCTCTTAAAAAAAAGTTTCGCATATATATCCACAAAGAAATCCAATATAGTGAATGGAATAGTCTCTCGTGGCGTTCCACAATATTTCCTCATAGTTTCTTAAAATTGAGTGATTGAGTGAATGAGTGATTGAATTAATAATTACTAATCACTAATTCGCTCAATCACTCATTCACTCAATTGTTATAACTGATACCCAAATTCCCGAATATATTTTTTCCAGAATTCCGTTTCGTAAATATCCCAGGCATGGCAGCCAAAAGGCAGGCCATTATTTAGCTGATATGCCTTTTCAGGCATATGTTCTACCGCAAATTTTAATGCTGTTCGCCAATCAGGAATATTCAGTTTTGGAAAATAACGGTTCAACTCAATGCACCAGAACATATCTTCATTGTAGGCGGGATGCGTTTTGGCTAGCGCTAAATATTGTTCAATTTTCTTCTGATTTTTAGGAATCAGTTCTAAAAGTTTCTGGGTTTTTCTTAGAGAGAATCCTCCATTGCCAACCCCACGTTTCATGATAATCTCCTTTGGCCCATATTTGCCGTAACGCTCTTCTTTCAAATCAAACCAGATGGCTATTTTCTTTTTCAGATTCCATATCCACTCTTTCCATCTGGCATCAAAATCTATCTCAATCCTCCACGGAGCACCTATATAATCATAGCATTGGCTACACCAATAAGGTAGTTCATCCCTAAACACAAAAGCATCTAACTGATAAATAAGCATATACTCATAAGCCAGAAAACGCCTGTAAAATTCCTCCGACAGCAATAATTTATTATAAGTCAATGTACTTTTAAAGTAGGCATCTTCAAAATTCTGTGTCTGCAACTGAGGATACTTATCTAAAAGATAGTTAACATCTAAAGAAGCTGGCTTTACAAGTATAATAGGGTATTTGCCTAAAATCCTGACCCCCTGCTCAAGCGAGATAGCTTCATAGGGGCTTAGACTCTGCTGATAAACGGGTATAATGACACAAACACTGGGCTTTTCCAAAACAAACAAGGGTTAATCTCAAAAAGGGAATTAAAATCAGATAATCGTTCCGCCATCAATCGAGAACAATCCTCCGGTGGTATAAGCAGAGGCTGATGAAGCCAGATACAAAGCCATTGGCGAAATTTCTTCCACTGTACCCATGCGAGCGATAGGTAAGCGTTTGGTAAAATGCGCCAGAGTCTTCTCATTATCCCACAAAGCCTGACTGAATTTGGTTTTAATCAATCCCGGACAAATCGCATTTACTCTGATTCCATCTTCACCCCATTCTTTGGCTAATACCTTAGTGAGCATATTTAATGAAGCTTTACTTACACTATAAATCCCCAAGCCTGGGTCTGGTGTATGCCCCGCTATACTACTGATATTAATTACACTTCCACCACCACGGGCTTTCATAATCGGGTGCACCATCTTTGCCAGCTCAAACGGAGCTTTCACATTCACCTGCATGATTTTATCAAACGCACTTTCTGCACAATCTAATGCTGGCCCATACACCGGATTAGTAGCAGCATTATTCACTAAAATATCAATGCCTCCATATACCTCAACTGTTTTTTCAACCAATAGTTTAAGCTGAGCGATTTCTCCTGCATGGGCAGCTATACCTGTGCATTCGCCACCTGATGCCTTTATATCGTTCGCCAACTCGTCGAGGTCGGCTTGCTTTCTACTACTTATAATTACTTTCGCACCATATTCAGCAAATATTCTTGCAATCGCTTCTCCAATTCCTTTACTTGCTCCGGTGATAAGGGCTACTTTATCGGTTAAATCAAAAACGTTTTTCATACAATCTTATAGAGAATAGGGTAGAAGTATTTTATTGTAAAATCAGACCACCATCTACAATGATGCTCTGACCAGTAATGAATGAGGCATCATCTGCCGCCAGATACAAAATTGCACTAGCAATTTCTTCTGGCTTACCAAAGCGTTTCATAGGCGTAGCATATTGTAAAGCTTCCAGATAAGCGGCATCGGTATCTGCTCCTTCTAGCATCGGTGTCTTCGTAAAACCCGGACAAACCGCATTGATTCTGATCCCATGCTTGGCAAATTCAATAGCAGCTGTTTTAGTCATACCAACTACAGCGTGTTTACTCGCCGAATAAGCAATATGCCCAACCATACCCAGATGCCCGGCTACCGAAGCAATATTAACAATATTCCCGCTACGTTGCTCAACCATATATCGAAGTGCTACCTTCATGCAATGCCACAAACCTTTTACATTAACATCAATCACCTTATCGAAAATTTCCTCAGGATATTTTTCTGTGCGTATACGTGGCCCTAAAATTCCTGCTGAATTAACCAGTATATCAAATTTCCCCCAAAGACTAATAGTTTGAACAAACATGTTTTCAATCTCGTCTAGCTTTGTGACATCCACTTTCACCAAGCTCAATTCAGCACCTGTTCGTTCTACTGTTTCAGCTAATTCGGTATCTAATGTGTCAGCTAAATCAGCTATCATCACTTTAGCCCCTTCCTGAGCAAATAACAGCGCAGCAGCCTTACCAATACCAGAGTTACCACCCGTAATGATTACTATTTTATCTTCGAATTTCATAGGTGTTGAATTTTTTAGTGATTTAGTGAATGTGTGATTGAGCGAATAGATTTTTAATTAGGTTAATAGTACAGTAAGCGTAGTTTTTATTAAAGTAATCGAGTTAAAAGTGATAATTAATCACTCAATCACTAACTCACTCATTCACTCAATAGACTTACTTCTCACAAAAATAAATAATCTCTCCAGCCGGCAATGCATATCTTTCTACCAAATCTTTTGGCATTTTCAATACAAAATCGTCTTCTTTTACTTTAAAACCTGCTTTTTCAAGTTCTCTGCCATAATCTCTACCAAATAAACGTAAATGGTCGTTTTGCCAGAAAATACGCTCGCGCTCACGAGGGTCGGTAATAGTCGGGTCTTCAAAAGTATGTTCTTTTGTCCAGTCCTGTGGCGATTGGATGATTGCCCAGCCACCCGGTTTCAGTACACGATGTAATTCTGACATGGCTTTATGGTAATCTTCTACGTGTTCCATCACATGGTTGCAGAAGGCTACATCAAAAGTATTAGCTTCAAAAGGTATCTGATGAATATCCATCTTTACCTTTGCCAGTGGAGACTCAATATCGGCCGTAATATAGTCCAGATTTTTCATGGCTTCAAAACGGTCAATAAAACAATATTCTGGTGCTACGTGTAGTACTTTCAGATGAGGAGCAGTAAAGAAATTGGTCTTCTCACGCAAATATAAGGCCATCAGACGGTGGCGCTCTAAAGCCAGACAATTAGGGCAAAGGGCATTCTTGCGTGACGACAAACGACCGTATGGTAAAAACTTATCTAATTTAACCTCACAAACCGGACATTCGACAGTATTTCCTTTTAAAATAAAAGTATAGACTTTAAGGGGAATATGGCTAAATAATTGCAGGTATTTTCTTGGAATAAAACGAAGTAAGAAACTAATAATTTTGCCCATGCTTTAAACTTATGAGAGTATATCGTTGTAATTTAAGCCCAAAATTAACTATTTTTGTCTTTGTTTTTACACCAATATACATAAAGATTCGATAAATAATGGAAATAAAAAAACGAAAACCTCCCGGAACAAGGATGATTAAAAATATGCCCCTGCGTGTAAAGTGGTTTTTATCAGCAACCGTTGGTATGATGCTGGTTGGCTATGGACTAAGCGTTTTAAGCGAAGCCGGGCACCTGAAGCATACAAATGCACCTTTTTTGCGATGGTTTTTGTTGGGTACGTATAGCCTGATTATGGTCAATTCAGGCTTGGCTTTATTTGGGCAGGCCATTATTTTCAGAATGAAAATCGAAAATCGTAAATTGATTAAGAATATTCTGAAAGACAGAGATAGAAAAAATAAAAAAGTACTCACTATTACAAAAATACAACCACCAAAGCCAGATTAATATTTGGAAATTATTGTGCTATTTTGACATTTTTTTGAAAATAAGTAACAAGTTTTGAGTATTCTACTACTCAAAACTTTTATTTTGAGTATTTATCCCTAGGTTTGCATCAAAAATGTTTAAAATCTGACTGATACTGTTGTATTAATCAGATTAAGTGATTTTGCTTCTAATGAAATTACCTGAATCTGAATTAAAAAACATTCAGCAAAGAAAGACCCTTGTTGCGGTTGATCTAGGCGAATGTTCTGAAAAAATTATCTCTTATATCTTTCTCCTCTCAAGAGATATTCTGACCGAATACACTATATTTTATTGTCTGGAAGGAAAAAATACCAAAAAACAGGCAGAACAATGCATCGAGCAGATTTTAACTCAAGCGCGCAATTATCTGAATAAAACCGTTCAGAGTACTATTAAAATTCATATTGTTCAGGATAATCTAGTTGAAGAATTACAGCTTTTGCATGCCAAAGAAAATTTTGATACCATTGTCATGGGCACAACCAATAGCAGTGGCTCATGGCAGATGGGAAAAAACGCTCGGGCCATTCTGACGAACCTCTCCGCAGGTATTATAGCCGTTCCTCCTACAACTGAATTATCTTTTCCAAGTAATGTGAGTATTCTGATCGAAAAAGTAGATGAGTCCTGTTTTGATTTCTTTAATGCTTTCCATGAATTTGTTTCTCATTATGGTATGTTTCTGAATTTCGTGCTATTTGCCAAAGACAAACAAGCGTTAGAAGAAGAACGAAAACTGATTGAAGTGTATCAGAATTTTTTTGACTCTGTTATTACTTTTAATTTTATAGTAGAACAAGAACAAACCTACCTTAACTTCCTGAAATATGTAGAAGATATTCATTGTGACTCTGCCGTAATGGTCTGGTGTGAAGGTACAACTGCTCAGCAATCAACACATCAGGATGGTACGATTTATTGCAGCCCCAAAATGCCAATCCTATATATTAAGCGAAACAGCCGAATAAACCAGAAAGAAATAGGTTTTAGCAATACTTAAAACCAGAATAGGATGCTCAGGAGCGTCTCTTTCGATTTTATAGCACGAATTGTTTTTCAGATAAGTACAAATCAGGATTTGTTTACACCGCATACAATTAAGCTATTTCTCTCCATTTTAAGAAGCGCTGGTTTGAGACACTAATTTAGCATACAGCAAAGCTGCTACCAATATACTTAACACAGCAATAGTATAAAGTGCACCAGGACTATAAAAATATACAGCAGCCGCAACTAGTGGAATAATCATATTATTAGCCGACTGTAAACTCTGGTTTACCCCTTGCAATTTACCCTGCTTGCTTTCATCAACCGACTGCGATAGTTTCCCATTATAGGTTGGGTCAAATAAACCTTCGCCACAAATGATGAAAATAACTGCCAGAGAAATAATTACTGCCGAATGTATATACAGGCTCATCACAATTAATCCTAAACCAATAGCAAGGTCAATTAAGCCAACGATAGCAATATTTTTTTCACTGATATATTTCAACAACATCGGCAATAACAAGGCTCGTGAAAGAATCTCACAAATCCCTACGAGTGTAAGCAGACTGCCAATAAAGACTGGTTTCCATTGATATACATCTTTCAGAAAAAGGGTAAAATTAAACTGGAAAATACCCAGACCTATATAAAAAAGTATACCAGGTATAAGCAGAAGTTTTATTGCTTTTAAGCTCAATATGTCTTTGAAATGCGAGAAAGTATTAAAGCTACTAAGCGTCAGAAGCTTTGTTCGCTTTTCAGGAGCAAGAGATTCAGGCAAGAGAAAATACACTGCCAGGCCAGAAATGAATATCAATCCTGCCGTAATAAAGAAAGGTAACTCAATGGCTATACCTCCCAATAAACCACCTAAGGCAGGGCCACCGATTTTTCCAATGCCCATTGCTGAACCGATAAAGCCAAACCACTTCGTCCGTTCTTTAGGCTCAGTACTATCCGAGATATAGGCAAACAAGATACTGATATTTCCGGCTGTAAGCCCATCAATTATGCGTCCCAAAAACAGTATCCAGAGTGAACCACCTATACCAAACAAAATATAGCCGATGACAGATCCCAACAGGCTGATAAGCAAAATGTTTTTGCGTCCATACTTATCACTCAATGCCCCAAAAACCGGAGCAGCAAAAAAAGTACAGGCAGCAAAAACAGACATCAGCGCGCTCATCCCTACAACTACCTGTTCGGATGGAAGGTATTTGCCCACTAAAAAAGGGAGTAATGGCAACACTATCGATAAACCGATTGAGTTCAGCATCACAATCCCCACAATAATCCACAAAGCAATTTTATTCGTTTTCATTTCTTTCTATTTGATTAACGATGCAAAATTACTTGATGCTTTAGAGGTAAAATATCTATATTAGTCTTGAAAATAGTCGTAAAAGACTTTTATGGAAAGAAATAAACAACAAAGCATACCCAATGTACTGAAAACGCTTGCTCAGGCATTGGGGACGGAACTAAAGAACAGAAAATTAGAAATTCCTGAAAAATTTGGTAGGGGGTATTGTTCCGGATTTATTTTTAATGAGAATATCCGGATGCTCATTTGCAATTATGAGCTAAATCAAGATGTAGTAATTGATAACCCTGAAATTAATAGAGGAAAGAGAACCATATTTTTTAAGTTTCAGAATATTTTTCCAGATATAGAAATTGAATCAGATAAAAAGCATTTAAAGCCTACCCCATCTGTTTTAATTGCAACTAGTCGGATTAGTACCGATGATGTGATCGCCATTCATTCAAATACTGCCGTTATCAATATAGAAGTGAATGCCGATTATCTGAGTGGACTTTTTGCATTATCAGAGAAATCTCCTGTTCTGCAAAGCCTATTTGAAAACACGCAACCCTTATTGTTCGAACAAATCATTTATCCATCTCTTCAAAAAATTGTTGATGAGATAATAATTGAACGGGTGGATGAAACTTTTGAGCTGTTTTTTCTACGTATAAAAGCAGAGGAATTAATTTGCAGATTATTAATGAAACTGCAGAAACGAGACGAAAAACATCTTTATGCTTTGAATAATCAGGATATCCAGATTATTTATGAGGTGAAAGAAAGGTTACTCGAACATTTGGAAACACCACCAGTAATCAAAGATCTGTCAGATTTCGCTAGCATGAGTCCATCAAAGCTCAAACGGATATTCAAGCAGATATTCGGCAATAGTATTTTTAGTTATTATCAGGAATTCAGAATAAAAGAGGCAGCCCGCCTGTTGAAAGAAGAAAAATTATCTGTTTCAGATGTAGGGTATCAAATGGGCTTTACCAATTTGAGTCATTTTTCGAGAATTTTTGAAGAGCACATAGGCATGAAACCTAAACAATACAGCAGATCTTAAAATATATACTCAACTATTTTGTTTATCATCAATCACAAAAAATGGTCGAAAGTGATTTCGACCATCTAATTTAATTTCTTACGCAAGAATCAATATGAATTATTTTGCGAATTCTGCTTTCAATGCTTCAGCATCAACCGCTTGAATATCTGTTTTTAAAGATAAACGTTTGATTTCAGCTATTCTGTTTTTTGCAACCGCTTGATTTCTTTTTGCTTTACGTTTTAATCTTGTTACTGCCATTGTTTTACGTATTTTATTCTCTAACACCCTGCGAAAAGGGTCGAGAGGTATTTAAAAGATTATATTTTAAAATCGTCCATTGGGACTATGATTCCAAATCAGGGTGCAAAGTTAAGAAATTCAATTCACATTTAACAATTAACAATAAATTTTTTACGCTAATTTTGTGGCAGAATTATTTATACGCAATTAATAGACAAATGAGTAAACCTGGTTTAGTTAGAGGAACACGCGATTTTGGGCCATCAGTGATGGTAAAAAGAAACTTTATATTTGATACAATCAAACATACATTTCAAAAATTCGGATTTCAACCTTTAGAAACCCCAAGCCTTGAAACCCTGAATGTATTGATGGGAAAATATGGGGATGAAGGTGACCAATTGCTTTTCAAGGTTCTGAATTCAGGTGATTTCTCTAAAGATTTATCGCAGACAGATTTAGACCAAGGCTATAAAAAACTGACACATAAAATTTCAGAAAAAGGTTTACGTTATGATTTAACCGTGCCGTTTGCGCGCTACGTGGTAATGAATCGTAACGAATTGGCTATTCCTTTTAAACGTTATCAGATACAACCCGTTTGGCGTGCTGACCGTCCACAAAAAGGTCGCTATCGTGAGTTTTATCAATGTGATGCTGATGTAGTAGGAACAGATTCTTTGATTTGTGAGGCTGAAATTGTATTGATGTTACACGAAATTTTCCAGAATCTGGGTGTAAACGACTTCACGATAAAAATCAATAATCGTAAGATTTTAACAGGTATTGCCGAGATTATTGGGATGAAAGGAAGTGAGGTGCCTTTGACAGTAGCCATTGACAAACTGGATAAAATAGGAAAAGAAAAAGTAGAGGATGAATTGCGCGAAAGAGGTTTTTCTGATGAAGTAATTGAAAAACTACAACCGATTTTTAATCTACAAGGAGGTACAGCAGAAGTAGTAAGTGGTCTGAAAATTTGGCTAAAGGATTCTGAAACAGGCTCAAAAGGTATTGAAGAAATAGAAAAAGTGTGGAGCCTTGTAGATGCTTTTGGTTTGCAAAGCCCTAAAATACAATTGGATATTACCTTAGCCCGTGGATTAAGTTATTATACCGGAGCTATTTTTGAAGTAAAAGCCAATGGCGTACAAATGGGAAGTATCTCTGGTGGCGGACGTTACGATAATTTAACAGGAACTTTCGGCTTGCCGGGCTTGTCGGGTGTGGGTATCTCTCTGGGAGTTGACCGCATCTACGATGTAATGGAAGAATTAGGCTTATTTGTTGATAATCAGGGAGTTATTACTCAGGTGTTGATCACAAATTTTGATGCAGAAGCAGAGGCTTATTCGTTGCCATTGCTGAAAAAACTGCGTGATGCAGGTATTAATGCCGAGATTTATCCTGACCACGCCAAGTTAAGAAAACAATTTGAGTATGCCGACCGTAAAAAAATTCCGTATGTTTGCGTGGTTGGTTCAGAAGAAATGTCGACAGGTGAATTGACCCTGAAAAACATGCAATCAGGCGAACAAACCAAACATACCTTAGAAAGTATTATACAAAATTTGAAATAGCGTTATGCTTAAAAACAGAAAACTCATTGCCTACACACTCGTAATTGTAACAACCATTGTTGCAACCTTATCCTTTTATTTCTGGCAGGTATCTAGCAGTGACAACCTGAATGTAAAGGGCGAAAAAACATTTGTATTGTATATCCCGACTGGTGGAACTTACAAGAACGTGGTAGATTCACTGCATAAATATAAAATGATTCATGATGAAATCTCGTTTCAGTTTTTATCAAAATGGATGAAATATCCAGAAGAAGTAAAGCCAGGTCGTTATGAAATCAAACCAAATTCAGCTAATAAAGAGATTCTCTCAAAACTAAAAAGAGGACAACAAGACGATGTCAGATTGACCTTTAATAATATCCGTCTGAAATCTGATTTGATTAAGAAAATAGGTAGTCGATTTGAGTTTAGCAATGAAGCATTATTAGAAAAACTGAAAGACAAAGAAACCTGTGCCAAGTATGGTTTTGATACCACTACTATTATGTGTATGTTTTTGCCTAATACCTATTTTGTGCGTTGGACAACCACACCTGATAAGTTTCTGGACAGAATGCACGATGAGTACAAAAAATACTGGACACCCGAAAAACTACAAAAAGCAAAGTCAATCAACATGACTCCTGTTCAGGTAGCTATTATGGCATCGATTGTTCAGTCTGAAACGAATAAGAAAGACGAAATGCCTCGCGTGGCAGGGTCTTATATTAATCGTATCGCAATTGGTATGCCTTTACAAGCTGACCCTACGGTGAAATTTGCTGTAGGTGATTTCAGTATCAAACGAATCATGGAAAAACACTTGGCTATCAATTCTCCTTATAATACTTATCGTAATCAAGGTTTACCACCTGGCCCTATAGCTCTGCCAGAACCTGTGGCATTAGATGCAGTTTTGAATTATGAGCATCACAAGTATATTTATTTCTGTGCGAAAGAAGATTTTTCGGGTTATCATAATTTTGCTGAAACTTATAGTGAACACCTGAATTTTGCACATATTTATCAGGAAGCACTCAACAAAGCTAAAATTCATTAATGTATCAGTTTGACTGGCAGTATCGTATCCGCTATGCCGACATCGACCAGATGGGGTATATGTATTATGGCAATTATCCGCGTTTGTATGAAATCGGTCGGGTAGAAGCCCTTCGTTCATTAGGCTTGCGCTATCGTACATTAGAAGAAATGGGCGTTATGATGCCCGTGTATGAGTGTAAATCAAGATATATACAACCGGCAAAATATGATGATCTGGTAACCATCCGTGTTATTATTAAAGAAATACCACGCGCACGCATTGTTTTTTATTATGAAATATATAATGAAGAGAATGTACTGCTCAATACCGGAGAAACTACATTAGTATTCGTAAAAATGGCATCTAATCGCATCACTACTTGCCCGGATGAGATTCTGGATAGATTGAAGTCTTATTTTGAGTAAGTTGTCTGAACTTTGATTTACCTGATTTTCGTGATTACTAAAAAAATGAATCATGATTTAACTCTGAAAGTTGAATCAATTAAAAATCAGTTCAATCACAAAAATCAGGTAAATCAAAGTTCAGACAAAACTCACCTCCTTAAACCCAAAATACTGTATTCCTCCTTCTACTTCAATCATTAATTGTCCGCTATCAGCTATATCTACAATCTTACCTGAAAATTTACTGCCATCTCTGCTGAACATATTTGTTTCGCCGAAGCGATATAAATGTTGCAGATATTGTTTTTTCTGCCGAGCCGCATGGCCATTTTTCAATTGTAGATAATATTTTTCCAGGCATTCACATAATTCTTCAGTTAATTTTACCAGATCAAATTCATCATGTTGGGTAGCTAGTCTCAGCGAGGTTATTTTAAGACTACTAAAGCTTAACTGGTTGATATTCACTCCTATACCTATAATAGATGTACTCAGGCGACTGCCAGCAATTGTATTCTCTATCAGTATGCCAACCAACTTTTGGTTGCCTATGTACATATCATTGGGCCATTTGATATATAAATTTTCTGCAACATATTTGTTCAAAAATTCGTATACACCTAAAGAGACTGCTATATTCAATTTGAATTGTGATAGCGCGTTAAGGAAATCAGGTTTTAATATGACAGACATTGTGATATTTTGTCCGGGCAGTGTCTCCCAAATATTTCCTCGTTGCCCTCGTCCGGCAGTTTGGTCAGAAGTTATGACAACTGTGCCATCGAAAACTGTTCCGTTTTGAATTTTTTCGGCGGCAACATCGTTAGTTGAATGACAACTTGGCAGATAAATGAGATTTTTGCCAAGAATTAAAGTTTTGGGCTGAAAATTGTGCATTTTTTATTAATTTAGCGTTTAGACTATAAAATACTATTATATTATAGTAAATAATGCTTATATTTAGTTAGTAAACAGTACTATATTCTGAATTGTGCCGAAATTATACCTACCAAATGGCTTCGGAAACGGCATATTTCATGCAAAATTAAAAGATGGCAAAAAAAAATAAAGAACTTTCAGGTGAAGAATTAAGCCGCCTCGTTGTACATGGCATGTTAGAAAAAAAAGCGGCCAATATTGTGCTAATGGATTTGAGAAATGTAAAAAACGCAATTACTGATTTTTTCGTTATCTGTTCAGGGAACACCGATACACAAATTGATGCAATTGCTACTTCAATAGACGAAGAAATACACAAAGCTTCAGGAATACACCCTTGGCATCAGGAGGGAAAACAAAACAAAGAATGGATTTTGTTAGATTATGTAGATGTGGTTGCGCACGTTTTCAGAAAAGACCGTCGTAAATTTTACGATCTGGAGTCTCTATGGGGCGATGCTGAACTCACTGAAATTGCTGAAAGCATGGAACCAGAACCCCTTAAACAAATACTAATAGATTGATGTTTTAACATTCTGAACCTTTACAGTTTATGCAATTTTATGTAAAGGTTTTCTGTATTAATAAAAATTGCGTTAAACTTTGAAAAATAAAAAACATGGCAGAAAACAGTAACGACTCTCCAAGAAGAAAACCACAGAACAGTGGTGGAGGAGGTTTGCAGGGGTGGATTGTAGCGGCTATTATTATTGGTATTGTAGGATTTTTACTTTACTCAAAGCAAGCAACCCTTGCTGCGATTAAGTACAAAGATCTGGAGCAAATGATTTTGCAAAAAGATGTCCAAAGTGTAGCCGTAGTGGAAGGAAACAAATCCGTTGAAATCACCCTGACTAAAGAAGCACTCGGAAAACCTGAATATAGAAAAGAATTAGGTAATAACCGTTTTGTTAACGGAGGACCACACCTCAAAATAGATGTTGTATCGGTAGAGTCTTTCATGCGTGACTACACCGAATTTCTGAAAAACCCTCAGATTGATCCTAATTACCGAAACACACTTTATCCCGAAAGCATTGAACGTCAGGATATTATGACAATGGTGTGGCAACTATTGCCTTTCATTGTTGTGCTAGGCTTGATGTATTTCTTAATGAGCCGTATGGCAGGTGGCGGTGGCCCTGGTGGTGCTATATTCAACATCGGAAAATCAAGAGCTGCTCTATTTGATGCTGATAGTAAAGTGAAAATCACTTTCAGTGATGTAGCAGGTCTGGAAGAAGCCAAAGAAGAGCTACAGGAAATCGTTGATTTCTTGAAGACACCTAAAAAATATACCGAATTGGGAGGGAAAATCCCGAAAGGTGCCTTGTTAGTAGGCCCTCCGGGTACTGGTAAAACCTTATTGGCAAAAGCCGTAGCCGGCGAAGCCAGCGTGCCTTTCTTCTCATTATCAGGTTCTGATTTCGTTGAGATGTTCGTAGGGGTAGGGGCAGCACGTGTGCGTGACCTATTCAAACAAGCTAAAGAAAAAGCACCTTGTATCATCTTTATTGATGAGATTGATGCAGTAGGTCGTTCGCGTGGACGAGGTGCTATGCCGGGTGCAAACGATGAACGTGAGAATACCTTGAACTCATTGCTAGTAGAAATGGATGGCTTTGGTTCTGATGCAGGTATTATTATCCTTGCAGCTACTAACCGCCCTGATGTACTGGATTCTGCTTTGATGCGTCCAGGCCGTTTCGACCGTCAGATTAGCGTAGATACTCCAGATTTAGTTGGTCGTGAAGCTATCTTTAAGGTACACATGAGACCATTAAAACTGGCAGACTCAATAGATATTAAAAAATTAGCTGCACAAACCCCGGGTTTTGCAGGGGCAGAAATCGCCAACGTTTGTAATGAAGCAGCTCTATTAGCAGCCAGACGCGGTAAAAGTGCCATTGATATGACCGACTTCCACGATGCAATTGACCGTGAGATTGGTGGTTTAGAAAAGAAAAACAAGTTGATTTCGCCAGAAGAAAAAGAAATCGTTGCTTACCACGAAGCAGGCCACGCCGTAGCAGGTTGGTTCCTGGAACACGCTAATCCATTGGTTAAGGTAAGTATCGTACCTCGTGGTATTGCAGCTTTAGGCTATGCACAATATCTGCCAAAAGAACAGTACTTGTATCGCACAGAACAGCTTTTCGACGAAATGTGTATGACACTTGGTGGTCGTGCTGCAGAAGACGTAGTTTTTGGTAAAATCTCAACAGGTGCCCTAAGCGACCTTGAAAGAGTAACCAAAAGTGCTTATGGTATGACAACCGTCTATGGTATGAACGACCGCATTGGAAACGTATCTTTCTACGATTCTAAAGGACAAGGTGAGTACTCGTTTACCAAACCTTATTCAGAAGAAACAGCGAAGATTATTGACGAAGAAGTGAAGAAACTCATTGAGTCGGCTTACACTCGTACAAGAGCCATGTTGGTTGAAAAACGTGAAGAATTAGAGAAAATCGCTCAGGAGTTGTTGAAAAAAGAAATCATTTATCAGTCTGACTTAGTAGAATTGATTGGTAAAAGACCTTTTGAAAAACTAACCAACTATCAGGAATTTATGGATAGCGACAGCGATAACCATATTAAAGAGAAAGAAGAGAAGGAGAAAAAGAGCGGTAAAAACGAAAAGAAAGTAGAAGAAAACGTTTAATATCTGCATTTGACTAGTCCTAAAAAAACGATACAGGGTAATAGATATTAAAGGTACATTTTTTAAGTAG
>NZ_BAAGXU010000031.1:0-28838 GCF_054779675.1 Emticicia fontis
GTCCTTTTTCCGCAAAGTAAACCCTTTTTTAGCTACTCCCCAACTTTTAAGATTGATCCATCTTATCTCATCTGTTGCGCACCATTCTTTATTTCTTCAACCACATTAGGGTCAAGCAAGGTCGTGGTATCACCTAAATTAGAAGTTTCTCCTTCTGCAATTTTACGCAGGATACGACGCATGATTTTACCCGACCGCGTTTTAGGTAAACCACTCACAAACTGAATCTTATCTGGTTTGGCAATCGGGCCTATTACTCTGGAAACAGTGGCTAAAATATCTTTACGAGTAAGTTCTAAATCATTCAGATGGCTCTCACAAATAACATATGCATAAATACCTTGCCCTTTAATATCATGCGGATAACCAACTACAGCCGATTCAACCACGCCTGTGTGCATATTAATGGCGTTTTCAACCTCAGCAGTACCAATTCTATGGCCTGAAACATTCAATACATCATCCACACGGCCTGTGATCCGATAAAAACCATTCTCATCACGCATGGCACCATCACCTGTAAAATATAAATTAGGGTAGGTAGCGAAATACGTAGTGCGGCAACGCTCATGGTCACCCCAGGTTGTACGGATGGTTGATGGCCAAGGGAATTTGATACATAAATTTCCACTTACATTTCCGCCTAAAATCTCGTTGCCATTTTCATCAACCAGCATCATTTGGATACCCGGTAGTGGGAGGGAAGCCCAGGCTGGTTTCAAAGGAGTAATGCCTGCCAATGCTGAAATTAATATACCTCCGGTTTCAGTTTGCCACCAGGTATCTACTACCGGACAATTATCTTTCCCGATATTTTTAGAATACCAATGCCAGGCTTCTTCATTAATCGGCTCTCCAACTGAACCTAATATTTTTAATGAACTTAAATCTTTCCCTTCAACATATTCATTACCAAAGCCCATTAAAGAGCGAATAGCAGTAGGGGCAGTATACAATATATTCACCCGATGTTTCTCTACAATTTCCCAGAAACGCCCGGCATCAGGATACGTTGGCACACCCTCAAACATCAAAGAAATAGCGCCACAAGCCAATGGGCCATAAACGATGTAAGAATGCCCGGTTATCCAGCCAATATCGGCAGTACAGAAGTGTACCATACCTGGTTTATACTGAAATACATTCAGGAATGTATAAGCTGTATAAACCATATAACCACCACATGTATGCACCACACCTTTAGGTTTTCCTGTTGAGCCAGAAGTATAGAGAATAAACAATGGGTCTTCTGAATCCATTTCTTCGGCCGGACAATCAGAGTTTACAAACTTTACTTCTTCTTCCCACCATACATCACGGCCTTTAATCATACTCACAGGTGTGCGGGTACGGGTAGCTACAATCACTCTTTTTACAGACGGGCAACCAATCAAAGCATCATCCACTGTATCTTTCATCGGAATCGTCTTGTTGCCTCGAACAGCGCCATCTGTTGTGATTACTGCCACACATTGCGAATCGTTGATACGGTCAGCAATAGAAGAGGCCGAGAACCCACCAAATACCACCGAGTGAATAGCACCAATACGGGCACAAGCCAAAGTAGCAATCGCTAACTCAGGTATCATGGGCATATAAATGCAAACGCGGTCACCTTTTTTTACACCGTTGCGTTTCAGTACATTTGAAAAGCTACACACACGATCGAACAACTGGCGATAGGTAAGTGTAACGCTGTCTTCGCTGGGGTCGTTAGGTTCCCAGATAAGGGCAGGCTGTTGCGGTTTATCTCGTACATGACGGTCGAGGCAGTTTTCGGTAATATTCAGTTTACCACCAACAAACCATTGTATTTTAGGTTCTTTAAAATTCCAGTCTAAAACTTTTTTCCAGGGCTTTTTCCATTCAAAATTATTGGCAGCAATTTCAGCCCAGAAGCCTTCAGGGTCTTGCACACTCGCCTCATAGGCTTTTTGATACTCTTCGTAGGTTTGAATAAGCATGATTGAATAAGAGGGTAATTATATGGGTACTCCGTATTGTGAAACTATATTTAATGTCGTAAACTCTCCTTTAGGGGTCGGACGTCTTTTTTGCAAATATCGTAGATAATTATCCTACAATCCAACTGCCAACTTTAGGAATTTTACTGATAATCTTTACAATCAGATAGCTAATAACCAATGTTATCAAAAAATGAGCAGTAATTCCTATTAATGGATGAATCCATGTAAAATTAATCTGATACTCGCGGGATAATATCCTTAAGATTAAAGCATGAACCAGATAAACTCCATAACTGGTTATATCTAGCTCTGTCATAACCTTTGGCATAAAATCAACATCACACGCCTTCTGGAATAGCAGAAATATCGTTACTGACATCGCCATAACTGGTAAACTCAGGTAATCTGTATAATCATACACATACTTGCCTGCCTGCCATGAAACTGCATAACAAATATAGGCTGTTAGCGCCCATGTTACTAAAAATAAGAGAATAAGCGAACTTTTTGAGAGTTTTGTTCCTATGTTTCCTAGCCAGTAGCCTAAAACAAAGTAGCCAACAAAACCTGTAAAGTATCGGATGTCAAACTTTATCTCATACCCAAACCATTTGTTTACCAAAGTATACACTACATTGCCTATAATCCACAATGAAATAAAATACACAATTTCATTGCGTCGGGTATTGGGTATCTGACTGTTTTCTGTGCCTTTAATCCATCTGCTGATAACAGGTGTAAAAGCATAAATGCCTAGAAGCATATAGACAAACCATAAATGCCCGGCATTGCCTCCACCAACCAGGATTTTCTTTATAAAATCTCCAATCGTCCACGGAGTTCTTTCATTGGCTAATCCTTTAAAATTAGACCAGATGATATAGACTAAACTCCAAATAAGAAAAGGGACGAAAATACGTGTGAAACGTTTTTTGAGGAAACTACTCAGTTCTTCATATTTACCAATGAGTAAATAACCTGAAAGCATCACAAATATCGGAACGGCAAATCGGCCAAATACATTGATAATATGGCAAATCCACCAATCGGTATATGGTATTTTCTTGACATGCAATGAGCCAAAACCCGCTGCATGTAATAAAATAACACTTAGTGTTGCTAATACCCTCAGGTTAGTTACCCAGTATTTTTTCATAGTTTTTCACCATTCTTTGTGCTGTATTCTCCTTGCATGGCATAGTAACCAAATATCGACATACCTAAAGAGATGATTGGCGCTAAGATGAATGTATAGATAATGGCCGGTACAAGGTCATTGCCACCGTTCTTCCAAAGTGGAAGTGCCTGAATATAGATAAGATATACGCCGATACTCACACCGATTAATATCCAAAGAAGACCCAAAGCTTTTCTGATTGCGTTCATAATTGTAAGGTTAAAGGATTAGTCGTGAATATTTCTGTCTTTACCATTGATATAAATCAGGCCTATTACAAAGCAGATAGCTGCAATAAGGATGGGATAATTGAGGCCTTCCAAGTATGGTTTTTCAGTGAATAAAGTATTATCGCCGCTGCCATTAAATTTATAAGCTTGAGTGGTAAGAAATGTTGCAATAGCAGGCATCAAACCTCCGAACACACCATTTCCGATATGGTAGGGCAAAGACATAGAAGAATATCTGATTTTAGTCGGAAACATCTCAACCAAAAAGGCTGCAATTGGGCCATAAGCCATTGTAACAAAGATAATAAGACAGAAAACTAACCATATCAAAGTCCACTTGTCACTGTTATTAAGCGTAATAGTCTTTTTAATTTCAGGCTTCGGTAAGGTGAGAGATTTATCAGCCAGATTGGTTGTTTTTACTACCTCTTTCATAATCGTTCCATCTTCGTAATCATGCATGGTAGTAGTTGTCACTAAAGAGTCTGCAATCGATTTGGCGATTAAATCTACCTGAACCGTTGTTTTATCTGTTGTATTGATTTCTACCTTATTGGCTACATTAGTAGTCTGGTAAATTTTGTCGAAGATAGGGCGGTATAATAAAACTGCCAGTAACATACCGGCCAACATAATACCCTTTCTACCGATTTTATCAGATAATGCTCCAAAAACAATAAAGAAAGGTGTCCCCATCAACAAAGCCCACATCATTATTGTATTGGCTTGCACGTCGTCAATATTACAAGTTTTTAGTAAAAAACTCTGTGCATAAAACTGACCTGTATACCACACAACTCCTTGCCCCATAGTAGCTCCAAAGAGTGCCAATAAGACAAACTTGAAATTAAGCCGATTGCCAAATGATTCTTTGAGTGGATTTGCAGAGATTTTTCCTTCTTTTTTTGCTTTTTCAAACAGGGGAGACTCAGACATATTCCGCCGAATCAAAAAAGATACAAATACCATTAAAATAGATACCAGAAAAGGTAATCGCCAACCCCAATCATCAAATGATTCTTTTGACATTGAAGTACGGGTAATCATGATTACGCCTAATGATACAAATAGACCAACAGTGGCTGTTGTTTGTATCCATGAGGTCCAGTAGCCTCTTTTATGTACGGGCGAATGTTCGGCTACGTAAGTAGCTGCGCCACCATACTCACCACCCAAGGCTAAACCCTGCAACAATCTTAATAAAAGTACAAGAATAGGGGCTAAGGCACCAATGGTCTGATAGCTAGGTATTAAACCGATGGCGAAAGTGGCTCCTCCCATTAATAGAAGAGTTACCATAAAAGTATATTTTCGCCCAATTAAATCGCCTAAACGACCGAAAACTAATGCGCCGAATGGTCTAACCACAAAACCTGCTGCAAAAGTGGCGAGTGTATTCAGGAAGCCAGCGGTAGGGTTATCAGTTGGGAAAAATTTAGAAGCTAATACTGTGGCGAGACTGCCGAAGATATAAAAATCATACCACTCAATAAGCGTACCCACCGACGAAGCGCCAATGATGTAGCCTAAACTTTGTTTTTTTTCAGACATTTATTAATAGTTTTTAGGGGATAGATAGATATTTTTAATGGTTGGTTGCTTGTTTATTTTTTGGTGCGTTCCCATTTGATAAGCATAAACTTATCTTCAACTTCGGTTACTACTACGCCAATACCACGAAGATTTTCGCGGTTGGAATAGAAATCGATTAGTTCAGCATAAGTCAGAATCAAAGTTGTAGGTTTATAGTTGTTTTTACGGCCTGGAATGATAATATGATATTTTCTTACCCAGTTCATGACCGAAACATGGCTGATGCCCAGAAGCCGTTCAATTTCTCTGAAACTAAGACCTTCCAAGTATAATTGTAAGGCTTTGGTTACAAAAAAACTCTCAATATTTTTTCCGAGCTTATCGACGGTAAAATTATAACCACAGTCTTTACATTTATAGCGCTGTTTTTCCTTGACTATCCCATTACGGGAAATATTATTAGAATCACATTGAGGGCAGTGCAGGAGTTCCATTGTGTTCTATAGGTTTTTTAGCAAATATAGATTTTTTTGATAGGATACAACAATTTCACCGTAAGATTATATTTTAGATCAGATATTATGACCATATATTCTTCTATAATCTAAGAGTAAATCTGAATTATTTACAGACTGAATGATAAAGACTATAGTAGTGTATTATGACGGAATTTAGAGTTTAATAAAACTATATTTTAATAGGTTTACAAAACGTATAGTTTAAATAACTGGGTTACTAATAAACGGTCACCTAAACTCGCTTTATTCGTAGAATTTTAGAGCTCAACTTTAAACAGATGAATATTGAAATAAATTTTATTTGTATTTTTTATTGTACAAAGTGCTTATAGTTAGTATTTTATGTGTTTGTGGGTGGTTGATTGAGAAAAAATGTCATTTTTTTTTAAAATATTAAATCCGAATTTTCTAACCTCTCGTATATATATGTGATTAGGTAATCAACTTTATAGATAGAAACTTAATAGCCATTAAAACTAAAGCCCAAATTCAGACTTTAATAGTAAATATACCACTATTAAAGTCTATTTGAGCATAAAATTATTATAAATAATTGTGCTATGATTTACGCTCTTGTTCACTTTTCGACTAGTGCGAAATAGTTGTAAGATTGAAGTAGCTTAGTCAGATGTGCCAGAGCAAAAGAATTGGTTAACAACTTTTGCTAAATAACCCAAAAAGACTGCCTGAGTATTAACCTGTTATAAATGATTAGAGAAAACGAATACTTTAAGTGCAGTACATTTCAGTTACGTAATCCGCAAAGTAAAAAGCCCCGCAGAGATTTCTCTCGGGGCTTGTTTCTTTAATGGAATCAGTCTTGAACTTTGATTCACCTGATTTTATGATTTAGTATGATTTTGACTTTCTTGAAAGAATTAGACCTGTATCTAGTGATGCGAAATATCTAATTTCGTTTTAAGAAATCAGCGAAATCATAAAATCAGGTGAATCAAAGTTCAGGATAATTAATTAAAAAACACCTGATACTGGATAATTCCTGAGCCTTTTCTGTTGCTGAATTCACCTTTACTGTTGGCATCAACCAAGAAAACTGGTCGGTTCTGATAGGCCAATGTTAGTTTTGAATTATGGCCGTTTAAAAGCCATACCAATCCAAAATCCCAGAAATTCATTCCCTGATTCAGACGATTATAGTTGGCGTGTTGCAGAGATACATAGGGCATTAAAGTGGTTTTGCCTATCATATTATCTTTGAATTTATAACCTACTTGTGCATATAATACATTTCCTGTGCCATAAGCCGGGAACCCATTGCCCGAGCCATTGAGTACATTGCTTCTTGTACTTCCATTAGAGGGATTCATTACAGCCAGATTACGGATATAGTTTTTGCCAAAATCAAAATATCCCACAGAAGCATAAGCACTGATGGATTGTCCTTGTTTTCCTGCCGGAGCGTCATAGTAAGCATCTAAAGCTAACTGAACCATATTTGTTTCAACTGTATCCACTTTGTTTGCTGCCAGATTCCACATGGCTTTGGGTTGATAGACAAAGCCGGCACCGATATTAAAAACTTTTTTCTTGCCCAGATAAGTACCTGTCATATATGGAGTCAGGTTAGTTTCCTGCTCCAAAAATTGCCATTGAAAATATCCATTCCATTGAAATTTCGGTGGTTTTGAAGAGAAGTTCGCATAATTAGCATTCAATGTTCCGTTATAAGAAGCTGCTTTCTGAAAAGACATGGGGTCAGATAATATTAACCGATAATCAAATTTACCTAGTTTACCTTTGGCATACACTGAAAGTTTACGTAAAAACTGATCAGTTACATCATTTGTCGATTGTTGATATAAAGGGGCATCAACCCCTAAAATACTACCAACTGATGGAGAGGCAAAGCGAGCCAGACCACTCCAGGCTGCCAAACCTCCACCTAACGATAGTTTATTTTTAACAAGAGCATATTCGCCCAAAGCATCATGAATAAAAAAACCTGATTTACGGTCTGAAATGCCGTTGAAATTATTGGCGCCAATCTGAGTATAGATAAATACTCTATCAGTTAATTGCCCATAAAATTGTATTCTGAAACGGCGGATACCAATATCCCAGCTATTTTTTCGGGCATATCCAAAAAGTGTTGAGCCGTCATTCAAGCTTGTGTTTCGCAACCAGGCCTGATTCACCATCGTGAATTTAACGTAATGAGAGCCTTCTTCATTCAAGCTTAGTTTTCCATCTTTTAATACTTGTGCATTTGTCCTGATGGAAGACATAAACACAAGTATTCCGGAAAAAACTAATTTATATATTTTCATAAAAGTATCGTATGTGTAATTCTAATATAGGGCAAAAGCAGTGGTGTATGTAATCAGAGAAAAAGAGGAAAAATAAAGACGCCTATACGATAAGTGTATAAGAACTCATCGATAAGCGCCTTATCTTAACAAACGCAAACTGTAATATTATTAACGCTCTGCTTCTTCTAGTTTCTTCGCTTTTTTCTTATTGAAATTGAAGTTATAAACCTCTTCCAAGGCATCATGGTCTTTCGACTCAATCTCAATAATTGGTTTGATATGGCCAGTATGTAAGTCAAGCACCCATCCATGCAGCATCGGGTATTCACCACTCGCCCAGGCATTTTGTACAATGGTGGTTTTGGCCAGATTTTTCACTTGTTCTATTACATTCACCTCTACCAATCTATCAAAACGTTCTTTATCATCCTCAATGCCTTGCAGTTCGTCCTGATACTTGGTATATACATCTTTAATATTCCGTAGCCAGTTATTAATCAAGCCATAATCATTATTGGTCATAGATGCTTTCACCCCTCCGCATTGATAATGGCCCACCACCAGAATATGTTTCACTTTCAAAACTTCTACGGCATATTGTAGTACACTCAACATACTCATATCTGTATGGATAACCAAATTGGCTACATTGCGGTGTACAAAGATTTCGCCGGGTTGTGTACCAGTTACCTGATCAGAAGGTACGCGGCTATCCGAGCAGCCAATCCACAAAAACTCCGGTTTTTGGTCGGCGGCTAAGGTGGTAAAATACGAAGGGTCAAACTGAAGTTTTTCTGCCGCCCATGCTTTATTCGCTAATAAGAGTTTTTGATACGATTCCATCGCTTTTTCTATAGTTTAATTTCCTTCTTTTGATATTTTTAAATTCAATATTGATATGTCTGGCTTTGGCTTCTGCCTGAAACTCTTCTAATGTCAGAAATATATCATGGTCAATAAAATTAGTTTTAGTGCCATCTATCAAAACCTGATCGCCTGATTTCAAACCTGCCAGATTCTGCATTAATTCAGATTTATTAAAGTAAAAAATGTCTTTATTAAACTGAATCATCACGCTGTTGCCATCTCTTACTACCGACATTGAGCCTTTATAATTGGTATAAAGAATATATACCATTGCTACACCAACACCTATGCCGATACCTGTCAAGAGATCTGTAAATACTACGGCTACTACTGTTATAATAAAAGGCACAAACTGATCGGGGCCTTCTTTAAACATAGATTTAAACATACTTGGTTTAGCTAGTTTATAACCTACCATAATTAGCACCGCTGCTAATGTAGCCAACGGAATCATATTGAGCAGGTTTGGAATACTCAGCGTACAAACCAATAAAATAATACCATGAATAATGGTCGATAATTTCGATTTATTACCCGATTGAATATTGGCCGAACTCCGCACAATTACCTGAGTAACTGGAAGACCTCCTAATAAACCCGAAACAATATTGCCCGAACCCTGCGCAATTAATTCGCGATTGGTTGGTGTTATCCTGCTTTGAGGGTCTAATTTATCAGTAGCCTCTACCGAGAGAAGTGTTTCAAGGCTGGCCACGATGGCAATCACAAAAGCAGTTTTCCAGATGAGTGGATTTGTAATAGCTGAGAAATTGGGAAAGGCTAAAAAGCTGCTTACTTCAGATAATGATTTAGTAACGGGCAAACTTACCAGATGATTATTTTCTAAATGAAAATTGGTAGGCAAAACACCTAAGCCACTGTTTAAGAAAATACCTAACAATACGGCAAGCAAAGGGCCGGGAATGAGACTCAGAATTCTGTTTCTTTTAATAAAATCGGTATCCCATACAATCAGCACGAGTATAGATACCACGCCGATTATCAAGGCTCCTTCATTGAAGCGTTCAGTTATATTCAATAACTCAGAAAATGTATTTTCACCATCTTTCTGCGCAAAATTTTCATCGCCTTCGTAGTCCTGATCGATACCGAATACGTGAGGAATTTGCTTCAGAATAATAATAATACCAATAGCGGTAAGCATACCTTTGATAACCGAGGATGGGAAATAATAACCGATAACGCCGGCTTTTACTGCTCCCAGAATAATCTGCATGAATCCTGCTAAGACCACAGCAAGGATAAATGAGTCGAAAGCGCCTAATTCCGTAATTGCATTAAGTACAATTACGGTAAGTCCGGCTGCTGGCCCGGCTACACCAACTTGCGAACCACTAATGGCACCTACAACGATACCGCCGACAATACCCGCAATAACACCTGAAATAAGTGGAGCTCCGGAAGCCAATGCTACGCCTAAACAAAGGGGTAGAGCTACCAGAAAAACCACAAGTCCAGAGGGTAAATCCTGTTTAAGATTTGAAAAGTTTAATGTTGATTTCATTGATTTATATAAGATAATAGGTCAGAATTCTAAAACTATTTATGAAGGATACTTGGTCAAAATCATAAAGTACCAATCAAAATAACACATAGAACTACTGATAAGTAAATGAAGAATAGAAACTACTATTCTTTAAGGAACAAGTGTTGGGTTAATAAGGACATAACTATCAGATACACTGATAGCTGGTAATTATTATGCCTTGGGAGGGGGCGATTGTATCAATCGGATAGGAAACCGCTCGGCGGATTGGTTAAAGAAATAAATACTTATCGTAGGAGAGAAGTAATTAAATGTAAAATTCAGCCCCAAAAAAGACATCAGATACTTATTTGGTTCGCTTTTTTTCTCTTGATTTTCGTTCTCGCACTCATTCTCATCATTTTCGCAAACATCTAAACTGCATGAGATTACCTCGCCAAAGAAATCTTTGACGTATTCGCTGAAGGTCGAACACTCGATAACCAGAAACAGAAATAAGACAGCTATTCTTTGCGCCATAATGGAAACACGAGACTTTTAATCTATGTGCTTAACGAAATAGTTATAAGTTTTGTTCAAAGATATGAAGTTATAACTACAAAAAATTATACTTGTGGAGATTTTATTAGAATTTAATTTTGGGAAAACTTATTTAATGCAAATTCAATTTTAGAATCTGCGTTAATTCAAAAATAAGTTCACTTTCAATGATGCCTGAACATTCTTTAATAATATTCAACTCTTCCGATATGGGCTCACCAAGCTTTTCCAGCACATAATCAAACTTAGGAATGGCTTCTTCAATATAATTGAAAGTATTAATATAAATCAATTGCTCATTTTGTCGTAGCCCAATGGTACATAAATCCGCATCCCAATAATTTACAAATTCAACTGTTGAGAAATCAAAAAGTACTTTTAGCCGATTTGTTAAATTTATAATAGTATGATGTTTTTCAATCATTTGCAAAAGACTTTTATTACCCAATATAAAATGGCTTAATACCCCAACTTCTCCAAAAACTTACCCCTGGCCTTTGCCATATTATCTGATTGCCTCGGATCAAACCAGATAAAATGTCCTGCGCCTGTTAAAGGCATAAAAGTCAGGTTATTATTGCCAATCGTAACCATATCTTCTCCAAATTTCCGGGCTGTGAAGTAGGGAACATTTCTGTCTAAGGTACCATGAAAGATAAGCGCAGGAGGAAAATCTTTTCTCACCAGATTATTTGGAGATATTTCCTTTGTGAGGTTCTTGTCCTTTAAATCCTTTCTGATCCAGGCGGTAAGGTCGTCGGTCAAATCATAGACACCTGCGTTAATTATCAAGGCATTTGGCTTGGCACTGAATTTTAGATTATCAGTCTTCTCATTCCAATTATCAACCAAGGCAGTTGTTAGCGCTAAATGCCCTCCGGCTGAATTACCGGTGGCTAATATTTTAGTAGTATCAATGTTATAGGCATCAGCGTTTTGTCTAAGCCACCTAATGGCAGATTTGGCATCCATCACAGCTTCAAAAGGTAAGGTTCCATATCTGCCAAAAGTGCGGTATTCAACCGCACAAGCTACCCAACCTTTTTTTGCATAATCCTGACAAGTGGGAAAGAACCAATCCGGTTTCCCTTCCGACCAACTACCTCCATGAAAAAATACAATAGCTGGTCGTTTACTTGTCATATTTTCTGGTTCGAATAAATGTATATCCAGGCTATGTTTCCCGAAAGTCTTATAGGTTTTAATAATATGTCCTTGTTTTCCTGCTACATCTTCTTTATATGCTTTTGTCACTTTATTCACAAAAGCAGTGTCTTTACAACTGGCAATAAAATTCTTATAAATAGCATCAATATGCTTGATTCCATTATTATCGATATGATTAAAAAGATAATCAGATTGCCAGTATTCCAGACATTTCTTATTAGAAACATACTTTGGGATTAATTTCCACTGTGCCTGAAAATGCTGGTTATCCTGATTTTTAAAAGCCCCCTTTTTGAGTTCAAGATAGGTTTGTAACGATAGGAAGGACTTGAAGTAATTAACAAAATCAGAATTGCTTAATAGCTCAGGTTTATTAAAGTCTTTAAGATTGGCTTTTAATCTTTCAGGTATTTTCGAGGCAATCGCCAGAGAATTTTTTCCAAAAACTTCATTTGTCTGCGGATAATCAATCAAGATTCTATCAAAATAATACTTGATTTCTAATCTTTGTCTTTCTACATAATCGGGGGCAAGTTTACTTTGATATTTATGAAGGGCAGCGTCAAACTCTGTTCTTCCTGAGTCTATTTTGGCAATAAAAGCCTTTTCTGGCAAAGCATAAACCTTACTATAATTAGGATAAAAACTATCACTGAATTTTTTGCCCAGAATTTTTAATTCAGCAAGATAATTTTGTTGATTCAGGTCGACAGGTTTTTGATTTTCTTGTGCCTGAATCTGAAAAGTGCACAGAAATAGAATAAAAGTTAATTGCTTAATCATCGTTTGTTGGAAGAGGAATAGGTTATGAATTCAATGCAGCAATTTACCTTTTTTATCGGACTATTTTTGCAAACCATAGTAATTTGTAGAGACTTTTAATTCTTGTATTTTTGCCCATATTTTGGCAAAAATTGATTGTTATAAAAGGACTTCATGGATTTAGAAATATTAAAAAAGGCAAGAGATGCAGCATACCAGATTCAGGAATCTGATATTCAGGCATATATATTAAAAAATCAGAAAAAGATAGATGCTCAATTCTTGCGATTAGTGGCCGACCAGTGGATAGCACGTCAAAAAGCCAGATATAAATTACCAGGCTGGTATGCTAATCCTGACATTATTTATCCGGCACCTTTATCCGTAGAACAATCATCTTCTGAAACAACTGCCCATTACAAATCAAGGCTTTTCCCAGATGCAACTCATACAAAATTAATAGACCTGACAGGTGGAATGGGAATTGATACAAGTGCTTTTGCTGATTTTCACAAACAGGTTATTTATATAGAAAGAAACGAAGCCTTAGCACCTGTTTCACAATACAATTTTAATGTATCAGGGTATACTAATATTGAAGTAAGAAATGAAGATGCTATCAGCTTTTTGCAGAATAACCCAATAGATTCAGATACGGATTATTATATAGACCCTGCCCGACGGGATTCTGCTAAAAATAAGGTTTTCAGAATAGAAGATTGTGAGCCTGATATTTTACAAATTCAGCACCTGATAGGCGATTTTTTGGTTAAATATTCACCTATGTTAGATATAAAACAAGCACTCGAACAAATCAAGGGAATTGCAGAAGTGCATGTGGTTGCTGTTGAAAATGAGGTGAAAGAACTGCTTTTTTTGAAGCAAGGGCAAAAAGAAGAGGCGCAAATAGTATGTGTGAATTTTCTGACTGATAAAACCAGACAGACTTTTAGCTTTAATTATACTGATGAGCAACAAGTGTCGGTAACCTATGCGCTACCTAAACAATATATCTATGAACCCAACGCCGCTATCCTGAAAGCAGGTGCTTTTAAAACTATAGCACAGGTTTATGGTTTAGAAAAATTAGCATCGAATAGTCATCTCTATACTTCTGATACATTAAAGAAAGATTTTCCAGGTCGAAATTTTATTTGTGAAGCGGTATGCAAATTTGATAAAAAGGAGATATTAGCAAGACTAGACAATAATCAGGCGAATGTTTCAATACGTAATTTTCCAATGAAACCTGATGAAATCAAAAAGAAATTAGGCTTAAAAGACGGAGGGGACACATATCTTTTTGCAACCGAGAACCATCAGCAACAGAAAATAGTTTTAATTTGCAAAAAGGCTTCTGTGTAAATCCCTAACAGATATTTTATTCATCAGCTAGTTACCAGAAGCTCATTTGTAAGTCAAATAATAAAAATAACGTTTATGAAAAAATTAACATTTCTTATAATAGTCTTATTGACCACCCAATCGCTTTTTGCGCAGACAATCCTGAGTGGCTCTGAGCTTTTTGGTAAAGACCGGAAAGACGGTTTTTATATGACTCTAAGCACTGAAAAAAAGTTTATCGAAAAAGACTGGCCTTTGTTTCTAGCTAAATACGGAAGCATTTCTCAAAATAGAGACACCTATAATATCGCCTCTGCCAGTATCCCTGACCTTACTTCGGAGCCTGTAAACCTGATGACCAAAATCATTTCAGACCAGAAAACGAAAACCAAGGTTTTTGCTTCTTTTGATATCGGAGGCACTCCGGTTTCAAGTAGTTCGAGCAATTATTATGAAGTCGAGAAGTTGATGAAAGAGTTTTATGCCTATGCCATGCAGAATGAAGATGTGCGTCTGGCGGAAAGAGATGCGGATGAATCTCAGAAAAATTTTGACAGAGTTGAAAAAACAGGCAAACGAATTGTGAGAGACATTGAGAGAAATAAGCGTGAAAAAGAAACCTTATTGCGCAAGATAGAAGAAAACAAACAGGAACTGGAAAAACTATTGCAGGAAGAAACTGCCAATAAGCAAGATATGGAAAACGCTAAAATTGCTTTAGAAGAAAAGCAGAAATCGTTAAGCACTGTGAAAACCAAGAAACAATAGTTGATTATCTGTTTTTGATGGTAAAGAATAAGGTGAATTGGCGGAAATACAGAAGCTAGGTACTTAACTCATGCATAAACGCAAAGACAGATTTCATTGAATCTGTCTTTTTTATATTTTTCTCGGGAAAGAGACATTAGTATGCCGACATTGGGCGAATAGGTTAAAAGGTACAATTTTTGCTTTACTGATTCACTATAAAGCATTTAGGTGCTTATTGTATTATAATAACAAGTTTTTTCATTTTTATAAGCGATTAGATAGCTAATATTTCTTCGTATATATTTTTTTCTATTTTTGCGAATACTACCTAAAAGAACCAACTATGACAGAACTGGCGGAGAAAATACGGCTAAACCTAAGAAAAGATAATAAAGGCTGGAAAAGATGGGGCCCTTACCTTTCTGAAAGACAGTGGGGTACTGTTCGCGAGGATTACAGTGTATATGGTAGCACGTGGGACTACGTGTCTCATGATATGGCTCGTTCCTGGGCTTATCGTTGGGGTGAAGATGGTATTGGTGGTATTTCAGACAATAAACAGTTTTTATGTCTGGCTTTCTCTTTCTGGAATCATCAGGATAAAATTGTGAAAGAGCGTCTCTATGGCATGGCTGGATCAGAAGGAAACCATGGAGAGGATGTAAAAGAATTGTATTATTATCTCGATAGTACGCCTACGCATTCGTATATGAAGATGTTGTATAAATATCCTCATAACGAATTTCCCTATAAAAAAATAATAGAAGAAAACTCTAGGCGCTCCAGAAGAGACCCTGAGTTTGAAATTCTCGAAACGGGAATCTTCGATAACAATGAATATTTCGATATTTTTATAGAATATGCCAAAGCCGATGAAACAGACATTCTAATCAAGGTTACGGCTTATAATCGCGGGAAAAAAGCTGCTCCGCTAACGATTCTGCCAACTATATGGTTTAGGAATACTTGGTCGTGGGGTTATGAAAATTTCAAGCAGAAACCCATGCTTACCGGAATTGCTAACTCTCAGATTGTAGCAAACCATCATCTGGTAGGAAATTATAAACTCTATATTGAAGACGCAGACGAGCTTTTGTTCTGTGAAAATGAAACCAACATGGAGCGTGTTTTTGGTAAACCCAATAACACGATGTATGTAAAAGATGGGATCAGTAATTATGTTATTACGGGCAAAGAAAAATATGTGAATCCGAACCGGATTGGTTCAAAGGCCTCAGCTAAATTTGCAAAGAAAGTACCTGCCGAAGGCTCAGTAAGTGTTCGTCTCCGATTCAGTCAGAATAAACATAATAAGCCTTTCGAAGATTTTGATGAAGTATTTGCAGCCCGATTGCAGGATGCAGAAGATTTCTATGCCGAGGTGCAGAAAAATGTGATTAATGATGAACTGAAAAAAATCCAGCGCCAGGCCTTTGCAGGTATGATGTGGAATAAGCAGTTCTACTATTATAATGTGAATGAATGGACAAATGGTGACCCTAAAATGCCATTTGAATTCAAAGGCCGTGCCTATCAGAGGAATCATACCTGGAAACATGCCTATATGGCCAATATCCTCTCCATGCCTGATAAGTGGGAGTATCCCTGGTTTGCGGCATGGGATCTGGCTTTTCATACACTAACACTTGCGCGCATTGACCCAGATTTTGCTAAAAGGCAATTAGCCGTTATTCTCCGCGAATATTATATGCACCCTAACGGGCAGTTACCTGCCTATGAGTGGAATTTTTCAGATGTAAATCCACCAGTTCATGCTTGGGCAACCTGGAAAGTCTATGAGATAGATAAGAAGAACAATGGCAAGGGCGATATCCTTTTCTTAGAAAAGGTATTTCATAAACTATTGATGAATTTCACCTGGTGGGTGAATCAGAAAGATGAGGAAGGAAATAATATCTTTGGCGGGGGCTTCTTAGGGCTTGATAATATTGGAGTTTTTGATCGTAATACCCAAATTCCGGGTGTAAAACTAGAGCAGGCTGATGCTACAGGATGGATGGCAATGTATACCCTGAATATGTTACGTATTGCCTGCGAGATTTCGCTCGAAAGACCTGTATATCAGGATATGGCCTCTAAGTTTTTTGAGCACTTTCTGCATATTGCAGGGGCCATCAATAGGCCCATCAAAGGCAATGATTTAGGTTTGTGGGATGAGGGAGACCAGTTCTATTATGATAAACTGCATGCGCCTAATGGCGAAACAATTTTCATGAAAATCCGCTCGTATGTTGGGCTGATTCCTCTTTGTGCAGTAGAAGTATTGAATGAAGAAACGCTTGCGAAACTACCTGATTTCAAAAGAAGACTGGAATGGGTATTAAATAACCGCCCTGATTTAGCTTCGCTGATTTCCCGATGGCATGAACCCGGTAAGGGAGAAACGCATTTACTATCATTACTACGCGGTCACCGGATGAAAATGGTAGTAAAACGTATGTTTGATGAAGCCGAATTCTTGTCTGATTACGGACTGCGTTCGTTATCAAAATGTCATAACGATAACCCTTATAAATTTAATATGCAGGGTGAAATTCTGAGCGTAAAATATACCCCAGCAGAATCTGATCTGAGTATTATGGGTGGAAACTCCAACTGGCGAGGCCCTATCTGGTTCCCCATAAATTATCTGATTATTGATGCCATGCTGAAATTTTATGAGTATTACGGTGACGATTTTGAGATTGAATACCCAACCAATTCTGGCAATATTATGTCAATCAAAGACGCCACAATGCTGGTAGCACAACGATTGATTAATATTTTTGTGATGAATAAAGACAAAGTGCGCCCAGCGATGACAGGTCTTGATAAGTTTGATAAAGACCCTCATTTCAAAGACTTATATCTGTTCTATGAGTATTTCAATGGTGATAATGGTGCTGGCTTAGGAGCTGCTCACCAATGTGGCTGGACAGGTCTCGTAGCTGATTTGATTGAGGCTGTCAGCGAAAATAGTCTTGTTAAGACAGACTCAGACAAGAAAATCGTATAAATGTATTTTTGCCAAATATTATTTGGTAAAAATTAACCTCATCCTCCGGCCTCTCTCCCAACGACTGTGGAGAGGGGCTTTTTTGTAATTTCTCAGACTTTAGAAAATGAGAGATGGAGTGAATTCCAAATAATATTTCGCCTATCCTTCTTTTAAACTAGCACTTTTGTATATTTGTCTTATTAATCCAACAAACAAAACCATCCATGAAAGAATTCTTAGAAGCATTAAATATTAAAGACTTAAACAACGGAATCAGTACAGGTAAAGAAAGCTGGGAAGGCGGCGGCGACATCATTAGTTCTTATTCTCCGGTTGATGGTGAGTTGATTGGGAAAGTCAATCAGGCTACGCATGATGATTACCAGAAAGTAATAGCCAAGGCAGAAGAAGCTTATAAAATATGGAGAGAAGTGCCCGCACCTAAGCGCGGCGAAATAGTGCGTCAGATGGGTGAAGCATTACGGGCTAATAAAGATAATTTAGGAAGATTGGTAAGCTATGAAATGGGCAAAAGCCTGCAAGAGGGTTGGGGAGAGGTACAGGAAATGATTGATATATGTGATTTTGCTGTGGGCTTATCACGCCAGTTATATGGTTTAAGCATGCACTCTGAGCGTTTGCAGCACCGTATGTACGAGCAATGGCATCCGATTGGAATTGTGGGTATCATTTCAGCCTTTAATTTCCCGGTGGCAGTCTGGTCGTGGAATTCAATGCTGGCCTGGGTTTGTGGTGACGTTTGTGTATGGAAACCATCAGAAAAAACACCGCTATCAGCTATTGCCTGTCAGAATATTATTCAGGAAGTTCTGAGAAACAATGATGTGCCGGAAGGAATATCCGGCTTAATTATAGGCGACAGACAAGTAGGTGAGTGGTTATCGAATGATACAAGAGTCCCTTTGGTCTCAGCTACTGGTTCTACCCGTATGGGAAAAGCAGTTGGGCAGGCTGTGGCGAGCAGACTAGGTAGAAGTTTGCTGGAATTAGGTGGAAATAACGCAATCATAGTTACCGAAAATGCAGATTTGCAAATTGTAATTCCAGCAGTAGTTTTTGGTGCGGTTGGAACAGCCGGACAGAGATGTACAACCACACGCCGCCTGATTCTGCACGAAAGTATTTATGAAGATGTCAAGAACCGTCTGGTGAAGATTTATTCACAACTGCGTATTGGCAATCCATTAGATACAAATAATCATGTTGGTCCATTGATTGATACAGATGCTGTCCTTAGTTATCAGTCAGCCATAGAAAGAGTAAAATCAGAGGGTGGAAATATTTTATTTGGTAATGAAGTGTTAAGTGGAACTGAATACAAGTCTGGTTGTTATGTAAAACCAACGCTTGTGGAAGTTGCACAGCAAACACCTATGGTTTGCCATGAAACTTTTGCACCAATACTTTATCTGATAAAGTATAAAACGCTTGATGAGGCCATTGCCCTGCAAAATGGGGTACCTCAAGGGTTGTCATCTGCCATCTTTACGCTTAATCTGCGTGAAGCTGAACAGTTCTTATCGGCCAATGGCTCAGATTGTGGCATTGCCAATGTTAATATTGGTACATCAGGTGCAGAGATCGGAGGCGCGTTTGGTGGAGAAAAAGAAACCGGAGGTGGTCGTGAAAGTGGCTCTGATGCCTGGAAAAACTATATGCGTCGCCAGACAAATACAATAAATTATAGCACCCATCTGCCCTTGGCACAAGGGATAAAGTTTGATATTTAAGATATTGGGTAAATAAACCAAAAAGAGCCGATGCTACTTATTGCATCGGCTCTTTTTGGTTTATTTACCATTTGAAAGTTAAGAGGCCATACAATAAAAGTTGTGCCAAGGTTATAAATGCTACCATTCGATAATTTTAAAAAAACACAGAAAATGGCTAATTTCTTGGCTTAACTGAAAAATCCTGCCAATTAGCCCTCTTTTTTTTCTAAATATCGAAAACTCCAGTTTTCAAGCGACTAACACTGCAACTTTGTAGTGCAAAATGGCTCGAAAATTGCTCTTTATTCAAAAATATTTATAACTTTTAACTTCAATGAAAACGAAATTTTATCAATTATTGACATTAACTTTTGCAATCATATTGAATGCCTGCAAACCAGATATTGATGATTTAGCGCCTCCAACCGGTACCAATACCGGAAATACAAAAATGGATAAACTAAGTATCCCAACGAATTTTAACTTTAATACAAGCGGTGAAGTAAAATTTGACATCGGTGCGTTTGATAATTCGGATAAGCCAATCAAAGGCGTGATTATGTCAGTTTACAGCTATCCGGACGAGCAATTATTGTTCAAAGGCATTACTTCATCAACAGGTGTATTAAGTGTCAGCCAAAAAATACCAACTTACGTAACACAGGTATCTGTTAAGCCAAATTATGTGGGCTTGCCTGCACAAATGATTGTTAAAATTGCCAATAATCAGGTAAAACTAACTTTAGGTGGTAAAAACCCGGTAACTTCAGGTTATGTAATAGAGCGTGAGGTTCCTACCATTAATGCTGGGGCAAGAACTACAGCACAGGATTATCCAACAATTTCATATATGGGTAGCTGGAATTCATCAGGTGTACCTAATTACTTAGAAAACACCAGAGATGCTGTTTCATCTAGTTTCCTCGAAAAAATTAACGCCAGTGTGCCTGAAGGACAACCTGTTCCAAAATATCACCCTGATTTTTTAAATCCAGCTAATCGTAACTATTTAGTTATCAAAGAATTATCTGATGTTTGGGTGACATTCGTACACGAAGGTGCTGGCTGGTTAAATACTCTGGGTTATTATACCTTTGACCCTGCGGCTCCTCCTACCAAAATAGCTGATATTTCAAAAATTAATATCATTTTCCCGAACGTATCATACAAAGGTGATGGTGGTGGATTAGTAACTGGTGATAAAGTGAAATTGGGTAGATTTAATGCTAATACTGCTATCGGCTTTGTTCTTCTGGCAAACGCTTACAACAGTAATAATGCTACAATAGGTAAAGGATATTATGCAAATTATAGTCAGGATGTATTGAATGTTGAAACAGTAAAAGATTTACAACGCCACCTGATTGTATTAAATGACCCTGAAACAAACCGTATGGTATTGGCTTTTGAAGATGTAAGCCGTCAGAATACGCCAATCAATTGTGATAATGACTTTAATGATGCAATTTTCTTTGCCAGTTCAAATCCGGTGAAAGCTATTTCTACTGATAATGTTCCGGTTGTAGATACTGCAACAGATACAGATGGTGATGGAGTAGGTGATACGCGTGATGAATATCCAAAAGATCCGACACGGGCCGTTAATAACTACACACCAACAAAAAATACTTATAGTTCGCTTGCTTACGAAGATTTGTGGCCGTTCCAGGGAGACTATGACTTGAATGACCTGATAGTAAACTATCAGTTCCAGGAAGTATTAAACGCTTCAAATCAGGTTGTTGAAATGAAAGTAAAGGTTTATCCAAAAGCAATCGGTGCCTCGTTTGCCAGTGGTTGGGGCTTCCAGATGCCAATTGACCCTTCGGCAGTGAAATCGGTAACCGGAGCTTCTTTGACAGATGGTAAGATAAAGACAGCCGCAAATGGAGTAGAAGCAGATCAGAAATATGCAGTAGTGATAGCATTTGATAATGCATTTAAACGAATGAAATCCTCCGATGGGTTCATCAATACCATGCAGGGGTCTACGATTATAGCACCAACAGATACACTGAACCTGAATATTGTATTTACAAGCCCTATCAATAAAAGTACTCTGGGTAATGCGCCATACAATGCGTTCAGCTTTAAATCTGATGAAAGAGGTAAAGAGATTCATTTACCAAATATGGCTCCCACTAGTAAAGCAGATGTAAGCTTGTTTGGTACTGGTAAGGATCAATCACAACCAACCAAGGGCATCTATTATAAAACAGCTACTGGCTTGCCTTGGGCAATTGATTTTACGACTGAATTTAAATATCCGGCAGAGTCTCAGGCGATTATTGATACCTATTTGAAATTTGCTGACTGGGCGCAGAGTGGGGGAGTTAATTTCCCTGACTGGTACCTGCAGAAAACAGGATATACGGATGATACGAAGGTTTTTAAAGGGAAATAATTGATAATAATTTGTGGTAGTAATAGCTATCGTCGCTTGACGATAGCTATTTTGTTTTTATCCTTATTTAGCTGTTTTAATCAAATCTATTGGTCGGACCTGATTGCTTAGTAACCAGCCGAATAATTCCCAGCGTTTCGCTTCATTACTTGCCGTACCACCGTTAGATTCTATATAGTCTTTTACAATGTCTTGCCCGTAATTATAATTGATTACATAAGTACGGTATTTTTTAATGAAATTGATGTCTTTGCTGGCTAAGGTTTTTTCACGCAGACCATAGTTAGTCAGCCATTTTGCTACCTGGTCTTCATTCATGGTATTATTAATAATTCCTCTGGCCACTTCATTGCGTGCATAAGCCAGCTTTCCTTTGATTGCTAAAGCCTGAAAATATAAATCAGTATTTTTGCCATCCAATCCGGCAAGAGGTAATAGTACTTCTTTTACAAACCTATTCTTTTCTGTCCCCGGAAAAGCTACCTCTATTCCATAATTCGCGCTTCCTTCAGCAATTAAAGATTGTGGGCTGAATAACGGGTATAATGAAATCTCTGTCCAGCCCTTGTCATGATAAAGGTTTTTCTCAAGAAGCATATTATAAACATGATGTCCAGGATAACCCTCATGGCAGGCTAAATCAATTGCGCGCTCAATAAAAATAGGCATATCAATACTTATCTGAATCTTGCTTTGATAATTACCCTGGTACCAGTTATAGCCCGACCACGGTTTTCCTGTTACGTATTCTAAAGTGAAATTCTCATTGGCTGGTAATTGATAATGCGCTAAAGTACGTTTTCGGGCTTCTGCGATGGCTGTTTTAAAAACCGTATCAACCTTTTCTTTAGGAATGACAAACTGATTGGCCAGTTTTTCAAAACGGCTATTGATTGTACCTGCTCCGGGTAATAAGCTATCTAATTGTGCGACTAATGCCTGATAATGGCTTTCAGGATACGATGGGGCCACAACGCCAAACAAGTCTCTCGACTCATCGTCAAACGACTGGTATTTCTGTAAATAAATATTGATTCGTCTGCCAAATGCCACTAACTGGCTCGACATCCATTTGGCTCTTTTGGCTAAGGTATCATTTTCAACGGTTTTATTAAACTCAATTAATTCTCCGATTAAATTATTCACAGCTGGCAATAAACTGTCTTTAGGAAATGTAGCTTTGGGCGGTGTTTTAGGTTTCAGAGAGTCGGGGCCATAATATGCATCAACGAAATCAGTATCATATTGCCCGATGGTTAAGCCTAAGCGAATATATCTTTCGGCTAATTGATTAAGTTTTGCATGAGCATCATCGGTTTGAGAGGTTTTTTCTTTGCAGCCAATTGCACAAAGAATCATCAACGAAAAAAAGACTTTTTTCATAATCATTAAAGCAAGGGATAGTAAGCATGAAGAATTATTAAGGCAAAGAAATCAAAAAATATTCAATATTTCAGTTTCTTATACCAAATCGGCCAACGCTACCGTTTAATTTAGGTGTGTAAAGGCGCTCTTAGGCAAGGGCAAAATTGATAAAGAATGGTATGTGCGTATGATATTGCGTTATTTCTTAATCAAATTTGTAAAAACGGAAAAATATTCCTATCTTTGCCTAAGAATTGTGAAAAAGGAGGAGCGGAGCCCTCCTTTTTTCTTTGTATAGTAAGGAACACCATTCGCTTGGTAAGTTCTGACACAGTGGAAACATGAATATAGAACAGAAACAGAAAATCGAAGAACTTTTGCAACCGCTACTCGAAAACGATAAGTATTTCGTGGCGGATATAAAAGTTTCTTTATCAAGATTAAATAGTAAAGTTACAGTCTTGTTAGATTCGGATGAAGGAATTACTATTGATGAATGTAGCGAGATAAGTCGGAAACTGGGCAAAGAATTAGATGAAATTATGCCCGATAAATATACTTTAGAGGTTTCGTCGCCTGGTATAGATTTCCCTTTAAAAAGTGAAAGAATGTACCGGAAGAATATCGGAAGAAACATTAAAGTTATATTAAATGATGGGAAGGAGGTCAAAGGTAAATTGGAGGGTCTTGCTAACCAGGAAATTACTTTGATTGAAGACAAAAAACGCACAGGTAAAGCGAAAAACGACCCCATCGAACCTATAAATATCTCACTTGAAAACATTAAAGAAGCACAAGTAATTATTTCATTTAAATAAAAAGTATAATTAAGAAATTTGATTTAATGAGTTTTGATGAATGAAAAAGAATCATTCACTAAATCAACAAAATCTTTAACTCATGAATAGAATATGCACAGCGGAGAGTTAATTGCATCGTTTTCAGAATTTGCCCGTGAAAAGAACATTGATCGTCCAACCATGATAAAGGTGTTAGAGGATGTATTCCGGACAATGATTCGTAAAAAATTTGGTACAGACCACAACTTCGATGTTATCATAAATGCCGACAGTGGCGACTTGGAAATGTGGCGTACACGTGAAATCGTAGACGACAACTCGGAAGATATTTGGGATCCTGATAAAATTATGTTGTCAGAAGCTCAGAAGATTCAGCCTGACTTTGAAATTGGTGAAGAAGTAGCTGATGAAGTGAAATTAGAAGATTTTGGCCGTCGTGTAGTACAAACTGCCCGCCAGACCTTGATCCAGAAAATTAAAGATTTAGAAAAGGAGATGCTTTATGCCAAATATAAAGATTTGGTGGGAGAGTTAATCATAGTAGAAGTTTATCAGATATTAGGAAAAGAATTAGTTTGTTTAGACGGAGAAAGCAATGAATTGGTATTGCCAAAATCAGAGCAGATTCCGAAAGACCGCCCAAGAAAAGGCACAAGTATCAAGGCTGTGGTGCATAAAGTTGAAATGAACAACGGAACGCCACGTATTACTTTGTCTCGTACCTCACCTGTATTCCTTGAGCGTTTATTTGAGCAAGAAATTCCTGAAATCTTAGACGGACTTATCTCTGTACGTAAAATTGTACGTGAGCCGGGTGAAAGAGCTAAAGTAGCTGTTGAGTCGTATGACGACCGCATTGATCCGGTGGGCGCTTGCGTTGGTATGAAAGGTTCTCGTATTCACACCATTGTGCGTGAATTAGAGAATGAGAATATTGATGTGATCCAATGGACCGATAACCTGAACTTGTTGATTTCAAGAGCATTAAGCCCTGCAAAAATCAGTAGCATTCAGGTTGATAACGAAAAGAAGCGTGTAGCAGTTTATCTGAAACCAGATCAAGTGTCGTTAGCAATCGGTAAAGGAGGCATGAATATTAAACTAGCTGGGAAGTTAGTAAACATGGAACTAGACGTATTCCGTGACCTTGAAGGAGAAGAAGAGGAAGAAGATGTTGACTTATCTGAATTCTCTGACGAAATTGAGGACTGGATTCTTGACGAGTTCCGTAAGATTGGTCTCGACACCGCAAAATCAGTACTGGCATTGACCGTAGAAGATATTGCCCGTCGTACCGAACTTGAAGAAGAAACCATTGCCGAAGTATTAGAAATTTTGAGTAAAGAATTTGAATAAAAAACTCAGGGAACAGGAGACGCTGATTTGGTGTTATCTATCATGGTGAGGTTTTTCATTCTTTCTAATAAATCCGGCAACTCAAAATAAACAACTGAATTTTTAATTTACTTTATGATAGAACACAAAGAAATGCGAATAAGCCTTGCGGCTAAAAAACTAAACGTTGGTATCACAACCATCGTAGAGAAATTAGCGGGCAAGGGGCATCGTATTGATAACAATCCAAACGCCAAACTCAATTTTGAGCAGTTAAATATCTTGTCAAAAGAATTTAATAGTAATTCTCTGTTCGATGAGAGTTCGGCTGCAAAACCTGTGGAAGAATCAAAATCTTCTTCTTCGGGCGATATGGATATTCTTTATTTTAGAGACCAACCAAAAGTTGAAGAGAAGAAGGTTGAGAAAACCCCTGAAGTAAGCCCAGAAAAACCTGTGGAAGTAATCCGTGCAGAACAAAAGCTGCAAGGACCAACCATTTTAGGGAAAATAGACTTAGATAGAAAACCTTCTGCACCAACAGCACCAATAACGCCTGAACCTCCTAAGACTGAACCAGTTGTAGTAGAAAAACCTAAGGTTGAAGAAGCTCCGAAACCTGTGGTTGAACCTGTGAAAGCAGTAGTAGAACCACCGAAAGTTGAAGAGAAAGTAGAGCCAAAGGTAGAAAAACCTGTTGAAGTGGTAAAACCAGTTGTGGAGACACCTAAAGAAGAGCCTAAAGCAATTGTGGAACCTCCAAAACCAGTAGAACAACCAAAACCTCAGTATCCTCAGAACAGAGATAACCAGGGTAACAGAGATAATTCTCAAAACCGTGATAATCAGGGTACTAGAGATAATTCCCAGAATCGAGATAATCAAGGTAACAGAGACCATTCTCAAAACAGAGATAATCGTCCGAATCGGGATAATAATCAGCCAAACAGAGATAATCAAGGTAATTATCAGAATAGAAATACCCAGGGGCAGGGCAATAGAGATTATAACAATAGGGATAATCGTGACCAGAACAGGCCTAATAATCCTAACTGGAACAATCAGAATAGACCTAATAATAATCCGAATAACCCTAATCAGGGCCAGGGTAATAGAGATTTTGCTAATAGAGATAATAGAGGTGGAGACCAGAACAGACCACCAAGACCACCTCAACAGGGTCAACAAGGTCAGGGGGGCTATCAGAACACCAAACCAACCTATGAGCAAAAACCTCAGAATCCGGCATTCAAAAAGCCTACTCCGCCACCTGCTATAGAAGAAGAGGATGATGAACCAGAATTGATTCAGGCAAAAGGCGAAAAACTGCAAGGTTTAAAAGTATTAGGTAAAATTGAATTACCTGTTGAGAAAAAAAGTACTTCAAATTCTGCGAGTGCGGATGATAAACGTAAGCGTAAACGCAAGCGAGTAAAGAGAGCAGAGAAGGTAAATAGCAACGAGGGTGGGCCAGCTAAACCAAAGAACCCTGCTAATACAGGTACTGGCACTGGTACAAATAATGCCAATAAAAAACCTGACCCTAAGAAGAAAAAGGAGCGTCGTGAAGAAGTATCTCAAACTGAGGTAAAAGAGCAAATCAAGCAAACGATGGCTCGTATGCAGACCAAAGGGCCTGACTTCGGAGCGAAATATCGTAAGGATAAACGTAAAATGCGTGCCGACCAAGAGGAGCAACGCGTTTTGCAAGAGCAGGAGGAAAGCAATTTATTGAAAGTAACAGAGTTTATCTCTGCTGCAGAATTAGCTTCTATGATGGACGTGTCGGTTACTCAGGTAATCTCAGCTGCTATGAAAATGGGTATGTTTATATCTATTAATCAGCGTTTGGATGCCGAGGTAATTCAGATGATTGCCCTTGATTTTGATTTCGACGTACAATTTATTTCAGCTGAAGACGAAGTTCAGACAGATGCGATAGATAAAGACGCGGATGTAGAAGATACCGAACCAAGAGCACCGATTGTGACCATCATGGGTCACGTTGACCACGGTAAAACATCGTTGCTTGACTATATTCGTCGTGCTCGTGTAGCAGCCGGTGAGGCAGGGGGTATTACCCAGCACATTGGTGCCTACTCGGTTGAGATGAAAGATGGTCCGAACAAAGGTAAAAAGATTACTTTCTTAGATACACCTGGACACGAAGCCTTTACAGCCATGCGTGCCAGAGGCGCCAAAGTTACCGACGTTGTAATTGTAGTAGTAGCCGCTGACGATAGCGTGATGCCACAAACGCGTGAGGCGATTAACCACGCACAAAATGCCGGTGTACCTATCATTTTTGCTATCAATAAAATTGATAAGCCTGGTGCAAACCCTGCTAAAATCCGTGAGGATTTATCGAAAGAGAATATCCTCGTTGAGAGCTGGGGTGGTAAGTACCAGGAGCAGGAAGTATCTGCCAAAAAAGGTATCGGTATTGATGAGTTATTAGATAAAGTATTATTAGAGGCCGAATTACTTGAGTTAAAATCTAATTCAGAAAGATCGGCGGTCGGTACAGTAATTGAAGCATCTCTTGATAAAGGACGTGGTTATGTAGCTACAATTCTTGTGCAAAACGGTACGCTGAAAGTTGGAGACATTATTCTGGCAGGACCATATTTCGGCCGTGTAAGAGCAATGGTTGACGACTTAGGTAATAGAATCAAAGAAGCAGGCCCTTCAACGCCTGTTCAGATTCTGGGCTTACCGGGTGCGCCACAAGCTGGTGATAAATTCAACATCATGGAAACTGAGCGCGAGGCACGTGAAATTGCCAATAAACGTGAGCAGATTATCCGTGAGCAAAGTTTAAGAGCCAGAAAGCACATTACATTGGAGGAGATTGGTCGTCGTAAAGCTATTGGAACATTCCACCAATTGAACGTAATTGTAAAAGGTGACGTGGATGGTTCGGTTGAGGCCTTGTCTGACTCACTATTGAAACTTTCGACTGATGAGGTACAGGTAAGTATCATTCACAAAGGGGTAGGGCAGATTTCTGAATCTGATGTGAATCTTGCTTCAACGGCGGATGCTATTATTATCGGTTTCCAGGTTCGTCCGTCAAATAGTGCCAGAAAAATAGCTGACCAGGAAGAAATCGAAATCAGATTGTACTCTATCATCTATGATGCCATCAACGAAATCAGAGATGCAATGGAAGGTCTATTGGCTCCGAAAGAAGAAGAGACAGTAGTAGGTACAATTGAAGTAAGAGAGGTATTCAAAATCAGTAAAGTAGGTACCATTGCCGGATGTTATGTAACGGATGGTAGTTTCAAACGTAATAACAAAGTGCGTGTAATCAGAGAAGGTATTGTGGTGCATGAAGGAGAGATTTCTGCACTGAAACGCTTCAAAGATGATGTAAACGAAGTAAGAACCAATTTTGAGTGTGGTTTGAGCATCAAAGGATTTAATGACATTGAGGTAGGAGACACTATTGAAAGTTATGAAATCAAAGAAGTAAAACGTACGCTTTAAGATTAGTAGCATATAACATAAACATGAGTCATCCCGAATTTTGGGATGACAAATAAAAAAAAGAACCTTCTGGTTAAAT
>NZ_BAAGXU010000032.1:0-44823 GCF_054779675.1 Emticicia fontis
TTTCTTCCTCTTCAGGCTAGCTAAGATTTATGCTTAGTCCCCAACTTTTTCGCTTGAGCCTGAAAATTTCTTACTATTAATATATAAAAAATGGGTGCTTACATAGCGTAGGCACCCATTTTTATTATATAACTACTAGTTTATTACAAGTGTATTACTTCACCATAAGCTGCTGCTGCTGCTTCCATGATAGCCTCAGACATAGTTGGGTGAGGGTGAACCGATTTGATGATTTCCATACCTGTTGTTTCCAGTTTACGGGCTACAACGGCTTCACCAATCATTTCAGTTACATTAGCGCCAATCATGTGGCAACCTAACCATTCGCCGTATTTGGCATCAAAAATCACTTTTACAAAACCTTCAGGGCTACCTGCTGCTTTAGCTTTACCAGATGCCGAGAATGGGAATTTACCTACTTTAATTTCGTATCCGGCTTCTTTCGCTGCTTTTTCTGTATAACCTACCGAAGCAATTTCTGGTGTACAATACGTACAACCCGGGATATTTTTATAATCCATCGGTTGTGGGTGGTGGCCAGCTATTTTCTCAACACAGATGATACCTTCAGCCGATGCTTTGTGTGCCAGTGCCGGGCCTGGTGTTACGTCACCAATCGCATAGTAACCTGGTACATTTGTCTCAGACCATTGGTTAACTGTGATTTTACCCCTATCAGTAGCAATACCTACTTCTTCTAAACCGATGTTTTCTATATTGGCTACAATTCCGGCCGCTGAAAGCACCATGTCGGTCTCAATTTTGATTTCTCCATTAGGAGTTTTCACTGTCGAAACACAACCGTTGCCGCTTGTATCTACTTTCTCTACACTAGAGTTAGTATAGATTTCGATACCTGCTTTTTTATATGCTTTAGCCAGTTCTTTAGAAATGTCTTCATCTTCTACCGGAACGATATTTGGCATAAACTCTACGATGGTTACTTTAGTACCCATACTGGCATATACATAAGCAAACTCAACACCGATTGCACCCGAGCCAACTACTAATAATGAATCTGGTTTTTTCTCAAGGCTCATGGCTTTGCGGTACTCAATAATTTTTTTGCCATCAATCGGAATATTAGGCAATTGACGCGCTCTTGCACCAGTAGCAATAATGATGTATTTGCCTTCTACGTCAGATTTTTTACCTTCTGCATCGGTTACTTCTACTTTTTTACCTGCTTTTACTTTGCCTGTTCCGTAGATAACATCAATTTTATTTTTCTTCATCAGGAACTGAACTCCTTTGCTCATGCCATCGGCTACCCCACGAGAACGTTTGATAACCGCCTCAAAATTAGCGCTTGACTCACCTACTTCAATTCCGTAATCTTTTGCGTGCTTAATATATTCATAAACCTGGGCAGACTTCAACAAAGCCTTTGTTGGAATACAACCCCAGTTAAGGCAGATGCCCCCAAGGTTTTCTTTCTCAATAACGGCGGTTTTCAGGCCTAATTGTGAAGCACGGATAGCGGTAACATATCCGCCCGGCCCACTCCCAAGTACTACAACATCATACTGTGCCATAATATATAAATTTCTGGTTATTATAAATTTTGATGCAAAATTAGACAAAATACCTTATCCACAAAACCCTTTTTGATTATGTTCGAAAAGCAAAAAGGTCTATGAAAACTACACTCTTTGAGGCTCGAATCGCCATTTTGTTTCTAGTAAAACAAGAAAAATGGTATATTAAATCCCACTTAATTATAAATAAATTTAAGAATATATCCTTTCTTGTCATCACCCTCTGAAGAGATATATAAATCACCGGACGGGGTAAAGCAAATTCCTTCCGGCTGGGTAAATAGTTTCTCATCCAGTTCTATCAAATCTTTCTTTTTGCCATACTGTGTAAGAATCAATAGCTTTTTACCATGAGAAGCCACAATATAAACATCACCACTAGATGGATGCACAGCAATACCTGATGGGCGGAAATCTGCTTTACCATTCTTTCCTCTTACCATATCTTTTGTAATAGTGTAGCTAATAGCCAGTTGATTTTTTGTTAAATCATAACTGTAAATTAGTTTTTCGTCATCTTTGGCCTTTATATGCTCTTTGGTAACTAAAAGTAAGCTATTTGTGTGAGCATCATAACCTAAACCCTCATACTCTACCACATCAGGATTGGTACAATCTATTGTTCTTTCTGAGTGGGTATTTATATTAATTGCTTTTATTTTTCCATGTGTTTTCATAGCGTATACTTCGTCTCCTACAAATTCAACACCTTCATAATCGCCTTTTTTTTCAAATTCTATTTTATCGACAATATCTTCTTTATCTATGTCATAAATGAATATTTTCCCCTCTTCATCATTCACACAGATTAACTGGCTGTCTTTATAATAAGATAAGCCTGATATTTCCTTCAGACTTTTAGAAAGTTTGAATTTTTGCGAAGGATTAGCAAAGTCGTAACCATGTGTTATTTCAATGGTAGGTGCCTTTTCTTCATCAGCTTTTTTCTTTGATGGTCCGCAGGCATTTAGCACAAGTAATGCAAGGGCAATGAGACTCAAGGCAATAAAGAATATTTTTAGCATATATGTAATTTTAAAGGGGGATGAGTAAGTTTTTCGAAAAATCTTCTCAAATTTAGAAATCTTTTTCATTCAACATTAATCTAATCTATGCAAGCTATTACCAGGCCTGGAGTTGTACTATCAGGCATTTTATTGGTTTCGGGGTTATATCTGACCTCCTGTCAACCAAAATCTTCTGAATCTGCTCAGAGGGATATTCTCAAAGAAATCGTAGATACAACCGTATCGCCCAAAGATGACTTTTTTAAATATGCGGTAGGAACATGGATTAAACAGAATCCAATTCCGGCTTCTGAAAGCGGTTGGGGTATCGGAAGTATTGTACAAGAAGAAACCTATACACGCTTAAGAAGTATCAGCGAAGAATCTGCCAGACAAAGTGGCAGTTCAGGCTCAAACGAGCAGAAAATCGGTGATTTCTGGTTTACGGGTATGGATAGTCTGGGAACTGAAAAGCAGGGAATCAGCCCTGTTAAATCTGACCTGGATCGTATTGCATCTATTAAAGATTTACAGGGGGTTTTGGACGAGGTGGCCATTCAACAAACTTATGGATTAGGCACGCTATTCGGCAATTATGTGTTTCAGGACGAAAAGAACAGCGAAGAGCAAGCCTTGCATCTATATCAGGGGGGCTTGGGTTTGCCTGACAGAGATTATTATTTTAATATGGATAGTCGCAATACCAATATCCGCAAAGAATACAAGGCACATATACAACGTATGTTTAAGCTGTTAGGCAACGACGAGGCCACTGCTACAAAAAACATGGAAAGTATATATGCGCTGGAAGAAACCTTAGCTAAAAACTCTCGCAAAATAGAGGACTTGCGAGACCCTTATAAAAACTATAATAAGATGGATCTGGCGGCATTAGACAAACTGGCGCCTTCTATGAAGTTTAAGGATTTATTTGTGAAAATGAAAATTCCACAAGTAAAGAGTGCAATTGTAGGCCAACCGGAATTTTATACAGCTGTTGACAAATTGCTGAAATCTACACCAATTGATAGCTGGAAAGCTTACCTGACATGGAATTTCATCAGCAGTTTTGCCAGCGAATTAAGTAGCCCTTTTGCGAAAGAGAATTTCCATTTTTATAGAACTGTGTTACGCGGGGTAAAAGAAATGAAACCTCGCTGGAAAAGGGTATTAGATTCAGAAGAGCAATTATTAGGGGATGCTTTAGGACAACTTTTTGTTAAGAATTATTATTCTGAAAAAACCAAAAAGCGTTACGAAGAACTGGTAAAAAATATATTCAGTACCTATAAAGATCGCATTGAAAAATTAGACTGGATGTCTGACAGTACCAAGAAAAAGGCCTTATTGAAGCTCTCGACAGTAATGCCTAAAGTAAGCTACCCGGATAAATGGAAAGATTTTTCTACGCTTGATATCAAGCGGGATTCATATGTACAAAATATCATCAGAGCCAACCAATGGTGGTATTTATATGAAGTAAATAAAATTGGTAAACCTGTTGATAAAACAGAATGGGGAATGACCCCGCAGACTTATAATGCCTATTATAATCCGTCTAATAACGAGATTGTATTACCGGCGGCTATTTTCTTTGTGGCTGGCTTTACTGATGAGCAATTAGATGATGCCATTATCTATGCCTATGCGGGAGGCTCGACGATTGGTCATGAAATTACGCATGGTTTTGACGACCAGGGCAGGCAGTTTGATGAAAAAGGCAACCTGAAAGATTGGTGGACTAAGAAAGACGGTGAGGAATACAACAAACGAGCCAAGGGAATCATTGAACAGTTCAATAATTATGTAGTATTAGATTCGCTCCATATAAGAGGCGAAGCTACACAAGGAGAAAATATAGCTGACTTAGGTGGACTAATTCTAGGACTAGAAGCCTTCAAGAAAACAGAAGAATATAAGTCGGGTAAGAAAATTAATGGCTTTACGCCACTTCAACGCTTTTTCTTGGGATGGGCGCTGGCATGGATGAACCAATCAAGAGACGAGGCATTAGCCAATAGAATCATGACCGATGTGCATGCTCCAAGTTTCTTACGCGTGAATGGGCCTATCGTAAATGTAGATGAATTTTATGAGGCTTTTGATATAAAGCCCGGTGATAAGATGTATGTCGCACCAGAAAAAAGAGTGAAAATCTGGTAAGACTATAAACAGCGAAACTCAAATTGATAAAGCAACGTACTATAAAGGATTTTTTTCTTTTTTGTGAAGCCTGGATACTCATGGCAGTTTCCAGGCTTATGCTCGTTTTTGTTCCTTTTTCAAAAATCCTGCCTTTATTGGGTACACAGGTTACTATTCAAGAAAAAGTAGATGCAAGCCGAAATGAGTATAAATATTTACGCCGAGCTATTAGAAGAGCTTGCAGGTATTCATTCTGGCGTACCAGATGTTTTGAACAGGCACTATGCGCCAAATTAATGCTTAAATTAAGGCGCACCGGAAGTACGATTTACTTTGGCGTTAAAAAAGACAAACCTGATACAGAATTGCAGGCACATGCCTGGCTTATTTGTAATCAGGAGATAATTACCGGAGGTGAAAATTCAAACGAATTTGTAGTTATCAGTAGCTTTAGCAGTTAGTGATTAATATCTGATATTTTTAATCTACTCATTTCCCCTTATTCTGACCATCAAAAAAACAAGTAAGGTAAGAACAAGCCATTGACAATAAGCCCGCAAAATCAGGTTGAGATAAATCTGGGTCAGTAATTTCTATGAAGGTTTTATAAAGAAAAGATATGGTTATCTCAATTGATGTGCTATCTTTACCTGAATCTAACAACTAAATTTTTTTATATTTATGGAAAAAGAACACAATGAAGAAAAAATGGTTACAACTGAGCCTGTAAAAGCTGAGTGGAATAAACCAGAAATTGAGATTTTACCAGTAAAAGAAAAAACTTTGGGAGGGCCAGCGGGTGTTATTGATGGAATTACATTCTCATAAACCTCTGAAATCGGATTGTAAAATCAGAATTGTGAGTTTTATCTATAAAGAAGACAATGGTATTTGACCTTTCCGATATTGTTATTATCTAAAAATCAAAGATTTGAGTGGTAAAATCCAAATCTTTGATTTTTAGATTTTTTTTAAAAATAAGTTTTTAAAAAAGAAGCTACCTGTAATATTTTAAGGAATAGCATAATGTCCACTGCTTCTGGAATTGTATTTGTATCCAGATATATTTTTAAATTATTCCCCAATTTTTTTATATCGACAGAATTGCTAATTATTTCATTGTTCTGGAGCTCCTCTACTTCATTTAATAGCTCCTTTTTCGAGGCCTGTACCCTGAAAAATATATCCGCACTCTGTAAACCCTTCTTTTTTGAATATAATACGCTATCCGGTAATCTGCGGTTCATCATCCTTTTAACAAGCATCCGTTCATTTAAATTTTCATCAAAAAAAACTTCATTAGGAATGGTCAAAAAGAAGTTCATTACATCAATATCACTTGTGGGGTCTCTTAATTCAATACCATAATAATTCCCAAAAGCTCCTCCCAAAACGCTTCGCATCGAATACAGCTGAATAAAAACCTTTTTAAGAGGCAAAACATCAGAATAGTAGTCTACAAAACCCGTTTTATTGTTTCTGATATCTTTTATAATATCAAATTTAGTCATTAGTTCTTTGCTTAGATAACTATCATTTGCATAATTCTCCAATGAATTATTTTTATAAACACTCGGTGCATATTTTAATAAAATAGGCTTTGCTACCCTCCGCTTCAGATATTTATATGGGCTTTTTATTAAGCTTTTTAAATTATGGGGGACTAAATAATTAAGTCCTGAAAAAGAAATAGAACCATTGCCCCCTTCTCCGGTTAACAGAGTACCGAAACCCTGTTTATATGATGTGGAATAAATATCTATAAGCCAGCTACTATTGCCAGCGCCATGTATAAATCCATCAAGTGCCTCCATACATTCAATATAGCCTTTATAAGGAGAGATGTCGGCACTGGTTAGGTATTGCGGATTAATATTTCCTGAGGCGTTTACTGTAGCCTGCATTAATGGTGTTTCATCTAATGTCCTGCTTTTTCCAAACGAGGCATTCTGAAGTTCATTTTTAAATAAAGGAACATGACTGAATGTAGTAAGTGTCTTATTTTGCTTTTTAAGTAAATCTGCTGCAATATAAGTAACTGTACTGCTATCTAAACCACCACTAAGCATAGAAGCCACAGGCTTATAGCTTCTCAAACGCACATTTACAGCATTGTACATACGTTCCAACATTTCGTCGGCATAATCCTGTTTATTTTTATAATGAATTTCCTGAATATTTTCCGGAGGCCAATATTTGTTTATATGCGTTTCTCTTTCTTTAAGCTTTAAAGTATACCCGTTTTGTAAATGATAAACATTCCTGAAAAATGTTTCATTACTCATGAGTTTTTCCTCGCGTTTCCAGAAAGATACGGAAGAAGCAAAATATTCTTCATTCAATTGCTTCTTGAAATCGGGCAAAGCCAGAATAGACTTAATGGAAGAACTAAAAGCAAAATATTTATCTGTATTATAAAAAAATAAAGAGGTATAGCCTGTGGTGTCGCGTGCTATGAATAACTCTTTTGTAGTAAAATGATAAGCAGCAAAACTCCAGTCTCCTTTAAGTTTGTGTTGGGTTTGTTCGCCGTATTTCAGATAAGCTTGTAAAATATAATAGCTGTCCGAAATCTGATCAGTGGTTTTTAGATTTAATTGCCGGCTTAGTTCCTCGCGGTTATCTACTCTTCCTTGTCCGACAAACAATATATTGGGCTCACTTAAATAGATAGGTTGGGCATCATATATATCTTCTGGTGTACCATAATTGAGTATTTTACCAAAAGCAGCCTCCTTTTCAACAATTCTATCAAATTTCTGTTGAGGAAAATTCTTTAATGGTGCATACATTGACCCGAAAAACTTTTCATCAACCGAAGCATCATATTGTAAAATACCAAAAATCAAACTCATAGAGGATGGTTAAGTTTCGTAGAATTTTAGTCTGATAATAGATTTAGGCGAGCAAATCCTGTGATTGAAGCTTATTAATAAACTCAAAAGTCTCTTCTTTACATTGAGTTTCTGAGACATTATACTTTGAGAGCAGGTAATTAATCAAATCACTTATGGAGATATGATGCTCGATTTTTTCCCAGATAACGCGCCCAAGATTATTTAGTGTAATAAAATTGCCGCTCTCTACATGCATCATTACCAGTTCGTCTCCTAAATTAGTAATGATTGCATTTGCATCTTTTCGTTTCACAATACTGGTCATGGAAAAATTAGTCATATAGATTTTTTATGTTTCAAAGATATTAAAATATTATAGAAGGCAAACAAACTGAGCAATTTAAAGTGTTGACGGCATTTTCCGTTTAAATTTTTGCTTGATATTTAAAAATCTTTTTCTTTGCATTATTAATCACCTTTAATCTTTTAGCAATTTATGGAAAATCAGAACAACTCTGAAGCAATAATTGGTAATGAGCAAACCAAATTAGAATGGAATAGTCCTGAAGTGGAGGTTTTGTCTGTAAAAGATAAAACTCTAGCCGGAGCATCCGGACTCACTGATTCCGGTGTTTTTTCATAGATTTCCGATTTAGCATTTGTGGACGGATTAGGTAATCTGTCCACTTTTTTGTTTTAAGCCCTCAAAACATTCTCTGTAAAAACTTAGCAGCCTGCATCGTTTTTATAACAAGCTGAATGGTATCTGCTGTTTCTTTATAATCATTATCCAGATACATTTTCAGTTTTTTTTCCAATTTGTCCATATCAATATAATCTGTAACGAGTGGCGATTTTTTAAGATTTGATAGCTCATTCAGCAGTTCTGCCTTTGAGTTTCGGATTCTGAAAATAAGATCAGAGCTCTGCAATCCCTTTTTTCCAGCAAATAATACTTTATCAGGCATTTTATTGCGCATCATTCTTTTTACAAGCATTCTGTTATTGAAATTGTCATCAAAAAAAACGTCATTGGGTATTGTCAGGAAAAAGTTCATCACATCAATATCGGTGGTTGGGTCTCTTAATTCTATCCCATAATAATTTCCAAATGAGGCTCCCAAAACACTTCTTAAATGATAATAAGTCATAAATTTCTTTTTTGCTTCCAGCACATGATGATAATATGGTAGAAATCCCTCATTTTTATATCTGGCATTTTTCATTATCTGGTATCTATCCAGTATTCGGGCATTGGTGTATCCAGCTTTAATGCTCTGTTCGAAAGTATTAAAAACAGAAGCTGTACTGAAGTATTTCAAAACCAATGGTTTGGCTACCTGCCTCCTTAAATAGTTGATGGGGTTTCTGATGAGCCTCCGGATACTATGGGCTTGTCTGTAATCAATGGCTGAGAAAGAAGTAGAGCCGTTGCCACCTTCTCCGGTAAGCAAAGTGCCATAACCCTGTTGTGCACAGGTTTTATAGATGTCTATCATCCAATAGGCATTTCCGGCTCCGTGTATAAAGCCGTCGAGCACATCAAGGCTTTCAGAAGACCCTTGTAGAGGTGAAACACGCTCAGAATGTAGATATTGAGAATTAATATTACCTGATGCTCTTACGGTTGCGTCAATAAACGGGGTTTCATCAAGCACTCGTTTTTGCGCCATCGGGTCGTTTAAAAGTGCTTGTTTATACAAAGGCACATGGCTGTAGGTAGTAAGGGTTTTATTCTGTTTTTTAAGCAAGTCAGCAGCTATATAACTTACCATATTGCTATCCAGGCCCCCACTTAGCATAGATGCCACGGGTTTATAACTCCGCAATCGCCTGTCTACAGCCTTATAGATAAGGTCAGACATTTCGTCTGAATAGTCCTGTTTATTTTTATAATAGGTCTCCCTTATATTTTCAGGCGGCCAGTATTGGGTAATTGTAAATTCTCTATTTTTAAATTTTAGCAGACATCCGCCTTGGAGATAAAAAACATTCTTATAGAATGTTTCATTACTGGCAAATTTCTCTCTTACTTTCCACAAGCTCAATCCTGAAACAAAGTATTCTTCGTTTAATTCTTTTTTAAAAACAGGCAAAGACAGAATAGATTTAAGAGATGTGCTAAAAGCAAAGTATTGATCGATTTTATAAAAATACAAGACTGTGTAACCCTGTGTATCGCGAGCCAGAAATAACTCTTTTGTATTGTAATTATAAACCGCCAGACTCCATTCTCCCTTAAGTTTATGCTGTACCTCTTCTCCATATTTTAGATAGGCCTGTAATATGAAATAACTGTCAGAGACAGTATCATGGGCATTTATGCCTAAAACCTTCGCTAATTCATCTCTATTGTCTATGCGCCCCTGTGCCGTAAAAAGCCTATTATGTTCGCTCAGATAAACCGGTTGAGAGTCAAACACATCTTCAGGTGTTCCATAATTCAGTATTTTTCCGAATGATGCTTCCTGGATACTTATTTTGTCAAATCGTACTTGAGGAAAGTTTTTTAGAGGTGTATACATTGTCTGTAATAACCCTTCATCGTGCTGATTATCGTTGTGCTTTACAATGCCAAAGATTAAACTCATACGTTTTTAGCTATGGAAATATTATTAGGAGTAAGTTTCAGGCTAGTAAATGTTCAGCATTTAGTTTTTCAAGAAAAATAACAGTTTCTTCTTTGCATTGAGTTTCTGAAACATTATATTTTGATAGAAGGTAATTAATCAAATCACCTATGGAGAGAGGATGTTCGATTTTTTCCCAGATAACACGCCCAAGATTATTTAGTGTAATAAAATTGCCGCTCTCTACATGCATCATTACTAGTTCGTCTCCTAAATTAGTAATAATTGTATTTGCATCTTTTCGCCTAACAATACTTGTCATAGAAAAAATACTCATATTGATTTTTTAATCTTTTAAGGTATTAAAATAATTGCCAGGTCTGAAGAAAGTTCTTGCAGTCTTCTTTCACCTTAATTTAATCATCTAATTTACAAATATTTTTCTTGCTTCTCAGAACTGTCATAAAAAAATGAAGACACCAGATAGCTTACTGATGTCCTCATTAGTTTTAATTAGCCTATTTCTAACAATTTTCTCCACCAATCTCACAAGCATCGCCTGTTACCTCTACTGGTTTCATTTCTTCGGCTACTTGTGCCAGTGCATCCAGAAATACCTCTGTTGGTTGTGCTCCGCTTAAACCATATTTATTGTTTAATATAAAAAATGGCACACCCGAAACACCCTGATTCTGAAAATGTTTGATTTCCTGCGTAACCCAGTAACTAATCTGGTCGTCGGCTAAAATACTTTCCGTCTTTTCTCGTTCCCAGCCGAAATCTCCCATGAAGGAAATAATGTTTTCTTTATCTGAAAAATCGATACCATCTGTGAAATACGCCTTGAAGAATTTTTCTTCCAGATCATTCTGTGTACCTTCTTCTCTGGCTACGTGCAATATTTTATGCAGAGGAATGGTATTAATCACCTTAGGCATTTTTTCGAATTCAAACTGAATACCAGCTTTAGCGCCTACACCCTCTACTCTCTCATGCATTTGCTGAATACGCTCAGAACTCCCGAATTTATTTACAAAATACTCCTCACGCGGTAATCCTTCCTGCGGAATAGTCGGGTCTAACTGGAAAGGATGCCAGGTAACCTGAAAGTCTTGTCCTTCCATACCTGCTAAGGCTTTTTCTAAATGTTTTTTACCGATATAGCACCAGGGACAGGCCACATCTGAAACAATATCTATCTGAATTGGTTTACTTGTCATTACACTACTTGTTTTAACAAATAAACTGCACATTTACACGATTAGTTCAAATTGTATTTTACGATGAAATGCACCCATTTGATAATTTTTTTCTTAGTATTTAATTAAAAAAAACATTAAAAAATAGGCCAATCCACTGAAACTCAGAATTTATAGTTTAAATTGGTATGTTTTTGCTTTTCTAACCAAATCATTCTTACGAACCCCCATGAAAAAATGCTTACTTTTAAGTTTGCTATGCGTTTTTGTTACACACATAACTTTAGCAAAAATCGGGATGCCATGCGATAATACACAAGTATTGAAAACTAAGAAATTTTTACAGCCTAGCAAGCAAACAAAAAAGTCCGCCTCCTTCTTCAATCCTTTTTCTTCCCAACATTTTTCTTCTTCCCTTGCCTTAACAAGCACAATGGTCTTGAAAGACGAAGTTGAGCCTAATAATGATGTCATAACTGCTATGCCATTAGGAGGGAATGATGTGAAGATAAAAGGGTTTATTAATCCAAGTGGAGATAACGATTATTATTCTTTTACAGCGACTGCCGGTGATAGAGTATACGTGGCTACCCAAACTGCTTTTTCTGCTACAGGAAGTACAGATAGTATTTTGGATGTACTTTCAAGTGATGGCTTTACAGCGTTAGAAACAGATGATAATGATGGTTCCTTTGGTCCTAATTCATCAAGTATTGCAGGTACGCTTATTCCCGCTAATGGGACTTATTATATTAGAGTAAAGCATCTTTCGAATAGTGTTAAGTTGCTTCCCTATCTTTTATATTTTCGTTTACAAACAGGCACACCAGTAGCCGAAATTGAGCCTAATAATAGTACATCCGCAGCGAATGTATTCCCCAATTCAGCTTGGGTAAGTGGTGCATTAAGTTCAGATCAGGACACTGATTATTATTCTATTGCATTGAATGCGGGTGATACAATCTATATAAGCCTTGATTTCGACCCTGAAAGAGATGGTACTACCTGGAATGGCCAGGTTGCTTTAGGGGAATTTAGTCAGTTTTATTTGCCTGCGGGTGACCCCAATACGCAATCACCTAATTCAGAAGGTTTTTTTCTGACAGTAAAAACAAGTGGTACCTATTATATTGTGGTCGCACCGGATGGTAATACTTTTGGTACCTATCAGTTAAGTGCAAGTGTGCTACCTGCTAATACGGCTAATCTTTCAAGTTATAATAGTACTGGTACTACTGTCATTCCTGCCGTTACGGGTTCAGTTACATCAACTATTAATATTCCTGTCAATAAAAGAATTGAATCTTTGAAGGTCTCAATTAATTTATTTCATAGCAAAATAGAGGATTTAGATGTACGCCTGACTTCTCCATCCGGAAATACAGTAATTTTATTTACTGATGTTATCGCTTTGTCTCCAATGGATATAAAGCTGGATGATGCCGCAGCTATTCCTATGGGTAGTTTTCCTATAGTTAATAATATTGTTTATCAACCACCTAGAGAGTCTCGCTTAGAATGGTTCAAAGGACAATTAGCACAAGGTAACTGGACTTTAACTATTGATGTTGATTCGCCCGATGGTAGTGGAACATTGAATAGTTGGAGCATTGAAATTGAAGAACAGCTAAATATTCTAGGCACACTTACCAGTATTTATACCAACGATTTCGAAACCAATGATGGAGGCTTTATTCATTCTGGTGCACAGGATGAATGGGAGCGAGGCACTCCTACCTTTGCCCCAATAACTACGGCTAATGGCGGAACAAAATGCTGGAAAACCGACCTTGATAATACCTACAATTTTAATACTAATTGTGACCTTATCTCTCCTAATATTTATATTCCCGATTTAGGTGTTAACAGTGCATACTTGACATGGACACAGAAATACCAGTTTGCTGGTACTGATGGTGCTAATACAAATGCCTACGCCTATGTTGAAATACAGGAAATAGGTACGGCCAATAGAAGAAAAATATGGGAGTGGTTAGGTCCAAAAATGATTGGAAGTGTGGGAAACCCAAGTACTTTGATTAATGAATCTGCAGGTTGGGGATTATTTCGGGCTAACATCAATGAGTTTGCTAATAAGACCATCAGAGTCATTTTTCACTTTGAGTCCGATGCTTCAAGTCCATTGCTTGCCGGCTGGGCTATTGATGATGTGAATATCTTTAAGACGTTCTGTCCGAATAGTTTAACCCTTACAAATACAGATAATTACTCAGGTGTTTATAGCAGGGTAGTAGCAAGCGGAAGCATTACAGCAACGAATGAGGTTACAACTAATAATATTATTCAAAACCCGGCTAATCTTACTTATCAGGCTACGAAGGCCATTGTTTTATTGCCCAACTTTAAAGCAGATGCCAGTGGAGGCACAGTCTTTATGGCACAAATAGGAGGGTGTAATTGATAATGATTCTATAAAAAAATGCGAGGTTTACGGCCTCGCATTTTTTGCATATAAACTATTCGAACTTCTTAGTTGATGATATCAAATCCACAATAAGGTACCAATACCTTTGGAATTCTGATACCTTCCGGTGTCTGATTATTTTCCAGAATTGAAGCCAGAATACGAGGAAGTGCTAAAGCAGAACCATTCAATGTATGTAATAGCTGTGTTTTGCCATCTACCTTATAACGCAGTTTCAGACGATTAGCCTGATACGTTTCAAAGTTCGATACTGAACTCACCTCCAACCATCTTTTTTGCGCAGCTGAGTATACCTCGAAATCAAAAGTAAGAGCAGAAGTGAAACCCATATCGCCGCCGCATAAGCGAAGAATGCGGTATGGCAATTCAAGCTTACCTAATAAGCCTTTTACATGCTCTATCATTTCTTCTAATGCCTGATATGATTCTTCCGGCTTGCGTATCTGTACAATCTCTACTTTATCAAACTGATGCAGACGATTCAGGCCTCTTACATGAGCTCCCCAGCTACCTGCTTCACGACGGAAACATGGCGTATAACCTACGTTTTTAATTGGCAAATCTCCATCGGCCAGAATCACATCACGATAGATATTTGTGATAGGTACCTCAGCCGTTGGAATCAGATATAAATCATCAGCAGTGGCATGGTACATTTGTCCTTCTTTATCAGGCAATTGTCCTGTACCAAAGCCAGAATCCTTATTAATCAGAATCGGTGGCTGGATTTCTCCATATCCTGCTGCCAGGGCTTCATCCAGAAAGAAATTAATCATCGCACGTTGGATACGTGCGCCTTTGCCTTTATAAATTGGGAAACCTGCTCCGGTAATTTTATTCCCTAAATCAAAATCAATGATATTGTATTGTTTGATTAACTCCCAATGAGGCTGTGCGTTTTCGTGTAGCGTAGGAATAGTCCCAGTCTCAAATATATTGACATTTTCCTCCGGCGTACGACCTTCCGGCACGCTCGCATGAGGCAAATTAGGCATAGTTACCAATACCTCATATAAGTCATTCTCTAAGGTCTTTAGATTTTCTTCTAATGCCTTTGAGTGCGCTTTCAATTCGGCAGTCTGGGCTTTGGCTGTTTCAGCTTCTGCCTTTTTGCCTTCTTTCATCAAGCCACCAATCTCTTTAGCCAAAGCATTTGATTTTGCCAGAGTTCCGTCTAGTTCTGCCTGAGTTTCACGACGTTTCTGGTCGATGTCAAGCAAGGTATCTACTGTCTCTTCAGCATTTTTAAAATACTTGCGCTTCAGGCCATCAATAGTAGCCTGCTTGTTTTCTTTTATATAATTCAGTTGTAACATAGTAGTCTTATCTAATCAGGGCTAAGCCCTTGTGTAATCTCATTCAAAAGTAAATAAGCCTTCGTTCAATGCTTCCAGGGCTGCATTTTTATCTTTGGTATCAACCAATAGAGAAATATTATGCTCCGAAGCTCCATAGGCAATCATTCTGATAGGGATATTTTTCATCGCTTCAATTACTTTCAGGGCAATACCTGCTTTATCTGCTTTGAAATCTCCTACAATACAGATGATACTCTGATTGCGGTCATGTTCTTCCAGGTCGGCAAACTGGCTTAGTGCGGTAGTGATTTGCTCCAGATTGTCAGCATTGTCAATGGTTACAGCCACCGACACTTCGGAAGTCGTAATCATATCAACAGGTGTTTTATATTTCTCGAAAATCTCGAATACTTTCGTCAGGAAGCCGTAAGCATTCAGCATACGGGTCGAGTGAATATAAATAGCCGTAATACCATCTTTTGCTGCAATTGCTTTGATTTCAGACTCTGTTGTTTTATGCGCAATAAGCGTTCCGAATGCTCTAGGTTCCATAGTGTTTTTCAGACGGACAGGTACACCTCTCATTTTTGCCGGGGTAATAGTGCTTGGATGTAAAATTTTAGCTCCGAAATAGGCCAGTTCAGCCGCTTCTTCAAAGGTTAGCTCGCGTACAGGGAAAGTTCTTTTCACGATACGAGGGTCGTTGTTATGCATCCCGTCAATATCTGTCCAGATCTGAATTTCTTCTGCACTAATGGCGCCACCTATCAAAGAGGCTGTATAATCAGACCCACCACGTTTCAGGTTATCTATTTCTCCACGAGGATTTCTACAGATAAATCCCTGAGTAATGAATAAGTCTTTGTTTGGTAATTGTTCCAGCATGGCGGTCAGTTTCTCCTCTGTAAAGCTTAAAACCGGCTCGTTATCTGCATCAATCAGCATGAAATCCAAAGCTGGCAAAAGTGCCGAATTAATACCTTCTTCCTGCAAATAAGCCTCAAACATTTGCGTAGAAAGTAACTCGCCTTCGGCTACAATTTCTTTCTCTTGCTTCAAGGTAAAAGGCTTGATATTTACTAAAGAGCGGATAAAACTAAATTCCTTGTCTACAATTCCTTTTCCTGCATTGTATCCTGCATCAGTTTTATACAAATCTTTAATAAAAGCCTCATAGTGCGCGTATAAAGCATTTATTTTCTCAGTGGCTTCGGTATCATTGTTAGCTTTCAGAGACTCACCGATAGAGATAAGGGAGTTTGTTGTACCGGAAAGCGCCGATAAAACAACAATCTTACGTTGACCATCTTCTGTAATCAGATTACGAATAGAGTGCATACGCTCCGGTTTCCCTACGGAAGTACCGCCAAATTTCCAAACTTGCATTTTCTGTGGTTCTGGTTTTGTTTTACTATGAATAAAATATTTAATCTTTTCTATTACCCAATATTTCTCTCCACTTACCCGATTCCGCTATTTCCTTGACAAACTGATTTCTTTCTATCAGGAATCCTTTCAGGTAATTTTCTAATACCAGCTTATCGGCTATTTTACCTAAGATGCCTAAGGGTGATTCAAACATAAAAATGTCTTTCATCAAAGTCCCCTTGCCAGTTGGTATAAAATGATGCTCGTGCCGTAAAGTTTTAAAAGCCCCTTTCTGCATTTCATCTACAAAATATTCAGGTCTGCGAGCTTCCGTAATCTTACTTGTCAATTCCTGCCAGATGCCAAAATGTTTGGCTCTCCACGTGACGCTCTCCCCCAATTTCATCAACCCTTCTCTCACACCATCTACAATATGCTCTTTTGTTTTAGCTGTTGATAATTGGTGTAAATCTACACTCAATGATAAATCATAACAGATTTCAGCAGAGGCTTGTATTAGGGTTTCTAGGATTATTTTAGGCATTCCAATAACTCGGGATAGACTGACTGAGTTTGTAACCTCTGAAATCTTCTTTGGGTATATTATAATAGAAGCTACAAAAATTTAAAGCCAGATCTGATAAATATCGCATTTGTACAATCTCCTCTTTTATCTTCTCAATACCATAATATCTATTCATTTCCAACCAGTCAGCTAGCTTACCGTTCATCAAAATACGATTGATTACATCACGGATATGCTTATCAAAATCAATCTCCTCAAAATTGACATCCCAGAAAGCGGCTTTTGATATGTTTGGTTTTGCCTTTTGCATCTCCTTACTGTAATCCTAACATCTTGATAGCTGTAATAGCAGCCTCATCACCTTTGTTACCATGAATACCACCCGCACGGTCAAGTGCTTGCTGTTGGTTGTTTGGTGTCAATACACCGAAAATAACAGGCTTATTATATTTCAAAGCTACTTCGGTTAAACCACCTGCTACCGCATGATTGATATAATCGTTGTGCTTGGTTTCTCCCTGAATGACACAGCCGAGTGCAATAACCGCATCAATGTCAGCTTTTTGTGCAAATACCTGTGAGCCGAAGCTTAGTTCGAAGCTACCCGGTACATTGGCACGAATGATGTTTTCTTCTTTAGCACCATTATCTAATAAAGTCTGATAGGCACCTTCAAAAAGCGCTTCTGTAATTTCACTATTCCATTCGGCTACTATAATGGCAAACTTTTTCTGGCTTACATCCGGTAAGCCTGTGGTACTGAATACGCTAAGATTTTTGTGTGCTGATGACATTTTTTATTCGAGTAAAGAAATAGACTTTATAGAACAATACTTATTAAAAAAGGGACAAACCAGATTCGGCTTATCCCTTTGATTATGACTGTATAACCAAATTTTACTCGCCGACTATGCCTTCGAGTTTGGACTTATATTTCTTCGCATTAGTAACTTCTCCTGAATCAGGATATTTCTCAATAATCTGATTGTAGGCGTCTATTGCTCCTTTATTGTCTTTGGCTGTTTCGTAAGCTGTCGCCAACTTCATTAGATACAATGGAGTAAATTGTTTGTTAGGTTTGTACTCAGCCGCTTTTTTATAGTAGCTGATAGCCTCTTCTGTATTCTTTTTCTCCATATAAGCATCGCCAATCAATACATAAGCACGACCTTGAATAAGCAAATCGCTAGAGCTAAAGCTTTTCAAATGCTCAATAGCCTCATCGTATTTAGCTTGTTTTACCAAAGCCACACCTGCATAGAAATTTGCGAGGTTACCGGCATCAGTAGAACCGTAGTTAGATGCTACACTTAGTAAACCTTCGTTACCGCCAGTACCATTTAGTGCTTGTTTTAAAGAATCTGCTTCAAAAGCATAAACAGCATTAAACATTGCCACCTGTGCTTCTTCGTCTTGTGATTTCGACCAATAATTATATCCTACTACACCTAAGATTATCGCCAAAATCCCTCCACCTACATAGGTAAGCAACATTTGATTCTTTTTCAAAAAACCTTCTGCCTTTCCAAACTCTTGTTTCAAAGCATCTGCACTTTCAAGAATCTCAATTCCTGTTTTTTCTTTTTTCGCCATTGTTTAAACCACTTGTTTGATTGCCTGACTATCAGAGATTTATCATACAATCAAGATATTTTATTAATACTTTTGAATGTTAGCAAATTTTCGGACTGCAAAGTTATGAAATTGATTCTGAACTTGTTAGAATCTTTCATAAAAATTATGCTAATTCTTATGATTTTATTCAAGTTTCTTCTTTTTTATGACCGTTTAAAGGCTTTGCTTGGAAAAAAGTATTTATAAGGAGCAAAATTTTCATCCTGGTGCTTGTCTATATTTTTTTCAATTATCAAATTTATCTGTCACCCCATGCTAACTAATGTGAAAAACTGGTTTTTTAGCATAGGTATTGGCAAGGTATATATTAAATTTTAATAGGCTGCATGGAAATCGTCAAAAGGAGGAGAAAGATAGATTGATTCATAGGTATTTGATTTATTAAAGAACTGTGTAGAAAATTTTATGGTATTATTTTCTTCCCAGACGTTCCAGAAATTTTTTCTATCTTTATTATAATAATGGGTAATTTTGTAGTTCTCTGACGGTACTTGTTCAACCACACATCTAAGTTTACCAAAACCATCATAGTAATAGTTGGATATTGAGGGATATACTTTAGGTTGGTTTCTCTGAACGTAATCTCTTATATACTTTCTTATAAAAAGCTGTTGATCTATGAATGCCTCCTTAATCAGATTCGGTAGTTCTTTTCTATAACGAGTAAGACTTTTATTGTTAATGTCTGTCTCTATCTGTTGTACTAATGTGTTAACTTCTATTATTTGCTTATCCTTTAACCAATTATCTTTATTTATTATGTAATTATTCTGCTCCAGTAAATTGTTTACATTTATTCCATACTTATACAGATAGGATATATCATTCTCCCGTACAACCAAGTAGTAAAAAAGTTGGTGGTTGTCTTTTTGTATAAAGTGGTTCATATATTTGTTGCCATCTGCCTCAGTTATTCTTAACATAGAAATAGGAAGAGAAGGAGTACCATCCGGTGCAATAAGCTGACTGTATAAGTCTATATTTTTATTTTCTATATTTTTGTAGGTAATTAAAAGTCCTTCATTGAGCTTGACCGCTGTAATGATATTTTTATTTTTGAGAACGGTATTGCTTAGGTATTTGTATCCTCCTACTGAGTTTAAGTTTTTATCATAACAACTAATAAACATTTCACCCCGATTAAAGGGAGTACTGTAGGCTATATTGTAAAGAATATCATTCTGTAAATAAGATTTTACTTCTGTTGTTGAATCAAAAATCGAATCTCCTATCTGTCCTATATTTTCCGGCATTTGTGTTCTCTTTTCTACCTCTAAATTATTGTTCAGTATAAGATTATGTATAGTAGTTTTATCTTTTTTAAAACAATCAGAAGATGCCCATATATGGATTGAGTAAGTAACGATATATTTATCTCCAGATTTAATGCTATTTAATTCATTAACAAGAGTATAATTGTTTTCTATGTCTTCCGCATTTCTCTGAAAACTCAGAGAATCTTTATTACAAATTACTTCCTGATGAATAATTTTGGGTGTATCGTATAGCCATTTGCCTTTGCTACTTAAAAAATTTGCAAAAACTTGATGGTGCTTTTGCCATATAATAAGTATTTTGTCCTTGCCTTCTGTATTGATAAAAAGGCGGTCATAATGAGTATCTGTCCCCTTGTAAGCCGGAGATTTTCGAATTTTCTGCAGACCTAGATTATTCAGTGAATTAACAAAGGCTTTCGTATTAAAAGTTTTTTTATCAACATTCAATATAAGTACCTTATCTGGTTTACCGTGGTGTTCAGGAATCTTCAATACCACATTGTTTGCATCTGGGATAATTTTAACATAATCTTTATTCGATGCAGGGAGGGCGTCTGCTGCATCAATTTCAACAACCTTGTCATCTTGCTTAGGTAATAATACATTTGGGTCTTTTTCAAAGCTCTTTGTAGGAACAATCTCTAAGCTATTATACAGATATAGTTCTTTCTGAACTTCATTAAAGTAGAAAGAAGGATAATTAAACATAGAAGACAGCTGCGTTCTTGAAATTAATTTCAATTCGGCACTTTTCGGAATAGCCTTGTCAAAGTATAAATTTGGGCTACCAAATTTATTATAAAGTTTATATTGGGCTTTTACCTGAGAACCCATTATAATAAATAAAACCAACAGTCTTGTAAACATATTAAACTCGAAAAAAGAGTGGTTATTTTTGTTATTGCTGAAATGGTGGTATAAAAATTAAGGCAAGTAGTTTAATCACAACGGCATGGCTCAAAAATAGAAAATTATTCTAGATTTTTGGTTAGAATTTGTCTAACAATTAGTTTATTCCTCCTACAAAACAGAAAGCCATTCGTAATAAACCCAATAAAAAAGCCGGGAATACCCTATTCCCGACTTCTACTATTTAAAATTTTCTAAGCTGCCATAAAAAAATCCTGAATCTCGTGTGGCTGTACTTTAATAACATTAGCCAACACTAAGACAATCAGGGTACGAGAAGCTATTTTTCTGGGGATATTGGCTATATTGGCGTAGGTATCAACCGTAATCCGCTCATTATCTGCCAGATACTTCATCAGCGTTCGTTCCTTATCACCATATTGAAACCTGATATTTTGCCCTTTGCGCTCACCCTTGAGTATCTCACGCATTTCTTTGCTGGCTTGCACAGAGCGGTCTTCTACCCGTACATAGGCTTTTCTGTTTTCAACTATTCCATCAAGGTCAACGTAGTGAGGTTTAAACGGGCTTTTAGGGATATTAAATATTAATACCTCACGTTCGCCCTCTACTGTCACATGCCTGACATCATATTCAATAGCCGGATAAATATTTCGCTCAATGGCTCGTTGAAGAATAAATTCGTCTTCTTCAGCAAATTTGAGACCCTTGATGCTTTTATCATCACCGACACCGATAATGAGCTTCCCTCCGTCTGAATTAGCGAAAGCAACGATTTCACGGATAATCTTTTCGGGATGATTAGTCTTAAGCTTAAACTCAACATGCTTGTTTTCTCCGTGTCTCACAAGCTCTTTGAGCTCCCTCAAATCAGATCTTGATTGTTGGGTGAATGGATAATCCAATATCATTTCCAGAATGACTTTGGTTTCTTAAAGATACACAAAACAATTCTATTTTACAAGAACTGTTTTCTAGCTAAACGAATATTTTCTGTAAAAGTTTATAATGAATCTATAAACGTATAAAAAATATTTCTTTACCTATTTGGATCCAAGGCCTGACTAGCGATGAAATGTATTTATTAATAAATTATTGTCTTAAATTCCCCTTTAGGGGCTAGGGGTGGTTTTACACATGAAACGCATTCATCAACAAAGCTGCAATTACCCCTCCGATAATCGGCCCTACAATCGGAATCCAGGCATAGCCCCAATCATTGGCTCCTTTGCCTGAAATCGGTAGCAGCGCGTGTGCAATACGAGGCCCTAAATCACGGGCAGGGTTGATGGCATAACCCGTTGGTCCACCCAAAGATAAACCAATCGACCAAACCAGAAAACCAACCAGCAATGGCCCATAACCTGACTCTGGCGTACTATAAAACGAAGAGGATGCTAATATTAAAACAATAGTGCCGATTACCTCTGAAAGAATGTTACCCGTAGTATGACGTACCGCCGGAGCAGTAGCAAAGATGCCTAATTTAGCGCCTTTGTCTTCGGTGATACTCCAATGGGGTAAATAAACTATCCATACTAAAACAGCTCCTATAAAAGCCCCAATGAGTTGGGCGATAATAAAAGGGGCAACGTTAGACCAGTCGCCGGTTTTTACAGCCATAGCTACAGTTACAGCCGGATTGAGATGTGCGGCAGTACTGCCGAATTTCTGAGCAACGAAGATACCCGACATCACAGCAAATGCCCAGCCTGCAGTAATGGCAATCCATCCGGCATTTTCGCCTTTTGAGCCTTTGAGTAATACGTTGGCTACTACACCGTCGCCTAAAAGAATAAGGACGGCCGTGCCGATCAATTCTCCTATAAAATTAGAGGTTTCCATTAATGGGTTTTGTTGGTTTAGGTTGAAAAGAGTAGCAATTTAATTTTTTTTGATAGAATAACAAATCCATTGGTATTAAAGCATTAAATTTGTAGGCGCTTAAACAAACGAACAAGTGTCATAAAAAATAAAAGCTATTGGTAAACACCTGTACCATGCCTTATTTTGTGGATTATGCATCGGTTGAATGCCATAAATCCGTCACTAGCTGTAGGTAAAATGATAAGCCAGATAGATAATTGGCTTGTCTTTGTCCACCCCATAAAAAATAATACTATTGATGTAGCTCTCTTAACGTAATTTTTAAATCTCTGCCATAAGAGTTTTGGCTACACATTAAACTATAATTTTATGATTTTAAATACCCTTTCTGCTATTTCTCCTGTTGATGGTCGTTACCGTAAACAAGTGGAAGACTTAGCGAAATATTTTTCGGAGTTTGGCTTGATATATTACCGTGTTCGGGTAGAAATCGAGTATTTCATTGCTTTAGTTGAATTGCCAGTACCTCAATTGTCAGATTTTCCGAAATCTCTCTACAAAGATTTAAGAGCCATTTACCAGAATTTTTCGGAAGAAGATGCGCTTAAAATCAAGGAAATTGAAAAAACGACTAATCATGATGTAAAAGCAGTTGAGTATTTTATCAAAGAAGCTTTTGAAAAATTAGGCATCAGCCAATATGCCGAGTTTATCCATTTTGGCCTTACCTCACAAGATATCAATAATACAGCTATTCCGCTTTCTTTGAAAGAAGCGATTGAAGCGAATGTATTACCGGCATTTACACAGATTTTAGAGAAACTCTACGCCTTGGCCGACCAATGGAAAGATATTTCTCTATTGGCACATACACACGGACAGCCGGCATCTCCAACCCGTTTAGGTAAAGAAATACTGGTTTTTTGTGAGCGTATCGAAAAACAAATCGAGCTCTTAAAAACTATTCCATATTCAGCTAAGTTTGGTGGTGCTACTGGCAATTTCAATGCACATCATGTAGCTTATCCGCAAATTGACTGGGTGAGTTTTGGAAATACTTTTGTGAATGAGCAGTTGGGCTTATATCGCAGCCAGAAAACCACGCAGATTGAGCATTATGATATGCTGGCCGCGTTGAGCGATAATATCAAACGCATCAATAATATCCTGATAGATTTCTCGCGTGATGTGTGGACTTATGTGTCGATGAGCTATTTCAAGCAAAAAATTAAAGCGGGTGAAATTGGTTCTTCGGCTATGCCTCATAAAGTAAACCCGATTGATTTTGAAAATGCCGAGGGGAACTTAGGCGTTGCTAATGCTTTGTTTGAACATTTCTCAGCCAAATTGCCTATTTCACGTCTGCAAAGAGACTTAACAGATTCTACTGTGCTCAGAAACTTAGGCGTACCAGTAGCGCATACGGTAATTGCCTTGAAATCGTTATTAAAAGGACTAGATAAATTAGAGTTAAATAAAGAAGCTATCGACCATCATTTAGAAGAAAACTGGGCGGTAGTAGCAGAAGGTATCCAGACTATATTAAGAAGAGAGGGTTTCCCGAAACCTTATGAGGCGCTTAAATCGCTGACTCGTACCAACGAGAAAATTACAGAAAAGAAAATAAAGGAGTTTATTGATACGCTTGATGTAGGCGAAAAAGTAAAATACGAGCTTCGCCGTATTACTCCGTTTAATTATACAGGTATTTAAGTTACAACCTCATCTTTCTTCCCTTTACCAGTAGCAGCATGAGCAATCGTGTTGCTACATTTTTTTATTATGGGGGTTTCCTTGCAAATCAGCTAATCTATCATCATTTTTGTAGTTTGTACTACCGCCAAAGTCTAAGCCATGATACAGATAAGAAAAGTTTCTCCCAAACATCCTACTGGCAGGGCGTCATATTTTGTTAACATGAAAGTATCTACTCAACAACCGTTTGAAATTGTCTATTCATTGTTCGAACATGAATATTTAGGCTTTTTATTCGAAGCTTTTATTGTTCAACTCAATGGAAAGGGCGAGCTTACACTATTGAACCAGAATGTTTCCTCAAAAAATATCCGCGAGTTCTCCGAACGTTTAGACACCACAGATTTTGAATTGGTGAAACTCATTGACGCCATTCAGCAGGAAACAGTACTCAAAAAATTTAATCAACGAAAAATAAGCACGCTTGATTTTTTCCTGAAAGTATTTGATGCCGACAAAGGCGATAAACTGCTACAGGAAACACTTCATAGCTATATGGAGAAACATCGTTCCCAGATTTTAGAAAAACTGCTCAACAAGCAGGTATTTATCATGGGAACCGATGGCGAACCGACATGGAAATCGGTTAAGATGGTGCAGGAAGGGGCAAGGGTATTTTTTAATTTCATCCGCAACGAAGAAAACACACACTATTTCCCGACCATTAAATGTGAGGGGGAAAGAGTACAATTTCAATTCAAAAACGCCAGTGTTTTGTGCGAAGAGCCTGCCTGGTTATTAATTGACAATAAGCTATACCATTTCGAGAAAAATGTAGACGGGAAGAAACTCCGACCATTTCTGAATAAAAACCATATCATTATCCCCCGCAATATTGAGGAAACGTATTATCAGAAATTCATTGCGCCACTCATTGCCCAGTTTGATGTATTTGCGCAAGGCTTTGAGATACGATTCGAAAAGCATACGTCAAGACCTGTACTAACTATTGCTGAGGTGGTAAATAGTAATCAGAAAGTAATGGCAACCATGTTCGACCAGGACGAGGAGGAAAAGGACGAGAAAGAGAGCAAAATAGTTTTTGATCTGGCTTTTCAGTATGGCAAGTATACATTTCGTTTCGACAGTTTTTCGGCTGAGGCTTATGTGAATGTAGAGAAGAATGGGAATGACTGGATTTTCCATAAAGTAAAACGTGATTTGGTCTATGAGCGTTACCAGATAAACTTGTTGAAGGAATGGGGACTTGACTTACGCCAGGGCCGCTTATCATTCCCGAAAGCACAAGCTTTTTCATGGCTGCAAAGTCATGCAAATTTGCTGGAGAATAATAATTTTGAGGTGAAGCAAGAGGAGAATACCCTGAATCAGAAGCAGTATTTTCTGGGCTATTCAGCCATTGAAATAAATATTGAAGAAAAGAACGACTGGTTTGATATTCAGGCAAAAGTGCGTTTCGGAGAATATGAAATACCTTTCCTGAAGCTCCGCAACCTGATTATAGCTAATAAGCGTGAGTTTACCTTGCCGAATGGGCAAATTGCGGTGATTCCGGAAGAATGGTTTACACGTTATTCAGAGTTATTCAGTTTTGTAGAAAATACAGAGGAAGATGATATTATTCTTAAAAAACATCATTTGGTTTTAGTACAAGATTTAACTGATGAAGGCTTAGCTCATTCAGTCATTACCCGAAAACTGGAAAGACTACGGGATTTTGAGAAAATCAACCAATATCCTACACCTCAAGGTTTATTAGCAACCCTTCGCCCTTATCAAAAAGCAGGGTACGATTGGTTAAGATTCTTATCTGAATACAAATTTGGCGGTTGTCTGGCCGATGATATGGGTTTAGGGAAAACCATTCAGACGCTCGCCTTTTTGCAATCGCAAAAAGAATTAGGTCTTGCCCAACATCCAAGCTTGCTGATTATGCCCACTTCACTGGTATATAACTGGCTAAAGGAGATTGAGAAGTTTGCACCTGACCTGAAAACTTTTGTTTATACAGGTACTTATCGCGAAAAAAACACTGAGCAATTTGATAATTATGATTTGATTCTGACCTCTTACGGCATTGTGAGAATAGACATAGATTTCCTCAAGGATTATCGTTTCCATTATGTAATCCTAGACGAATCACAATCTATTAAGAATCCAACGTCTAATATTTCAAGGGCAGTCATGCAATTGAATAGTGCTAATCGTCTGATTCTGACAGGTACGCCTTTAGAAAACAGTACGATGGATTTGTGGACACAAATGACCTTCATTAATCCGGGGCTTTTGGGTACACAGAGTTTTTTCAAAAACGAATATCAAATTCCTATTGAAAAACATCAGGACGAAAAACAGACAAAGCATTTATATAGCCTTATTAAACCTTTTATGCTTCGCAGGCATAAATCACAGGTAGCTACCGAACTTCCACCTAAAGTGGAGAGTGTGCATTATTGTGATATGACTGAAGAGCAGGAGAAAACCTACGAAGAAGCGAAGTCTTATTACCGAAATATCATTTTAGAACAGATAGAACAAGATGGATTAGGGAAATCACAAATGGTGGTTTTACAAGGCTTAACCAAGCTCCGACAATTAGCCAATAACCCTATCATGATTGATGAAGGTTATGAGGGCAATTCGGGTAAAGACGAGGAGGTTTTTCAGAAATTAGAAACGATTATTGAAGAAGAACATAAAGTTTTAGTGTTCAGTCAGTTTGTGAAACACCTGGCCATTTTCAGACATTATCTCGATCAAAACAATATCCCTTATTGTTATCTGGATGGCTCAACCATGAATCGACAGGATCAGGTCGACCGTTTTCAAACTGACAAAACAATCAAAATATTCCTGATTTCATTAAAAGCCGGAGGCTTAGGGCTCAACCTGACAGCCGCTGAATATGTTTTCTTATTAGACCCCTGGTGGAATCCGGCTATTGAAGCACAAGCCGTTGATAGAGCCCATAGAATAGGCCAACAAAACACGGTTTTCACCTATAAATTTATCACCCGTAACTCAGTAGAAGAGAAAATTCTGGCCTTACAACAAAACAAAAGAAAACTATTCGATAACCTGATTACTACTGAGGAGACTTTTGTAAAATCATTGTCGAAAGAGGATATTCTGAATTTACTTGCCTAACCATATTAATAACTAGTACAACAAAATAGATTCACCTTAAAATTGCACTTCATATGAAAATCGTTTACCTTGACGCCTATACTGTTAATGCTCTCGGAGATTTAGATTTATCCATCCTTCATACCTTAGGAGAGGTTACGCTCTACGACCGTACATCTAAAGACCAGATTGTTGAACGAGCAAAAGATGCAGAAGTTATACTAACAAATAAGTGTCAGTTGAATCGTGAGACTATAAGTCAGTTGCCCAATCTTAAATACATTGGGGTGACAGCCACGGGTTATAATATTATAGATATGGCAGCCGCTAAAGAGCATGGTGTAATTGTAACCAATGTGAAAGGTTATAGCTCAGCATCAGTAGCGCAATTGACTTTTTCTTTGATGCTCAGCTTTACTAATCAGGTAGCAAAACACGCTGAAAATATCGACCAGACATGGCCTTCTTCTGCTGACTGGTGTTTCTATTTAAATCCTCTGGTTGAATTAGAAAGTAAAACATTAGGTATTATCGGTTTTGGGGATATTGGCAAAAAAGTAGCGAATATCGGCTTAGGTTTTGGTATGGAGGTTCTGGCCAATAAAAGAGACCTGACTAGTGGTGGTATTGAAGGCGTAGAGTTGTGCGAAATAGAAAAAGTGTTGAAAGAAAGCGATTTTATAAGTCTGCATTGCCCATTAACTGCCGACAATCAAGGCTTTATTAATAAAGATTCTTTAAACTTGATGAAATCATCAGCCATATTAATCAATACTTCTCGTGGGGGCTTAATTAATGAAGCCGATTTAGCAGAAGCCTTGAATGCAGGCAAGATTGCAGGGGCTGGTTTAGACGTACTTTCAACAGAGCCTCCGGCACAGGATAATCCGCTTCTGACTGCTAAAAACTGTATCATTACTCCTCACATTGCCTGGGCAGGTGTAGAAGCACGGAAATTATTATTGAAAGGAACCGTAGAGAATATCAGAGCATACCAAAAAGGAGCATCGATTAACGTGGTTTCTTAATATTTCTGCTGAAAATGCAACTTTTTCGGCTGTGACCATGTATAACAAGTACTATCCGTATTATTAATTTTTTATGAAAAAACTTTACGCTACCATAGGAGCTATCCTATGCGTAATGAGTAGCCTATTAGCACAAGACAACAAAATCACAAACGAAGAAAAGTACAGTATCCACATTAAAAAATCTGCCGTTCCAATCAAATTGGATGGTCTTTTAGAAGAAGAAATCTGGAAGACTGCTGACATTGCCAAAGATTTTTTTCTCGGTCGTCCTTATGATACTTCATTTGCTCAGTTACAGACAGTGGTTCGCATAGCCTTTGATAATGATTTCCTGTATGTAGGCGCTATTTGCTATCAGCCCCGAAGCACCTATACTATCGCTTCATTAAAAAGAGATTTTGAACAGGGCACGAGCGATGTGTTTATAGTAAATTTAGATACATTTAAAGACCGCCTGAATGCCTTTCAGTTTGTTGTAAATCCTTATGGAGTGCAGCGAGAGGGTTTAATTTATAATGGTGGAGAGGTATCGAACTATTGGGATAATAAGTGGTACTCACAGGTACGAAATTATGATGATTATTGGACAGTCGAAATGGCAATCCCCTTTAAAACGCTCCGCTACAAAGTAGCCGATGAACAGAATACCTGGCGGGTGAATTTTACAAGAAATGTATTGAAAAAGAATGAACGCTCAAGTTGGAGGCCGGTTCCACGTAATTTTGCACCTGCAAATTTAGCATTTACAGGTTTAATGATATGGGATGAGAAACCTCCTAAACCCGGCGCCAATGTATCGGTGATTCCTTATATTTCATTAGCTGCGCAAAAGGATTTTCCTAGAAATGAAGAAAATTTAAGTCCTTTGGCTTCCAGTTCTGCTTATCCTAAAGGTATTGGTTTAGATGCTAAAGTGGCTGTTACTCCTTCATTAAACTTAGATTTGACAGTCAACCCTGATTTCTCACAAGTGGAAGTTGATAAACAGGTAACTAACCTGAGCCGTTTTGAATTGTTTTTCCCTGAAAGGCGTCAGTTTTTCTTAGAGAATAATGACCTCTTTGGTACTTTCGGTTTCCCTGATACCCGTCCTTTCTTTTCCCGTCGCATAGGCATCACGCGTAATCCGCTCACAGGTCTAAATCAGCAAGTGCCAATTCTGGCAGGTGCTCGCCTGAGTGGAAAGCTGAACGATAAATGGCGGATTGGGTTAATGAATATGCAGACCAGAAAAGTGAATTTTGGCAACGATACTTATCTGCCTGCCGCTAATTATTCAGTAGCTACGCTTCAAAGGAAGATATTCACCCGATCAACTATAGGAGGTATTTTTACCAACAAAGAAAACCTGTTTGGTGATTTATCTGAACAGCAAACACAAAATTACCGGAAGTATAATAGGGTAGGGGGATTAGAGTTTAACTATTATTCAAAGGATAGTCGCTTCGAGATTGAAACTTATTATCATGAATCTTTCTCGCCTGACGGGAAAAAAGATGCCGGAAGCGCAGCTCATTTTATGGGCTACCACCACCCGCATATCGACCTGAATTTTGGAGTACAACGCATCGGAGCAAATTATCGGGCCGATATTGGGTTTGTACCACGCACAGGCATCTGGCAATTGTATCGACCGGCTACATTTATATTGAACCCAAAATCTAAGTCTATTGCAAAGTATATTAATACTTATGGTATTGGCACAGAGGGGAGTGATGTATTCGATTTGAAAGGTAGACGCTTAGATAGCGAGACAAGTCTTTTCTTGTTTGCCAATAGTCCGGCAGGCGATGAAGCCTATATAGCCTATGTCTGGAGTTTCACCCATTTATTCAATAGCTTCGACCCTACGAATGCCAGCGATAATCCGAACCCCGATACTTATAAAAATGTAGTGGAGCTACCTATTGGAGATTATCGCTCTAAAGTAATTAATATAGGATACACCAGCAGCCAGCGCAATAACCTGACAGGTATGTTTGATTATAACGTTGGGAAGTATTTCAACGGGAAAGCGAATATATTACAAAGTAGCATCGCCTATCGTTTTCAACCGTATGGTATTTTTACCCTTGATTGTAATTATACTAAAATAGATTTGCCAGCCCCTTACAATAGCGTACAATACTGGTTATTAGGCCCTCGTGCCGAGTTGGCGGTATCAAAAAGCCTGTTTTTCAGTACTTTCTTCCAGTACAATACCCAGACTAATAATATCAATATTAACTCTCGCCTCCAATGGAGATTCCGTCCGGTAAGTGATGTTTTCTTGGTATATACAGATAATTATTTTGCTGAAAACATTAGCAAATATTATGTAAATGCATGGGCGCCAAAAAACAGAGCCCTGATTCTGAAAATGACTTATTGGCTGAATATTTAGACATAGATTAGACTAAGAATCTTTTCTTATCTCTGCTTCAAAAAACTATATAAGTATAGGGGTGAGACAGTTTTCAGATGTCTTTGTTAAAAATTCTTATGTATGCAACCTTTGCCTATATAAGTGCATCATTAACAAAAATGAACAGATATTATGAAACGTAACGCCTTTGCCATTCTTGTTTTGTTTTGTATGCTTTTCGTTACCGAAACCAACGCCCAACGCCGTGGATACAGGTATCGATATGTTCCGCCTCGCCCTTACGTACGGTTGGCTCCCCGTGTAATCGTTCCGCGAATCGCTATTCCGCGTTTTTATGCACCCCGAATCGTTGTGCCACCACCGACTATTGGTTTTTCATGGGGGTATCGACCAAGAGTATATGTAGTGCCTCCACCAATTATTATTGGCGGCGGAATGGGTTGGCGTCATTATCACCGCCGTGGATACGATTGTAATGACCGTTGCCACCGTTGGAGCGATGACACCTATTATCGCGACAGAGACCGCAGGTATAATGATGACAGAAGTTATCGGGATGACTACGATAATAGAGACCGCAGATATGATGATAGAGATAGAAGAAATTATGACGAAGACAGGAACCGTCGTTATAATGACAATGACCACTATTATAATAATCGCTTAGAAAACAATCAGCAATCTTCGCCCAGAACGTATAATACTGACGAGGATTCATACGAAGAAGAAACAGATACTGTTTGATTTAAATAAATGAGAGTGTACAAAAAGGGTAGGAGAATATTTTCCTGCCCTTTTTTAATGCCGGAATCGAAAAGATAAGTTTTAAAAAATCAAATTTTTTCTCTTATTTGTACAATTGATATTGAGTAAATCAGTAATTGATCGATTTAGTGAATAAGCGGTGCCAGACGATTATCAGATTACTGATTCTTAATTACCCAATAACTAAACTTCCTATTATTTATACCTAAACTAATAACTTTTGAACAATGAATCAATTTGGCTTAAGCCCTTTTGACCTCGGGATTATTATCCTGTATCTGGTCGGCATTATCTGGTATGGTATCCGGAGTGGTAAAAAAGGTAGCTCCGACGAATACTTTTTAGGTGGCCGTGACATGACCTGGTTTACCATCGGATTATCGATGTTCGCCGCCAATATCTCTTCCAATTCATTAGTCGCCATTACAGGTGGTGCAACCAAAGGTGGTATTGCTTTCTATAACTACGAGTGGATGGCCACCGTTGTGTTGGCTTTTTTCTGCGTTTTTATTCTGCCATTCTATTTAAAAACGGGCATTTATACCATGCCCGAGTTTCTGGAAAAACGCTTCGATAGTCGCTCCAGATATTATTTCTCATTCATAACATTGGTTGGTAATATTTTTATTGATACAGCAGGTACCTTGTTTGCCGGAGCTTTGATTGTCAAACTGGTTTACCCCGAAGTGCCCACTGTTTTGGTTATTGCAGCCTTAGCCCTATTTGCTGCTTCTTATACAGTTTTAGGGGGGCTATCTTCAGTAATGAAAACAGAGGTACTCAATACAATTATCCTATTAATTTCAGCCGTAATCGTAGCCACCATTACTTATATCAAAGCAGGTGGTTATGGCGAAATCGTCAAAACTGCTAATGCTAAAAGCCCGACTTTTATGCACCTCATATTACCCGCTAATCACCCCGATATGCCCTGGCAGGGATTGGTGTTTGGAGTACCTTTATTAGGTTTTTATTTCTGGTGTAATAATCAGTTTATTGTACAACGTGCACTAAGTGCCAAGAGTGTAGATGAAGCCCGCAAAGGTGCTTTATTTGCAGGAGTGCTGAAAATCCCAATTCTGTTTTTATTAGTCCTCCCCGGTATTGCCACGCTGAAACTATTTCCTGAAATGACTAATTCTGATCAGGCATTCCCGACGTTAGTATTCAATCTCTTACCTCATGGGTTGATAGGTTTAGTTGTGGCGGGTTTTCTGGCAGCTATGGCAAGTGCCATTTCAGCCACGCTTAATTCTGCTTCTACTTTGGTAACCATGGATTTCGTTAAGAAAATCAGACCAGATTTGAGTGAAAAAAAACTGGTACGAGCAGGGCAAATAGCTACGCTGGTATTTGTATTGATTGCCGTGTTATGGTCGCCACAAATAGCCCGGTTTGATTCCCTGATGAACTATATGCAGCGTATATTGGGATTGATAAGCCCTCCGGTCGTTGCTGTCTTTTTATTAGGTTTATTCTGGAAACGAGCCAATGGTACAGGCGCATTCGTTGGTTTAATGATAGGTTTTGCACTGGCAGTTTGGACAGTTATTTCTCCTGAAACAAGTTTCTTAGGTTCGTTTCATTTTTTGGTAGCGCCTCCTATCCTTTTAATTATTTGTGGATTGATTACAATGGTTGTGAGCATCATGACTCCTAAACCGGATTATGAGAAAATCAAAGGCATGATATATACCCAAAAAATATATGATGCCGATACTGCCAGTTTAAAAGGTTTACCCTGGCATCAGAATTATCGTATGCTGGCACTTATCTCTTTGATTATCACTGCCATTGTAGTCTGGATTTATAGATAATGTGGTATACTATGGCCATTAAGATTTTATACTTAATGGCCTTTTATTTGAATCTGCTTTTATAATCTTGACGTAAATTTCATTGATTAGGAATTTATTTTAATTTTGTTTAATTTTTTTCGAACAAAATTAAACAAACAGAGTTTATACTAATATTACCACAAGTGAGGTCTTTTTTATATGAATAAAGCGATAGTAATCGGGGCGGGTTTTGCAGGACTCTCGGCAGCAACCAAATTGGCAGATGCGGGGTATGATGTAACAATCCTGGAAAAAAACTCAATGGCCGGTGGGCGAGCCAGAGTTTTTGAAGAGCAAGGTTTTACATTCGATATGGGACCAAGCTGGTACTGGATGCCTGACGTATTTGAAAGATACTTTGCAGAGTTTGGTAAAAAAGTAAGTGATTACTATAAATTGGTACGATTGAACCCTTCATATAAAGTTATTTTTAGCGAAAACGAAGACGTTGAGTTATCTGCTGACCTGGAAGAACTAAAAGCATTATTTGAAAGGATAGAAAAAGGAAGTAGTAAAAAATTAGACGCGTTTTTAGAAGAGTCCAGATATAAATATGAAGTCGGTATTGGTGAGTTTGTCTGGAAACCCAGCTTATCAATTACCGAATTTTTTGATTATCGTCTGGTATCAAAGGCATTGAGCTTAGATTTATTTGCTTCATTTGGCAGGTATATCCGAAAGTTTTTTTCGAGCAGAAGATTGCTTCAGTTAATGGAGTTTCCGATACTGTTTTTAGGCGCTACTCCGCAAAATACCCCGGCTTTGTATAGCCTGATGAACTATGCAGAAATAGCTTTAGGAACATGGTACCCGATGGGTGGTATGCACGAAATAGTAAAAGCAATGGTGCAACTGGCTGAAGAAAAAGGGGTAAATATACGGCTTAACGAAGCCGTAAAATACATTATTGTCGATAATAAAGTAGCAAAGAAAGTAATTACCGACATTGGAGAATATGAGGCAGATGTTGTCATTGGTGGAGCAGATTATCATCACATTGACAGCCAATTGCTGGATCAGGAACACAGAAATTACAGAGAAGAATATTGGCAAAGCCGCACCATGGCGCCTTCGTCTTTATTGTTCTATATAGGTGTTGATTGTAGAGTTGATAAGCTTATACATCATAATTTGTTTTTTGACGAAGATTTTGATGTTCATGCCGACGAAATCTATACACACCCCAAATGGCCTTCAAAACCACTATTTTACGTTTCGGCACCCTCAAAGACAGATGAGAGTGTAGCACCGCTGGGTGCCGAAAATCTTTTTATTCTGATACCGATTGCCCCGGATTTAGCTGACGGAGAAGAAATACGTGAGAAATACTACAATATGGTAATGGAACGGCTGGAAAAATATGTGGGGCATAGTATCAGACAACATGTGATATATAAAAGAAGCTTTGCTGTTAGCGACTTTAAAAAGGACTATCATTCGTTTCGCGGAAATGCCTATGGTTTGGCTAATACTCTGATGCAGACAGCATTTCTAAAGCCGGGTCTGAAAAACAAAAAGGTTAGAAACCTGTATTATACGGGTCAGTTGACAGTGCCAGGACCTGGTGTGCCACCCTCATTGATTTCAGGATTGGTAGTAGCTAATCAGGTAATAAAAGAGTTTGGAAAAATAAAGAAAGAAGTAACGATTACTTAAGAATATTGCCCCACCATTAAAAATGAAAAAGTAATGTTTGATTTGTTTGAAAAAACTACGTTCGGTTGTAGCAGGCTCATAACCAGGAGCTATAGTACCTCTTTTACCTTAGGGATACAAACGCTCGACCGCAAATTCCATGACCCGATTTATGGGATTTATGGCTTTGTGCGGTATGCAGACGAAATTGTGGATACTTTTCACGATTTTGATAAAAAGACGCTGCTCGACCGCTATGGTGAAGAAACTTATCGGGCTATCGAAGAGGGTATAAGCCTGAATCCGGTCTTGCACTCATTTCAAAAGGTGGTAAAACAGTACAAAATCGAACACGAACTGATAGCTGCATTTCTGGAAAGTATGGAAATGGATCTGGAGAATCGGGTATATGATAGAAATGCGTATGATAAATATATTTATGGCTCGGCAGAGGTAGTAGGGTTGATGTGTCTGCGTGTTTTTTGTGAAGGTGATACACAACTGTTTGACCAACTAAAAGTTTATGCGCAAAGCCTGGGGGCTGCTTTTCAGAAAGTAAATTTCCTTAGAGACATTCAAAGTGATTTTTCGGAAAGGGGCAGGGTGTATTTTCCGAATGTTGATTTCAGTAATTTCTGTGGAAATGGAAAAAAACAGATAGAAGAAGATATTCAGCGAGACTTTGATAATGCCTATATTGGCATTATGGGATTGCCTGGTGGAGCAAGAAAGGGTGTTTATCTGGCTTATTGTTATTATCTGAAATTGTTCGAACGAATAAAAAGAACTTCGGCCGCTCGTATACAACAAGAACGTATCCGGGTGCCGGATACCATCAAACTCGCTTTATTAGCTAAAACATGGCTACGAAGTGGTTTGAACACCATCTGATTATGACCTAAATACACGGCTTGCTGGTTGAAAAATCAGCAAGCTTTTGTTGTTTTATACTTGGAAAACACGAGATTTTTTGCTATTTTTGCTAACTTATCCTCTGCCAAACCGATTGGCATAAGTTTTGAGGGTAAGCGTTTGATAGTCAGATATTTACAAGAAATCTCATATACACATGAAGTTTGTCGTTTCGTCATCCGCTCTGCTTAAACATCTTTCTACCATTAATGGTGTGATTGCTAGTAACCCTATCGTTCCTATCCTCGAGAACTTTTTATTCCAACTGAATAAAGGTAACTTAACTGTGACAGCTTCGGATATGCAAACAGTAATGATTACTGAATTTGAAGTTGATTCTCGTGATAGTGGTTCTTTCGCCGTGCCTGCCCGCTTATTATTAGATACACTTCGTAGTTTGCCGGAACAGCCGGTACAAATCAATGTTGACGAAGAAACTTTCGGAACAGAATTAGTAACGGCCAATGGTCGTTATAAACTGGCAGGTGAGAATCCGATGGATTTCCCACGTGTGCCGCAAGTAAATCGTAATTTCAGCATTGAAATGGATTCAGATACTTTAGCCTCGGCTATTGCCAATACCATATTTGCTACAAGTACAGACGATTTACGCCCTGCCATGACAGGCGTATTTGTACAGGCATCAGACACAGCTACAACCTTCGTAGCTACCGACGGCCACCGTTTGATTCGCTACCGTCGCGAAGATGTAAAATCTCCGAATAATACTTCAATGATTTTACCTCGCAAGGCCCTGAATCTATTGAAATCTTCTTTGCCGGGCGAAGTAATGCCAGTAAAAGCAGAATTCAGTAATTCAAATGCCTTTTTCAGTTTCGGTAATATCAAAATGATTTGCCGCCTGATTGACGAGCGTTTCCCTGATTACGAAAATGTTATTCCACAGAATAATCCGAATAAGCTGAAAATTGAGCGTACAGAATTATTAAGTACATTGAAACGTATTTCAATCTACTCTAATAAAACAACGCACCAGATTCGCTTGAAAATCTCGGCTAATGAACTAGTGATTTCAGCCGAAGATCTGGATTACTCGAACGAAGCAACAGAGAAATTAAGCTGCGAATACGATGGAGATGAAATTGAGATTGGCTTTAACGCGAAGTTTTTAATTGAAATGTTGAATAACTTAAGCGTGAAGAATATCTCTCTGGAAATGTCTCAGCCAAACCGCGCTGGCTTGATTATTCCGGTAGAAAAAACTGATAATGAAGATACCCTGATGCTAGTTATGCCTGTAATGTTGAATACTTACGCATAAGAGCTCATAAGATATACTTTAGCCCTATAAATCAATCTGGTTTATAGGGCTTTTTGTTTAGCATTGCCAAAACTAAAACCCGATATTGTGAATATAAAGACATTCCTATCGCGCATGGGCCTCGACTGGTTTTTAGGCGCCATTATCGTCATGATTGTGTTAGCCTATTATTTCCCATCTTTCGGCTTAATGCAAGAGCCTATATCCTTAGAAGAAATAGCCAATTACGGCGTATCTGGCATCTTCTTTTTCTACGGCCTGAAACTAAGTACAGATAAACTCAAACAAGGCTTATCAAACTGGAAAATGCACATTGTTATTCAACTGACAACCTTTGTATTATTCCCACTCATTGCGCTTGTAGTAAAACCCTTATTTGCTGGAGATAATCAAACTCTTTGGTTAGGCATATTTTATCTGGCTGCTTTACCCTCTACAGTTTCTTCCTCAGTAGTGATGGTTTCTATCGCCAACGGCAATATTCCGGCAGCTATTTTCAATGCCAGTATCTCAAGCCTGGTAGGCTTATTTATGACACCATTATGGGTAGGGTTATTTATTGTATCTGATACAGGAAATTTTGATGCCTGGAGTATCATTGGTAAACTTTGCTTACAAGTGCTATTGCCATTGATTATAGGCATGCTACTCAACAAACGCTTAGGCTGGTTTGCAGATAAGTATAAAACAGCCTTAAAAACCTTCGACCAGTCTGTTATCCTGATAATTATCTATACGTCTTTCTGTAAATCATTTGCCCTGAATCTATTCAAAGATTTATCGTTTTTAGAGTTGATCTTGCTGATGGCAGGCTTACTGGGGCTATTCTTTGCAGTGATACTCGTAACAAATACTATCAGCAAGCTATTAGGTTTTAGCAAGGCAGATAATATAACTGTGATGTTTTGTGGTTCTAAAAAATCTCTGGTTCATGGCACAGTCATGTCAAAAGTCTTATTTACCCAAAGCAGTATCGTAGGTATTATTTTATTGCCCTTAATGATATACCATGCTTTGCAACTAATTGCTGCGAGCGTGATGGCGCAGAAGTTTGCTAAAGAAGGTAAAGGTTAATGAAAAGATAAATACTAAAATAGGATTGAGTCTTAGTTTTTTTATATTTGATTAGTAAAAAGTAAAGCTATGACAAGAGCAACAGAATCAACTAATTTGCCTCGTACGCTTGCTGAGTTTATCGAGTGGGAAAGTAACGATGGCTTTAAGTACGAATGGAATGACGGAGAGTTAATTAGATTTTCTGGAATGAAAAGAAACAGTTGAAACTAATTAAAACATTAAGCAGACTTTTCTTAACAACCCAGGCGCATCAGAATGGTGGTGAATTAATTTGCGAGCAGGATGTGATGCTAACGGGCATACAGCTAAGAAGACCTGATATGGCCTACTTTAGTAACGAGCAAATTGAAAGCGAAGAAGAAGCTATCCCAGCATTTTGCATAGAAGTTATATCTACACATGATCAGATAAACGATGTAAAGAAAAAAATAAAGGAATACTTCGAGCATGGCGTGCAGGTAGTATGGATAATACTTCCTGATGAAGCAATGGTAGAGGTTTACACCTCTGTAAAAGAGGTAAAAATATCTATGGGAGAGGATACTTGCTCAGCCTCCCCAGTTTTAGAAGATTTCAACATCCAAGTAAACGATTTGCTTCAATAATAAATAGCGTTTAAGAACTCTTCTATTTTGCCAGCATCAACAATCTTTTATTCCGGGCAATTTCAAGCTTATCTATAAATTGATTTCTCGTTTTCTGAGGCATATTATCAACGTCCATTATAATATTTGTTGAGGAAGACGATATTTCTATCTTATACTTTTTCGACCACATATAGTATGAAGCAACAAATACGATAAAAATCAGGGATAGAAATCTTTCCGTTGTTCCTCCCATAATGAGGCCTACTGTACTCAACAAACCAATAAATAGCCCAACTATCATGACAATCATATTCGGTTGACGATAAGTTTGGTAAGAGCTAATGTTTTCCAGCATTATACTTTTCACTTTGGTAGAGCTAAATGTATTTACTTTCTGCCAGATTCTATGAGAAGTCAGAATCACTTCTTTCGTATCCGATTCAAGAATGATTTTTTCGTCAGGGAGCAAATTCATAACGTAAAAGAGTTTGATGGTGTTAATCAGTATCGGGGATAATATTAATCAAAATTCCAATTAATAAACAAACTAATTGAAAATTATTTTAAAAGGCCATCAACAAAAAACGCCTGCCATTCCAAAAAATGACAGGCGTTCGCATATATATAACTTCAAACGTAATACCCGAACTTACGTCTTAACACCCCTTTAGGGGCCGGGCAGACGCCGCGCGGGGCGGTCTTACGCCACAGTAGAAGCAATACTAGAACCTAAGAATTCACGATTCAAACGAGCAATGTTTTCGAGAGAGATCTCTTTCGGACATTCAATTGCACAAGCACCAGTGTTGGTACAGTTACCAAACCCTTCAGCATCCATTTGCGCTACCATTTTGATGGCTCTTTCTTCACGTTCCGGCTGACCTTGTGGTAATAAAGCTAGCTGAGAAACTTTAGCCGATACAAAAAGCATCGCCGAAGCATTTTTACAAGCTGCCACACAAGCACCGCAACCGATACAAGCCGCTGCTGCAAAAGCCTTATCAGCTTCTTCTTTCGGAATTGGTAAAGAGTTACCATCCTGTGCATTACCTGTATTTACTGAAATATATCCACCTGAGGCGATGATACGGTCGAAAGCTGTTCTGTCTACTACTAAGTCTTTAATAACAGGGAATGCTGTTGCTCTCCATGGCTCAACCACGATAGTATCACCATCTTTGAAACTACGCATATGCAACTGACAGGTAGTAACCGCTTCCAAAGGGCCATGAGGGCGACCATTGATATACATAGAGCACATACCACAGATACCTTCACGACAATCATGGTCAAAGGCAATAGGCTCTTTGTTTTCTGAAACCAGACGCTCGTTTAATACGTCAAACATTTCAAGAAAAGACATATCTTCTGAGATACCAGCTACCTGATAGGTTTCAAGGTTACCTTTAACTTTTGCATTTTTTTGTCTCCACACTTTCAGTGTGAGGTTCATATTACCTTCTGACATAATTTTAAATATTTTATAATCACCCCTGCCGGGGCAAGGGGGTTATTTATAACTACGTTGCGCAATCTTGATATTTTCGTACACCAATGGCTCTTTATTCAAGGCCCATTTGCTGTCACCTTCATATTCCCATGCAGCTACATACATATAGTTTTCATCATCACGCAATGCCTCACCTTCTTCGGTTTGGTATTCTTCGCGGAAGTGTCCACCACAAGATTCATTTCTGTTCAGGGCATCCATACACATCAACTCTCCTAATTCAATAAAGTCAGCTACACGTCCGGCTTTATCCAGTTCAGGATTAAATTCATCTGCATCTCCCATCACACGTAAATCAGACCAGAATTCCTTTTTCAAGGCACGAATCTCTTCAATAGCCTCTTTCAATCCTTGTTCGTTACGCGCCATACCACATTTTTCCCACATGATTTTGCCGAGACGTTTGTGGAATGATTCAGGAGATTGTTTACCCTTGATAGTTAAGAATGTATTGATGCGCTCTTTTACTTTATTCTCTGCTTCAACAAATGCAGGGTGATCAGTAGGGATTGCTTTCGTACGAATCTCACCTGACAGATAAGAACCAATAGTATAAGGAATTACAAAGTATCCATCTGCCAGACCTTGCATCAAGGCTGATGCTCCCAGGCGGTTAGCACCGTGGTCAGAGAAATTCGCTTCACCTAAAGCATACAAGCCCGGTACGGTTGTCATCAGATTATAATCAACCCAAAGACCCCCCATCGTATAGTGAACCGCCGGATAAATACGCATAGGCACTTCATACGGATCTTCACCGGTAATCTGTTTATACATATCGAATAGGTTACCGTATTTTTCTTTTACTACGGCTTTCCCCATCACAATTATCTCATCTTTTGATGGGTTGTGCATCCCGTTCTTATTGGCTTCAATTTTTCCATAACGCTCAATAGCTGAGGCGTAATCCAGATAAACAGCCATTTTAGAAGTACCTACACCATAACCAGCATCACAACGCTCTTTGGCCGCACGTGAGGCAATATCACGAGGTACCAAGTTACCGAAGGCAGGATAACGACGCTCCAGGTAGTAATCTCTTTCTTCTTCAGGTATATCGTTAGCGGCGCGCTTATCATCTTTTTGTTTAGGAACCCAGATACGACCATCGTTACGCAACGATTCTGACATCAACGTCAGTTTCGACTGGTGATCACCTGATACAGGAATACAAGTCGGGTGAATCTGCGTGAAACATGGGTTGCCAAAGAAGGCACCATTTTTATGTGCTTTCCAGGCTGCTGTTACGTTACTACCCATCGCATTCGTCGATAAGTAGAATACGTTACCATAACCACCTGTACACAAAAGAACAGCGTGTCCAAAATGACGTTCTATTTCTCCGGTAATCAGGTTGCGGGCAATAATACCACGTGCTTTGCCATCAATCACTACTACTTCAAGCATTTCATGACGGTTATACATCGTTACGGTACCAATACCTACCTGACGCTCCAAACCTGAATAAGCGCCTAATAATAATTGTTGACCAGTTTGTCCGGCTGCATAGAAAGTACGTTGTACCTGCGTACCACCAAACGAACGGTTTGATAATAATCCACCATACTCACGGGCAAAAGGAACACCCTGTGCCACACATTGGTCGATGATATTCCCTGAAACCTCTGCTAAACGGTGTACGTTAGCCTCTCTTGCCCGATAATCACCACCTTTGATTGTATCATAAAACAGACGGTAAACAGAGTCACCATCATTCTGATAGTTCTTTGCTGCATTGATACCCCCCTGAGCCGCAATTGAGTGCGCACGGCGAGGTGAATCCTGAAAACAAAAAGCTTTTACTTTATAACCCATCTCCGCTAATGTAGCCGCTGCTGACGCTCCGGCTAATCCGGTACCTACTACTATTATTTCTATACTGCGTTTATTGGCAGGATTCACCAATGGTACAGTAGAACGATATTTTGTCCATTTCTCCGATATTGAACCTTCGGGAATTTTGGCATTTATTTTTTCGGACATATCTATATATCTGTTAGTCTGAGAATCAATTACCCATTAAATGTTTTACATAAAAGAAAATTGGCATTGCCGCAAAACCGATAGGAATCAGAATGGCAAAAATCCAGGTGCTGATGGCCCTAACCAGTGGGGTATATTTCGGGTGATTCCAGCCCAAAGTCTGGAAAGCACTCTGGAAACCATGATACAAGTGGAAACCTACGGCAAACATCCCTATCACGTAAATCAATACATATATAGGATTTTGAAATACTCTTGCCACCTCTTTGTAAAGGTCTTTAACAATTACTAGATGTGTACCCGTTTCCAAATCGCTTATTTCAACTTTTTTCACGTCTTGCGTATACGTAGACGGCATTTCAGTAGCTACTACCTGGCCTGTTCTTACGTCAGACGTATATTGTACATAAGGTAGCGGCTCGTTATGGTACTTATACCAGAAGTCGCTCATATGAACAACAATATACACCAAAAGAACGGTTCCTAAAATTGCCATATTGCGGCTTGACCACGAAGAAGAATTTCTGACAACAGCATATCTTACCGAACGTGCTTTGCGATTTTGGAATTCAAGATATAAACCCCAGAACGCGTGAAACAGAATGAAGAAATAGTTGAAGTAAGAAATAACCTTGATAAGCGGGAAACTTGTCATAAAAACTGCATAGGTATTAAAAGCATACCCGCCGTCCTTATTAAAAAGTTGTAAATTGCCCGAAAGGTGTACTACAAGAAAAGTACAAAGAAAAAGCCCTGTCAATGACATAAGTACTTTTTTCCCAATGGAGCTTGATAGTGTTTTTGTAAGCCAAGACATACTTTATTTCAGTTTGAGACCTAAAAATTTCTGCTATATATTTATAGAGAAAAATACTTAGAAAAGTACAATTACTTTTGCGCGTCAAAAGTAAGCCACAAACTATTTAGAATCAATAAAAATAAAGACCTTTTTTATTAAATAATCGTGTATCGTAAATAAAGAAGCATTTATTAGTAAAACTGTTTTCGAATACTAATAAGATTGCACACAACGAATCAGGTATTTTTTCGTTTATATTTACAGAAACCCTAATCAAGAGCTTATGAAAGCGTTGAAGTTTATTTTTTTTTCTTTTTTTCTTATATTTTTTGCAATAACTCAAACCCATGCCACCCACTTACGCGCGGGTGAAATAACTGCTAAAAGAATTTCAACAACTACACTCACTTATCGTGTTACTTTAACTACCTATACCGATCAGATTAATGGGGTGCAAGCAAATGAGGGCGCCAATTTTGTAAAATTTTCATTTGGTGTACCAGGCGTTCCCTTATATGATGTGAAACGGAAAAGGAAGTTTCTAATTAATCCGGGAACGATGTGTAATGTCTATGATACTACTTTTACCTTTCCGGCACAAAGCAGATATACGATTACCTGCGGTATCTCTAATAGAAATGCCAATACTGTCAACCTACAAGCGCCAACAGACCTGATTAGCTTCTTTGTAGAAACTACTATTGTAGTAAATGGAGCTTTGGGCTTGAATAATACCCCCGTTTTATTAAATATTCCGGTTGATACTGCCGGAGTAGGCAAGCGTTTTATTCATAATCCGGGTGCATTTGATGCCGATGGAGATAGTCTGGCATACCGCCTAACTGCGCCCAAAAGAGCTCTGGATGATGGGTCAGGTGCAGGAGAATTTGCCGCAGGCTATAAAGACCCGTCTTCTTTGGGAGACGGAAGGTTAACTGAAGACGGATCGGGTCCCTCTTTTTTCAGGATAGATGCCATTACAGGTGATTTAATATGGGATGCACCTGGTAAACTGGCCGTCAACCAGTATCAGGTCAATGTGGCCTTTATTGTGGAAGAATGGCGAAAGGGGGCCAACGGTGCGTATACCAAGATAGGGGAGATAACAAGGGATATGCAGATTATTGTGGTAGAAACACCTAATAAGCGACCTTTGCTGACGACTCCCTCCCCGATTTGCGTAGAGGCCGGACAAAAGGTAGAGTTTAATGTCACGGCCCGTGACCCCGATAATAATAGGATAAAAATCTCAACTACGGGTGGGGTTTATAACCGTGATGCAGGAGGGGTAATAGAGTTTGTAGCTCCTAAGGCAGCGACCTTTACGCCATTAGATATAATTCAGAATAGCCCGGCTTCAGGTACTTTTACCTGGGAGACTAACTGTAAACACGTTAGGGAGCAGCCTTATGATGTACTGTTTAAAGTCGAAGACTTCCCGGGTCGAACGGCAGTTCAGCTGACAGATATTAAAACTGTCAGAATACGGGTCATTCCACCCCGCCCCAAAGGCTTGACTGCCACTAATTCAGAGCGTGGAGTAGAGCTCCGTTGGCAACAATACCCGAATTGCAATATTCCGGATGAAGATATTGAAATCGTGATTTATCGCAAAGAAGGTTGTTCTAACTTCGTTCCAGCCAATTGCCAGATA
>NZ_BAAGXU010000033.1:0-24959 GCF_054779675.1 Emticicia fontis
GCATTTAGCAAAGGTCTTTATTCATTTTTACTATTCAAATTTTAATGCGTTTAACCTGTTGCAGGAGGTCTTTTTATATTATCTATAATTTTTGGACTAATAGGTTTTTTCAAATTGTCGATTTCATTACTGTAATAAATATTAGTCACATCTATTAGTTCATCCAAAACTCCAATTCTATCAAAAATTGCGTTTAAAATAATATCTGCAATTTCTTTTTCAATTAAATAATCTCTCCAATTAATTCCGTTTTTAACTCTAATAAACGAAGCATATAAATCATTAAAAAAATCGAGAGAATAAAACTCTGAATCACTCATATAACCATACTTAAACATCTTTTCCTTTGCTTTAAATAAAAAACCTCTTAAAGCATCAAGGCGTCTTAGAACTCCTTTTTGAAGTTCAATATTCATTAACAAAAATTCATTATAAACATTTAAACTTAGATATACCAAATCATTTTTATAAGTATCTGCATCTGGGTCTAACTTAAAAGGATATAGAGGTATATTATTCTCGAATTTGGCAATAAATTCAAGGTAAAGATTATGCTCTTTATCATACTTACTTGCATATATGAATTTACTAATCATATTATAACTAGGGTCAAATTTTTCAATACTATCTAACTCAATAGACCTGAGTTCATACTCAAATGAGTCTAAATTTTTTGTAATTTCCATTTAATTAGAATTGATAGATTTATATTATTACAAATGCTTTCTAACAATATCAGAGTGTTTTTTCTTAGATGTCTTTATATATTTAAGGAAACTTTTTTCGGTTTTATGTCCGGTTATCTGCATTAGTGATATTGGTGGTGTCCCTCTTTCATAAGCATTAGTAGCAAATGACCTGCGAGCGGTATGGCTTGACACTAATTGCCATTTGGGTACTGTTTCCTCAAATTGTTTCCCTCCCTTTGTTATAGCTCTTGTTTGGGGGTCATGCAAGATTTCTACCATCTGAGCTATTTCTTTAATATATTCGTTAAATTTTTGATTGGTAATGGCAGGAGGTAATTGATTATTATACTTTTTCAGAATTTCTAATGCAATCTTATTTAATGGAACAATAACCTGGTTTTTTGTCTTATATTGAATAATATCTACTACAAAGTCTTTTCCATCTTTTTTAATATTATCTGGCTTTATATCGGTAAAGTCTGAAAAACGTAAACCTGTATTAGCTCCAATAATAAATAAATCTCTGACCTTATCTAACCTTATATTCTTTGATAAATCAAGTAAGTATAATTCTTTTAATTCCTTTTCGCTTAGTGCAATACTCTCAGATTCAGTTTCTACTACTTTAAAAGCTTTTGATTGAAATTTCAAATTTGTATTAATCCCATTTTCAGTAGCTTCACGTAAAAACGTCTTTAAGGTCGAAACGTGTTTTCCCATTGTGGCAGGTGCATAATCTTTCACCTTTGCCATATAAGAATTAAAATCTTTGTAGAAGTCTATATCTATTGTACTAAAATCAATAGTACGTTTATATAATTTAGCGAAGTCTTTTAAAATGCTTTGAGTAGTGCGATAACGTTTTATAGTTCTTTCATTAACATTACCCCCATCAATTAAACGTCTGCCTGTCTCAGAGTCTTTAATAAAGATTTCTATATAATTAAATAAAGTAATTCCCTTTGCAGGAGGGCGAATAAAAGCCTCTATTTGATTAATTAAATCCTCTTTAGATAGTTTTTTCTTTTTACTACGAGCTTTGATTATAATGCCGTTTATGAATGAATTAAGGTCATATGCAAATTGCTCAATTTCATCTTTTCCATTAAGGTAATTTTCAATTTCTAGCTTTAAATCCTCTTTTTCTAAATTAGCATTACTATTGACAAATTCTGAAAGTTCATGCAGGTAGTTATTAACAAAACTGATAATGTCAGAATCATTCTTCTTTTGTAAGATATTTGGCGGTAAACTAATTTCAGGTAATGCGACCTGCTTTACTTCACTCTTTTTAAAATCCCAATGTTTAGGCAAAATCTTTATACCAGTTGAGACATATAAATTTCCCTTACCAATCCTTAATCCTACATAAATAAGTTGTGGCTTCTTTTCAGTAGCTTTGCGAAGAAAGTAAAACGCCTTAGCCATTGTTTAATGTTTTTTAGAATGAATAATACTTGTAACTCGACACTACAAATATAATCATAATAAAGATGGTTAAGCATTGGTTAAGCGTTTTTCTTAATGAATACAGTATTTATTTTAATGTAGTTTAATAGAGAGGGTATGAGAGAGAGTTTAACTATCTTAAAATCAGTAAGTTATATATGATAATCAAATAGTTAGAAAGAGAATGCATTAAGCAGGTTGTAGCACTGTTCCCGCTACTCAAAAAATCAGGCAGTTACATTAAATGTGGCTGCCTTTTTATTTTCCCCCAAAAACAAATCAATTTTCTCTCTTATTCAATTAAGTGTTTCTTCGCAAATTAGCCCCCTTTTCTAACTACTCCTCAACTTTTAGGCTTGATCATTTACTGATTCCTATTTTATGCAAAGTTTCTTCATTGTATTGAATACTTTTGTTTTAAAAAGCCTCAAATCAATTATATCTCTGTTTTTCTGCTTAATACTAATTTCCCAAATCTGAAAAAAGCATAACTACAAAAACTGCTTAAAGCAGTTAAGAAATGCCATAAGGCATGTCCTTGATAGAGTGAGTAAGGGTCACAACTTACTTTCTGGACATCTAAGGTTCGTATTTTAAGGGCAACGACGATTAATACAAAACTCAGAATTACTAAAAGAATGGAACGCTCTTTCCGAAGTTGAAAATAGTTAATTACATTCATGACGGTTAATAGTAAAATCATGGCAGGCAACAAAATCGAACTCGAAACCAATAACGCAATTTTAAAGAATGCCAGAATAAACAGTATCAACAAGCCCGCCCAAAGGTATTTAGCATTCGTGGATAAACGTATTTTATAGAAAATATGATAAAAACCAATGCTCAATAAAGTAATAGAAATGCCATAAGTACCATTCATATCTACTCTTTGTCCTGCATATGTAAGAGAAGCATGGAAAAAAGCACTCCCAAAGCTAAGATAGATAAAGCAGATTCCCATTAGTACAGATAACAATGGGAATTGCTCCATCCTGTTCAGCGGTTTTTTATATTGATTTTTATAATCCTCCCAAGCAATTTGTATAATCAGAACTCCAAAAAAGAAGTAAGATAGATTGGAATAAGTATTCATCCGTTGATGAAAAAACCGGGTTATATCATTAAACTCACAATACTCAACAGTTAATGCCGATTTACTAATGCTCATACCATCCCAGATATGAGCAGACAAAAACGTATTGAGGCATATCCAAATCAATAACATTCCGGCAGTAAAATAGGCAGATTTAATTAGCAGTTTAGTAAATACATGGCTTGGCATAATACAAAATTTTGGAGTTCTAGTTTGCAGTTTGTTTTGAGGTTGTATTCTTTAAATTAATAGAAATCTAGCAGTTATTTATTTAAATTGTAATAAGAAGATACTTACTCTTCTAAAGTTTTTTGATAGACAATATCCCCACCAACAATAGTACTTCTGATTTCAAAATCCTTATCAAAAATTACTAAATCAGCGTCGAAGCCTTTTTCTATTTTCCCTTTGGAGTTTTGTACTTTCATGATTCTGGCGGGTGTAACTGTGAGCATTTTTATTGCTTCCATGATTGATACACCTACGCTTTCAACAAGATTTTTCAAAAGCCTATCGGTAGTGGCTACACTTCCTGCAAATGAAAGCCTGTCGGGTAGTTTGGCTACACCATCTTCTACTATTACATCAAGCCCATCTTCCAGACTCCCCAGTTTGCTTGTACTTACATTTGTTCCGGCTGCGCGCATAGCATCAGTAATAAGCGCCATACGGTCTGAGCCTTTAATTTTATAAACCAACCGAAGTAGTTCTGCTGGCAGATGTTTTAAATCGGCTATTACTTCTACGTCCATATCGTCTATCAAGAAAGCACTTTCAACCGTACCTGCATAGCGGAAACCTTCTTTTCTGGTTACGCCTACCATGCCAGAATATAGATGTGTCATTAAGGAATAACCCACTTCCTGCGCTTTAATAACATCGGCATATAAAGCTTCTGTATGAGCTATGGCAGCGATAATATGATTCTTTGTCAGGGCTTTCCCGAATTCAATCGCACCGGGTAGTTCAGGTGCGGCACTCCAACGGGTAATAAACGGAAATCGGTTGAGAATTTCATTGTATTCACCAGCATCTGGTAAGCGTATATATTTGGGGTCTTGTGCCCCTCGTTGGCTCATAGCAAAATAAGGTCCTTCTATATGAACACCCAAAAAGCAAGCCCCTTTATATTGAGTCTTCGTGGTTAGCTCGTAGGTTTCAAGCGTTTTTATGAGATTCTCTTTGGTAGAAGTGAGAGTAGTGGGTATCATTGCAGTAGTACCATATCGGGCATGCGTAATAGCAATTTGCTGAAATGCTTTTATAGTATTATCCATAAAGTCATAACCACCTCCACCGTGTAGATGAATATCAATGAAACCCGGCGATACAAAGTTACCTTCTGCATCAATGGTATGTGCTTCTTCAATGTCAACAGTATTGGTAAACACCCCATCAATTTTCCCGTCTTTCACTACAAGAGTAGCGTTTTCAAGGATTTCATGGGGTGTAATTACCTGTGCATTCACTATTTTGGTAAATCTCATACTCACACTTTATCAGATATAATCCTAAAGTAGGCTTGCTGAATCAACGTCTAAATACAATTCACAATCGGGATGATTCTGAAGAATACTTGCCGGAAACAAAGGGCTTCTCGCTTGCTTAATTGTATTCTTAACTGCCTCTGCTTTTCTTTGGTCAGGCACAGAGCAAACAATACTTTTAGATAACATGATTTGTTTAACAGACATACTAATGGCCTTTTGTGGCACTTCATCCAGACTATTAAACCATCCTTCCCCGAGTTGTTGCTGGCGACAAGCCAGGTCTAAATCAACCACAATATAAGCCTGCTCGGTTTCAAAATCGGCAGGAGGGTCATTAAAAGCCAGGTGTCCGTTTTCTCCGATACCTACCAAAGCTACATCAATTGGATGTTGACTGATTTTTTCGCTAAGTCGTTTTAATTCTTCATCAATATCGCCCTCACCATTAATCAGTGTATAGCTCATTAATGCAGGTACTTGTATAATGAACCTTTCTTGTAAGTATTTTCTGAAACTCGCCTGATGGCTATCTGAAAGACCGATATATTCATCCAGATGAAACATATTTACTTTAGACCAGTCAATATCACTATCTTTTAATAGGTTTGAAATTGTCTCAAACTGACTGCTTCCGGTTGCTAAAATGATATTGACCTGCCCGTTTTCAGCAATTGTTTTCTTAATTTTTTTTGCCGCACTTTTCCCCGCTTTCTCTCCTAATTCCAGGTTGTTTTCGCTAACTATTATCTCCATCGCTGATTAATTGAATTTTCTTATGCCCGTATTTCCTCCTTTCGACATCGTGATGTCTACAGGCTCATTTGTTTTCCAGTTGCCTCTTGTAAAATCAGGTACATCAATTGATTTTGACCTGTTTTTAACCGAAGCCTCACTCAAAGGAGCCACTGAACTCCAAAGCGCTGCATCATACACATCCTGATCGAGTGGAATACCATTGCGTAAACAATCAATCAGGCGCCAGTCCATCATAAAGTCCATACCGCCGTGGCCGCCCACCTGCTTAGCCATTTCGCCTATTTTTTTCACGATAGGCGGAGTATATTGTTCCTGTAGTTTAGCCATCGTCTCTTCATTTACCCATTCGTGTTTGTGGTCTGAGATTCTTCCGGGTTCAGGATATTTGAGCGCAATACCATTGGTACCACTCACCAGATGAATACGCGAGTAGGGGCGAGGAGTCGATACATCGTGCTGAATCATGATGGTTTTTCCTTTCATTGTTCGGATGGTCGTTACATCCATATTTCCTCTCAATTTCTTATCGGCAAATTGCTGATAATAGTTGTTGGTCTTGGCTTGTTCTACTGCAATATCATGGAGTGTAAAATCATTCGATTGCACAGCAACCAGATAATCCATTCTATCTCCACGATTCAGATTCAATACCTGACCCACAGGCCCGAGTCCATGCGTTGGATACAAACAGCCATTGCGTAGGTTTTCTTTCAAACGCCAGTTGTCTGAATAACTACCATCTGTCATCAGTTGATTTCTCAAATCATGCAAATAAGCGCCCTCTACATGTATAATCTCTCCGAAATATCCCTGACGTGCCATATTGAGCGTCAATAATTCAAAGAAATCATAGCACGTATTTTCAAGCATCATGCAATGCTTTTTGGTTGCTTCTGATGTTTCAACCAATTGCCAGCACTCTTCCAGCGTTACAGCCGCAGGTACTTCTATTGCCACGTGTTTGCCTTGTTTCATGGCATACACAGCCATTGGCGTATGTAAATGCCAGGGCGTAGCAATATAAACCAGATCAATATCTGGTCTATCACACATTTTTTTCCACGAATCCTCATTTTCATAATAGAGGTCAACTTTTATCCCCATTTTTTCTAGCTTAGCTGCTGATTCACGGGCTTTCACTTCTCGTTTGTCGCAGATAGCTTTGGTTTCTACTCCCTCAACCCGGTTAACTCTCATTACCGAGCCACTTCCTCTATTGCCCACACCAATAAAACCAATTCTCACGGTATCGATTTTAGGAGCCGCATAGCCAGACATATTAAAGGATGCTTTAGCTGTACCCTTATTTAGTTCTGATGCTTGCGCCTCCCAGTTTGCAGCGAGTGTAAGAGCTGAAGCGCCGCCCATTTTTAAAAAGTCTCTTCTATTATTTTTCATTTTGTTCATGTGTTCGGCTTGTTTGAGAAGCCTGTTAAGGTTGTTGTCAATAGATGTTTACTTATTTTTCCAGTTTTTAAGACTATAACCGTAAAATGTATAGAAAATCAGATATAAAAAGCAAGGTATTAAAATCCAGTAAGCTTTTTGTGGGCTTGAAATATCTGCAAAGTGTCCATAAATTAAAGGCATAATAGCGTTTCCACTAAGTCCCATAATCATGAGTGAAGAACCAATTTTTGTAAGATTCCCCAGCCCTTTAAGTGCCAGTGGCCAGATGCCTGCCCAGATAAGCGAATTAGCCAAACCTAGCAATACGATAAACCAGATGGAAACATCCGTCGAAACGCCCAGAAAAGCTACTTTTCCGCTCGTAAAAATAATGGCAATACTGAATAGTAAGCCGAGAATGGTACAGATTTTCAAGGTAGTATGCTGGTTAACAAATCTGGGAATCAGGATAATACCCGTGATATAACCCGTAATGGTCATGCTCAGCACATAAGAAGGAAAAACTTTGGCTACATTGAGCGAAAGCCCCTGAAAAACACCATAATTAATGATGGTATCTACAGCAATTACCTGTGTGCCGACATGAAAAAATATGGCTATCGCCCCTAATATCAGGCTAGGATATGATAAAATTGATTGATTCCCTGCTTTCTCATCTTTTTCATGTTCGATTTCAGGCAGTGACGAGAAATAAATTAAAGTACCTAGCAAGAATAAGGCAAAGGCTATTACTCCGTAAGGCAATATGACTCTATCCAGTAAATGGCTTAACAACTCTTGCCTTGCCATTTGATTCTCAATACTCAGATTTTCAATGACTTTAATATCGGTGGGTTTCAGAATAATAAAAGAGAGGATAAGCGGGGCTATAATACCCGCACCTTTATTGCAGATGCCCATAATGCTGATTCGCTGTGCCGCACTTTCGAGCGGGCCAATAATCGTAATATAAGGATTCGACGCCGTTTGCAGAATAGATAAACCAGTGCCAAGCGTAAACAAACCTGTAAGAAAAAGCCCATAACTTTTCTGCATGGCTGCCGGAATAAAAATCAAAGCCCCAAGCGCCATTACCCAAAGCCCAGTGACAATACTCTTTTTATAACCAAACTTATTCAACAATATTGAGGAGGGCAGCGAAATAACCAGATAAGAAATATAGAACGCAAAAGCCACCAGATAGGCTTTGAAACTGGTAAGCTGAAACGCAATTTTGAAGTAAGGAATCAGAATCGCATTCGACCACGAGATAAATCCAAAGATAAAAAATAATGTCGCCAGAATAAGAACATAACTCAAATACGATTTTTTTGATGCCATTGTGGCTCTGGATTTTAGGGTTGAATAGGTATCCTAATAACTATACTGCATTTTGTTTTCTAAAGACTATTTTTAGTAAAATGCAGGTATTTGGCTAATAATTTATCAGTATTTCTTCATTATCTTTATCAGGGGTTTGGCTATTAATTCATAACCTTCATCAGAAGGATGCAAGCCATCATAAGTTTTAGCAATAGACTCTACCGGATAAGGATATTCATCCGTTTCAGGATTGAAAGGGATATTGATAAAATCAGGGAAAGTATAGTTTTTGTAGTTACCTGTTTGTGGGTCTTTCAGGCGTTTGAATTTAACCAGATGCTCCATCTCCAGACCTTTGGTATGGTACAGATCAACCACCGGAAATTTCTCAAATTTACCAATCGAGTCAATAGCATAGGCAAATGATTCAAGTGTTTGTCCGCTCTTATTTGGCTTATATGAGCCATAAGCATTATTCTTAAAATTGGCTATATATACAAAATCAACTCGTTGCATAGGCGTAATCAGAATAATCGGTGCCGTCGGGTTAAGACTACGGAGTTTATCGACAATAATTCTGAAAGAACCATAGACTGTATTATTACCTGTATTATTTTTATAATCAGTCAATTGCCCTAAAGGCCTTCCTTGCCACCAGTCATTGGTGCCCAGAAAAATAGAATATACATCTGCTTTAGTCAACCCTAGTTTTTCAATACCATTAGCGATTCCTCCCGAAGTCCAGCCATTATGCCCTTGATTGATATATTTAATATTGGTGAGTTTTTCAGTAACCAAGGTCATATAGCCTTTGGTCACCCGATCTCCGGTTTCTTTCTGATGGTCGTTCAGATAGGTGATTGAGTCGCCGATAGCAACCCACGAAATTTCTTTAAAATTAAATGAACTGATAAGTGCTATCAGTACAAGGAGGGCGGTGAGTTTTTTCATAGTTGAATGTTCAAGGTTGAGTAAAGATAAATATTTTTGTACGGTTTAGTATACGTTTATACTTGAACTTATTTAACATGTTAAAATGTCAGCTAATGAAATGGTACGTCGTCGGAATAGCTACGCCTTCGTACCTAGTACTACCTCAGAGCAAAAAGGTAGTCACCGTAGCGTCTACCTTTTCTGATCCCCTTTGAGTGGCTGGTATTTTCACAGACTCCGAAATCACCTGTCGGCAAGAGCCTGTTTTCAGTGTTCAAAAACAAGTCGTGCAATTTTTTATTGATTTAAATATGCTCATAATAGGCACTAGTTATTATCTGGATTGTATCCAAGACTGGCGCTCCCTAAATTTCCGACTAACGATTGTCTTTTCAAAGTGTTTGGAGAGGTTTTTAGTATAATCGTACTGTTGTGTTATTCTCTAAGCGATGATCAATGCTCTTTCAGTAGTAAAGTATTACAAACTCTACAATATTTTTACTTAATTTGAAATGAAATTTAACCATCTATTCAGAAAGGACAAAACCTATAAAACACACGAATGAAAAAATTAGTAGTAATCGCTTGTTGCCTGTTCACACAAATAGTAATGGCACAAGATGTAAGCCTTGCCCTACAAAAAAAGCCTGACACCAATCCTGCACAAGTAGCTGCGCAATGGAGTAAAGTTGCCAGCAACGCCCAGGTGAGCTTTGCCAATAGCAGCAAACGCTTCGCTCAGGAATTACCCCCAGAAACTAAGCAAAACGATACCTGGACTGCCAGCGCATGGAAAGGAGAAAAAGTAAATACCCAAATATTGGTGTGGAGCAAAACCAACCTGAATAATGTTACGGTTGAGATAAGTGATTTGAAAAATACTAAAGGTGACCTCATAAAAAAGGATAATATCAGCACAGGCTTTTTGCAATATGTGATGACAGACGAGTTCAGAAATGGTTGCGGTTACCGTAAACCAAATGATTTTGATTCGTCGAAAGTAGCAGATATTATCAATGTAGATATAAAAAGCATGCAGGTACAAAAGAACACAACTCAACCGGTATGGGTGAGCGTGAAAGTGCCTGCTAATACAGCTCCCGGAATTTATTCGGGTACCATAACGCTTAATGCCAATAAAAAACACTCATTGAAAGTTGCGCTTACAGTGGTTGATAAAACCTTACCTCCACCAGCTGAATGGACATATAGACTAGACTTCTGGCAACATCCATTTGCGATTGCACGCGTGCATAAACTAGAGCCCTGGAGTGATGCGCATTTTGCCATGATGCGAAAGTACTACACCATGCTGGCCGATGCAGGACAGAAAATCGTTACCACCAGTATTGTAAACGAACCCTGGGGACACCAGACGTATGACGATTTTCCAAGCCTGATCAAATGGACAAAAAAGAAAGATGGCTCATGGACGTATGATTATTCGTTGTTTGATAAATACGTAGCTTTTGTGATGAGTTGCGGTATTAACAAGCAGATTAATTGCTACAGCATGGTGCCGTGGAAAATTGCTTTCACTTATAATGACGAAGCCGCAGGAAAAGAAGCCGTTTTCACTCAGGCCATCGGCACACCTGCTTACAATGAGTTCTGGGCTACTATGCTGACAGATTTTACCAGGCACCTAAAGGATAAAGGTTGGTTCGGTATCACGACCATCGCGATGGACGAGCGCCCGATGCCTGCCATGCAAGCGGTCATTAAACTCCTGAAAACCATTGACCCAAATTGGAAAGTGTCTTTAGCCGGAGATTACCATGCTGAAATTGAAAACGATATTTATGATTATTGTGTAGCTTCTAGATGGAAGTACCCGGAAGATGTTCTACAAAAACGTAAACAACAAAATAAGTTAAGTACGTGGTATACCTGTTGCGCAGAAAAATATCCGAATGCCTTTACATTCTCTCCGCCCGATGAAATGGTGTGGATGGGTTGGTACACAGCTGCCACCGGAATGGATGGCTATTTGCGTTGGGCCTATAATAGCTGGCCTAAATCGCCATCAACTGACAGCCGCTTTACAGCATGGCCTGCCGGAGATACTTATCAGGTATATCCGGGCGCTTTATCGTCTGTCCGTTTTGAGAAAATCATAGAGGGCATACAGGATTTTGAGAAAATACGATTGCTTCGCAAAGAGTACCAAAGCAAACAACAGACAGCTCAGCTAAACAAACTGGAAGCCGCCTTAAAAACATTTGAAATCAAAGACTTAGCCACAGAAACCGCAGAAGAAACAGTAGCCAAAGCTAAGGGTCTTTTAAATGAGATTAATTAATCACTAACTCACTCAATCACTCAATATGAAAACCCATCGTTATTTCTATTTCTTATTGATATTAATATCCATACCCTCATTTGCGCAGCAAAAATGGTGGAATCCTGCAGAGGCTACTTTCCCTGTGATTGAAGGGAGAGCCTGGCAGACAGATTTAGTAAGACCTTACGACCGGCTGCCCGCCAAAGCAGAAAAAACGGTTAGACAAGCAGTCTGGTCTTTGGGGCAAAATACCGCAGGAGAGTACATCAGATTTACTACCGATGCTACTGAAATTACAGTTCGTTACCAGATTTCAAAAGCCAAAAGTTTGGATCATATGCCTGCCACAGGGGTAAGCGGGGTTGATTTATATGCTTTAGATATGAATAATAATTGGCAATGGGTAAGAGGAGCCTATAGCTTTGGCGATACGGTGCAGTATAAGTTTACCAATGTAGTAGGTACTGTACCTATCAAAGAGTTCAGGTTATATTTGCCACTATACAATATCCCTAAATGGATGCAGATAGGCGTAGGTAATAACAAAACATTTAAGCCAATACAAGTTAGTAATGAGCAACCATTGGTTTTATATGGTACTTCAATTATGCAGGGAGCCTGTGCCAGCAGACCAGGATTGGCATGGACAAATATTTTGGGTAGAAAATTGAACGTACCTATAATTAATCTAGGCTTTTCAGGCAATGGAAAATTAGAGCAGCCTGTTATTGATCTGATGAATGAAACCAATGCCAGGCTTTTTGTATTAGATTGTCAGCCCAACCTGGTTGATAAAAAGACCTATCCTGAAGCAGATATACAGAATCGTATCCGTACATCGGTTAAAAGTCTGCAAGCGAAGCACCCTGATACACCGATTTTATTAGTCGAACACTGTGACGGGGTTCAGGAAGTAGAAATTGATAGTTCAGTTATTAACAGATTCAGATGGACGAGTGATGTTTTAAATAAAACCTATGTAGCTATGAAAAAGGAGGGAGTAAAAAATATCTATCTACTCACCGCCAAAGAAATAGGCTTCGACTCATCTTCAACTGTAGACGGTACTCATCCGACAGATATAGGCATGATGAAATATGCAGATGCTTATGAAAAGACAATTAGAGGTATTTTAGGAAACAAGGGTAGTAGGAAGAAGTAGATTTATTAGTTTACTGTTCTAGTTAATCAATATTCTGAAAATTTTAAAGTTATAAGCTAATGCAACTTCTTTATGCTTGGATAGATAATTATATTAATATTCATCAGCAGGGATTCAATTTTAGTGCTGAATATGAAATAGTATTTGATATATCAAGCAAAGAATTAAGAATTGATATAAATGAGAATTATATTGACAATTTTTTCGGTGATAAATTTTCAAATATAACAGCAATTATTGGAGAAAATGGTGTTGGGAAAAGCAGTATATTAAAATTTAAAGATTTAGGATTTTATATAGTAAAGTATAGAAATGAGATTTTATTAATTTTTCAGAAAGATAACTTTAAGAGTATAGCGATAAAAAGTGATTTAGTTATTCGCAAAAAAAAAGGAGGAAATAGATCAAGTGATTTATTTAAAGATGTAATGTTTTTGAATTATGCGTATAATTATGAAGCTAGTATAAATTTAGTTCGGAATTATCACTCATTTTATGATAAATATATTGCTGATACTTTTGAAATGCATGATATATCAACAGATTGGATACTAGCCCATAATTATTTTGTAGCTCCCCACGAAGAAACTCATATTTTATATAAATATCAACTATATGAAACTTTTATTCAAGCGGAATTTCTTTTTGCAGGTTTTAAATCTAAATTACCATTTGAGGTACCTGAGGAATTGACTATTTCGTTTTCATTGAGAGATGAAATTAAAAACCTGAAAGCTGTAATAGAATCAATTTCAGAAAATTTTCCAGAATGGTTAAGTGAATTAAATATAGAAGAAAATATAGACCAAGAAAGAGTAATTGAAAATATAAATGATTATGCTGAAATAGAGGCCAGAACACTACAAAATATTCTTAAAGTTTATTTTCAAGAATTTAAAAAATTAGAAAAAAGAATAGCTAATAGTGAAAATTCAATTGAAAAGGATTTGCGAATTCAAGATATGACAGAATTTCAACTATTGTGGTCAATCTTTTTAAATTTCTTGAATACATACCCTGCGAATTCAGAGCCAGATGTATTAGGGTCATTTATTAATTGGGAGGTTAATTGGATTGAATTACCAATAAATAAATGGTTTTATCCTTATTTTGAGAATAGAATTATCCAATATCATATTAATGAGGTTTATATAGGGTTAAAACATGAAGATGAAATTAAGGGCTGGCAGAAGGTAGGCAAAATGGCAAGATCAATTGTTAAATTAATGAAAGGAAATACTATTAAATGTCTTTCAGATTATAATAAGAAAGATTATTTTTTTAATAGTTATGCAGATTTTGATTTCCCGAATAATTGTGCCTTTAGTTTAGATATTTCTCAAAAAGAGCATTTTAAATTATATTTAGAGACTTTTTTTTATAATTATAAAGACGTTATTTGGAGCGATAGAATTGATAGCATGGGGTTTCTAAATTTTGAATGGAGAAAAGTTAGTTCTGGTGAAAGAGCTTTTATTTCTCAATTCTCTAGAATCTATTCGTCCATTTTTAATATAGAAGCTATGAGTACTTCAAAATGGGGAATTAGGAAAATAAATCATATTATTTTAATTATAGATGAAGGGGAGATAGGTATGCATCCTCAATGGCAAAAAAAATATTTGAATACCATTATTGAAACTTTGCCTATTATATTTCAAGAGACTACAATAGAAAGTATTCAGTTAATTTTAGCGACACATTCTCCCTTTATTATTTCAGATTTACCTCTCTCTCATATTATATTTCTTTCAAAGGATGGTAACAACAATTGTATAGTTGAAAAGAATCCTCTTCATGATAGGAAGCCAACATTTGCATCAAATATTCATACTTTATTTGCAGATAGTTTCTTTATAAATAATGGATTAATAGGTGATTTTGCTAAGAAAAAAATTAATGAAGTTATAGAAGATTTGCTGTCAGAAAAATCAATTAATGAAATAAGGGAAGTAGAAATTAGAAAAATAATTAATGCTATTGGTGAGCCATTGATAAGAAAGAAATTAATGCAATTATTTACTGATAAAATAAATTTAAATATTAATGGTAAAATTAGAGAATTAGAAAAGGAGATAGCAGAATTAAAAAGAACTAGAACTAATGATTCAAATAAAGGGAAGAAATCTTGAAAATCTTGCTCAAGAACATTATGAAAAAATAGAACCTTATATAAAAGCGAATCTTAATAATAAGGTAGGTCAACTATATAAATACATTAAAACAAATTTAGAGCAAATAATTAAAGGAAAACCTAAAGAATTAAAAGATATTATACAGAATTTTCCAGCTTATGACAATAGTTCGATAAAAAAAATTTTTGATTATGATAGATTCATAGATAAGAAAAGGAAGTATAATGCTTATTTATTAGCTGAAAGGTTAAAAGTTAATGTATGTCCATACTGTAATCGCCAATATACTTTTACCATTAATAAAGGTAATAAAGGAGTTCGTCCTGATTTTGATCATTTTTATTGCCAAAAAGATTATCCTTATTTAGCGTTATCTTTCTACAATCTCATACCGTCTTGTCATATTTGTAATTCGAATTTCAAAAAGGATGAGAAATTTGATATTGACACTCATATACACCCTTATACGGAAGGGTTTGAAAATGATGTAAGATTTACAATTCTACTGAATCCCAAAAGTGGAATAGATATATTCTATGGAATAGAAAATAGCTTCGAAATATGTCTAAATTTATCTACATTAGATTTAGAAAAAAAAGAAAAAGTAAAACGAAATATTACAGTTTTTAAACTTAATATAATCTATAATGAGCATAAAGATTATGTAAAGGAAATTCTACAAAGATCTATATTATATGAGGATACTTATCTAGAGAACCTATTTAATCAATATGAAGGAACTCTTTTTAAGAGTTTAGGAGAAGTTCAAAGAATGGCTTTATCAAATTATGTTCAAGATGAAGATTTAGAAAAAAGAGTTTTATCCAAATTAACAAAAGATATTTCTGAAGAACTAGGGATTTTGTAGGTAATACATGAATATAAAAAATATTTACCCCCCCTCAATCCTCCAAAATATTCCCAACAAAAGTATTTTTAAAGAAGAAGGCTACTAATAGGAAGGCTACTGCCCAGTTGAGGTAGATATAGTAAAAATCTTCTACGTCGCGGTAGACACTGTCTTTGATTCTTACTTTTTCCAGACGGTTGATTTGCTCGAAGATGTTTTTGAGTGTCTGGTTATCGGTGGCTCTGAAAAATTGCCCGTTGCCTTGCTGAGAGATTTGCTTGAGTGTAGATTCATCCACTTTTACATTCTGGCTGTTTTTTCCTACCAGAATCGTATACACTTTGATACCGAATGATTTGGCTAAATCGGCAGCTGTAGATGGGTCAAGCGTTCCGGCTGTATTGTCTCCATCACTTAAGATAATGGCTACTTTACTATTGCCCGGCACATCTCGCAGACGGTTGATGCAAGTAGCCAAGGCGCTACCAATAGCCGTACCGGAAGTCTGTATCATGCCACTATTGATTTCATCCAGATACTCATTCAACATATCATAGTCTGTCGTGAGTGGACAGATAGAATAAGAATCTGCCGCAAAAATCACTAAACCGATGCGATCCTGAAAACGTCCTTTGATGAATTCTCGAGCCACATTCTTAGCGGCATCCAATCGATTCGGATTCAGGTCTTTTTCTAGCATCGACTCTGAAATATCCATCGCCAGCATAATGTCTATGCCTTCCGAAAACTGCTCTTTGCTTTCTTTTACCCGCTGCGGGCGAGCTAATGAAAGTAGCACACAGGTAATACCCAGAATAAAAAACAAAGGAGGAAGGAAACGCAGATAACTCACCAGACGGGTTTGTAATTGAGGATTACTCAAAGATAAACCTAATTTCTGCTGGCCTCTGTTATAAAACAACCAGCGAAGCAAAAATAAAAAGGGGATTCCGGCTATGGCATATAGATAGAGTCTATCAGCCCAAACGAACGAACGCAGGGTTTGAGGAGTAAGCCAATCTATCGAAAACCAATCCCACATGGTGATTTAGTGAGTTAGTGAATGAGTGATTGTTGTATTAAGTAATCGAGAGAAATTAATCACTAAATCACTCATTCACCGCAGCGGCGGCCGCTCAATTTTTATAATTATCAATCGCATTTCTAACACTACCATATTGAATGACCAGCGCATGAGCTTCATCATGAGGGATTTTCAGTTCGTTCATCACCATTCGGGTAGCTCTTTCAACCAGTTTTAGGTTGGTCAACTGCATATCTACCATTTTGTTGCCTCTTACGCGTCCTAGTTGAATCATCACTGAGGTAGAAATCATGTTCAATACCAGTTTCTGGGCAGTGCCTGCTTTCATACGGGTACTACCTGTCACAAACTCTGGTCCAACTACAGCTTCAACCGGATACTCGGCTTCCGCGGCTATGGCGCTGCCTGTATTACACACCACACAACCCGTCAGAATACCTTTCTGGCGGGCAGTTCTTAAACCACCTACTACATATGGCGTACGACCAGAAGCGGCAATGCCAATCAATGTATCTTTTTCGTTGATTTTATATTTTTCTAAATCTATCCAGGCTTGTTCAATATCGTCTTCGGCATTTTCAACGGCTTTTCTGATAGCTTTGTCGCCACCTGCCATAATGCCCACCACCATTCCATGAGGTACACCAAAGGTCGGAGGACACTCCGAGGCATCAACAATCCCTAAACGCCCACTCGTACCTGCACCAATATAAAAAATTCTACCACCGGCTTTCATGCGGGGTACTATCTGGCTTACTAAAGCTTCAATCTGAGGAATACACTTTTCGACAGCATGGGGCACTGTCTTATCTTCATTATTGATATTTACTAATAATTCATGCACCGACATCTTTTCAAGATGATCATAATGCGAAGTAGATTCGGTTGCCAGTTTTTCTAAGCCAAGAGACATAGTATGTTTTTATAGTAGTTTTGTTTTTCTTATGTATCACGATTTTTCAAATCGTACAGACGGTATACCGCAAACATTTAGCGATTCCAGTAAATAATCAGGTTTTTAGAGGCTCTGCCTGCGGCAATTAAATCTATCTTTCCATCACCATCCAAATCAGCACTTTGCATATCTTCGCAAGCCATCGTATTATCGTCTAATGTATACTCACTCCATTGTGCAAGCGTTGCGTCTGGTATATAGAATTTAATGCCCACCTTTTTATCCTTATTCGGTTCTCGCCAGCCTACCGCTATTTGTGGTCTGCCTATTTTCAGAAAATCAGCTAAAGCAAGCGCATGCCCCTGATTCAGATTTTCGTTGAGCACAACAGGTTCTTTTGTCGCACTTACCCAAACCAATTTATTCCCATGCATGGGCTGAACGGTTGCAAAATAGCCATTTTTGCCCACTTCTGTATATTTTACTTCTCCTATCTGCATATTTTCATATGCTTTGTCCAATTTCTCCCATTTATCGGTGTATTGATAGGTGCGTAAACCCTCTTTTCCGCCGATAGTGAGCAGGGTAGTATTTTTATCTTCTTTTATCTCAAAATTATGTGTCAGGTGCATAGTCGAATCAATTAAGCTTCGCTTCCACTCTGTTTTAGGGTTTTTAGGAAGATGATATCCCCAGATCTTTACTCCGACCCCTTCACCATTTTTATTACCCAGACCATGTAGCGGAACCACTACCAATTGATAGGTGTTTTTAGTCTTTACCCACTTCATGCGATGAATAGTTACTTCGTGATGCAACTCAACTGCTTCCCATTTCTGTGTAGGGTCAGCAGGGCGAATCAGGTAATGTACCGAACCTGATTTAGTCAGGTCATTCGTTTCTCCCGGATTCCAGTTAGCACCAACGGCAACTTCTACTTTGCCATCTCCATCTATGTCTCTTGCGGCAATACAAACATTGTCGCGAGCCGTCAGATTCTCAATCATTACAAACCTTTTCCAGTCGCCATTCCTGTACCAGACAAATTGTTTCTGGTCGGCCATCAATATATCAGGCTTTTTATCTCCATCCACATCTCCGATAGCTAAGCCGTAGCCAATACTTACCTGATTGTCAATCGTTTGAGGTACAAAATTGGGTGTTTGAGCGAAACAAATCTGAACACATAGCAGAGCGCAAAGAAAAGTTTTCATAGGTATGAGGGGCGTCAATGAAACATTTGCAAAGTTTATAATAAAATTTATTTATTACGAATTCAACCGCAATAAACTTTGCGAAGGGGAGACCGGATAAGCAAATTTAATCAGTCGCGGGTAATAATTTGCCCGGATTCATAATATTCAAAGGGTCGAGAGCTTTTTTGATTGCCCACATGGTGTTTACAGCTTCACCATGTTCTAAGGTCATGTAGGAAAGTTTACCAATACCTATTCCATGCTCGCCTGTACAAGTGCCTTCCATGTCCAAAGCTCGTTTTACTAATCTTTTATTGAGTACTTTGGCTTTTTCAAGTTCTTCAGGATTATTGGAGTCAATCACAATAGTCAGGTGGAAATTGCCATCGCCCACGTGCCCTAAAATCGGTGCATAAATGCCCGTTTCCTTAATGTCCAATTGGGTTTCAGTAATACATTTAGCTAATCTTGAAATCGGTACACAAACATCAGTCGACATCAATTGCCCGTCTTTTTTATAAGCTACAGAAGCAGGCGCGGCATCCGTACGGGCACGCCATAGTTTTATGCGAGCCGCTTCATCTTTTTCCCAGATAAATTCTTTCGCACCAAAACGCTGCGCAATAGCCTCTACCTGTGCAACCTGTTCTTCTAATTCTACCTGCGACCCATGAAACTCTAAAAAAAGCGTTGGTACTTCGGCATAATTTAATGAGGAATAACGGTTAATAGCCCGCATCATCTGCTCATCTAGCAGTTCAATTTTGGCAATAGGTATGCCTCGCTGAATCGTTTGGATAGTTGTATTGACAGCAGCCTCAACTGTGGGAAATGCACAAACGGCCGCGTAAATGGCCTGAGGATAACTATGAAGCTTGAGGGTTAATTCGGTAATGATACCCAAAGTGCCTTCTGCCCCAACAAAAAGATGGGTAAGGTCATAACCAGCAGAGGATTTTTTAGCCTTACTTCCGGTTTTGATGATTTGTCCGTCTGGCAATACTACTTTGAGTGATAGCACATTCTCTTTCATGGTACCATATCTCACGGCATTTGTACCTGAGGCACGAGTACTTGCCATGCCGCCCAGTGTAGCATTTACACCCGGACCAATCGGAAAAAAGAAACCTGTCCCTTGAAGCGCTTCATCTAATTGATTACGAGTGACACCCGGTTGAATAGTCGCATACATATCCGCATGATTGATTTCCAGAATCTGATTCATCAATCGGAGGTCTATGCAAACACCTCCTTTTACAGCTAAAATATGTCCCTCAACTGATGTACCTGCGCCAAATGGAATGATGGGTATCTGGTGAGCCGAACAAATCCTGACGATTTCGGAGATTTCTTCAACAGAAGATGGATACACAACCCAGTCAGGCGGCGTACAGGCATGATAACTGAACCCAACGCCATGCTCGTTACGAATCGTTTCATTATCCACTACGCGGTCGTATAATAGCTGTTGTAGTTCCTCAAAAACGATTTGTTTCGATTGTGTATCCATCCGTATGGCTTATTTCATTAATTCGGCATAATGCTTATAGAATAAAGGAATAGTTTCGATTCCCTTAAAGAAATTCACTAAACCATAATGCTCGTTTGGTGAATGTAATGCATCAGAATCCAGGCCAAAGCCGAACAAAATAGATTTTAAACCTAATTCTTTTTCAAATAAAGCTACAATCGGAATACTCCCACCACCTCGTGTTGGTACAGGCTTCTTACCATAGGCTTCTTCCATCGCCAACATCGCTGCTTTATAACCAGCCGATTCAGTTGGCGTTACGTAAGGTTGTCCACCATGGTGGCGGGTAACAGTTACTTTCACTGTTGGCGGAGCAATAGCTCTGAAATGCGCATCAAATAATTCGGCTATTTCTTCCCAGTCCTGATCTGGCACTAATCGCATCGAGATTTTAGCAAAAGCTTTCGATGGTAACACAGTCTTTGAGCCCTCGCCAGTATAACCTCCCCAGATACCATTCACATCTAAAGTCGGGCGGATAGAAGCACGCTCACGGGTAGTATACCCCTTTTCGCCTGTTATTTCTGCTATATCTAAATCTTCTTTGTAATCTTCTACACTAAATGGCGCAGCTTCTAAGTCGTCTCTTTCTTCCTGGCTTAGTTCAATTACTTTATCGTAGAATCCTTTTACTGTTATCTTGCCATCAGCATCATGCAAAGAAGCAATCATCTCACAAAGGACATTTACCGGATTAGCTACTGCGCCACCATATACACCTGAATGTAAATCACGATTCGGCCCTGTGACTGATACTTCCATATAAGTCAAACCACGTAAACCAGTTTCTACTGATGGAATATCATTAGCAATAATCGAAGTATCTGAAATCAGAATCACATCGGCTTTCAGTTTCTCTTTGTTTTCTTTCACAAATGTACCTAAATGCTCAGACCCCACTTCTTCTTCTCCCTCAAACATAATCTTTACATTACAAGGTAAATTGCCATCGGCCAGCATCATTTCAATGGCTTTTACGTGCATATAAATCTGCCCCTTATCGTCGCAAGAACCACGGGCAAAGATTGCTCCCTCAGGATGTATTTTTGTTTTTTTGATAGTTGGCTCAAATGGCGGAGAGTCCCATAGTTCATAAGGATCAGCAGGTTGTACATCATAGTGCCCATATACCAGAATAGTAGGTAAAGAAGCATCTACGATTTTTTCGGCATATACTACCGGATGCCCCGCCGTAGGCACTATCTCGGCTGTATCAAGCCCTGCGGCTAATAGTTTTTCTTTAATATATTCAGCTGCACGAATCATATCAGGCTGAAATTTAGAATCGGCACTGACAGACGGAATTCTTAGAAAATCAAACAACTCGTTTAGAAAACGGTCTTTGTTCTGGTCTATATAAGTACTCATAGATATGTTTTATTGATACCCAAGCGCATTGGGTAAATGTGTGACTTATTCGGTAATAAAACGCAAAAAGTTATCGCTTCTTTACTACAAAGTAAAGTAATTGAAGGAGAGAATACAATTTTAGAAAGAGGGAATTATTTTTTGGCGCCGAATTTATTTTCGGTTCCGCTCATCAGACGCTGAATGTTGTGACGATGCGTAAATACCAGAATAAGGAACAAGGCAGTGCCAAAAGCAATATAATAGACATCGTGAGTTGGATTGACATTCCAGACATTCAAAGCAATTTGTATCGGAAATGCCAGGGCACCAAGCATAGAGCCCAATGAGACATATTTGGTAAGAAAAACAATGATAAAGAAAACCACCATACAGATGATAACAGTCATCGGAAAAGAAGCAGCTATAACCCCCAATGCGGTTGCTACCCCTTTACCTCCTCTGAATTGTGCAAATACCGGATACAGATGCCCGATTACGGCTACAAGACCCATAATCAAAGGCAAATAGTTATCGGTATCTGGAAACAAAAATTGTGCGGAAAGAACGGCGAGAAAGCCTTTGAGAAAGTCGATAATAAGAACGATAATGCCTGCTTTTCGACCGAAAGTACGTAAAGAATTGGTTGCCCCTGCATTGCCACTCCCATGTTGGCGAACATCAACCCCATGAAAAATTTTACCATACCAAACAGCCGTAGGGATAGACCCTAACAAATAGGCAAAAATGACGCCCATTAGAATCATACTATTTCTCTTGTTTAAATGATGAAATTGCAAAGCTAGATAAAAATTGTGAGATTTGAAGATTTAAAATTTCATTAAAAGGTGTATATTGTTGATAATGAGGATATTATGGTTTAAATTTTTTTTAATGAAATTGTATATTTTTCTTAAATTATTATTTCTTCTTTAAACTCATTTTGTAAATAGGTGATATTCAAAACTTTATATCTTTATGCATAGAAATTACTAAACCGTTTTAGGCGAATCTGAAATTTTTTCACCAAAGATTAAATCTTTTTCTGAAAGTCAATGTTCTTTTAGTAGAAATACTATTTTTATGAGTTAAGATATAAGCCTGAGCTAAGTTTCCCACAACTGACTTTAATTCCTGAGAGAGTATGCCTGTCTTTTGAGCCTTCTGCTAAAGACTATTGTACAACAATCGCAAATCCGGTAAATCTCAGACTTATTATTTCCTTCATTGGCTATGAAAATAAATCTATTATCAGCTTCTTTCAAAGAAGAAACGAGTAAAACTTTGTCACTGGCTTTACCTATTGTAGTAGCTCAGCTAGGTACTATCCTGATGGGGGTAACCGACAATATTATGGTAGGGCATTATCTGGGCAAAATAGGTCTGGGGGTATCGGGCATTGCCAATTCTATTGCCTTTGTCATTTCATCAATCGGTATAGGTGGGCTTGCCGTAGTGGCACCATTAATCTCTAAAGCCAAAGCAGAGAGGAATGTACCTGAAGTCAATCGACTTTTCAGAGCGGGTTTATGGGCGGCGCTTTGGTTTAGCCTGATATTAGGTGCCATCGGATTTATCTGTATTTATTTCTTTGATATTTTTCAGCAATCTCCTGAAATCAACCAGAAAGCTCCAACCTTTATGGGGATTATTGTCGTATCAAGCACATTTGTATTTATTTTCGCTGCTTCCAAGCAATTATCTGATGGTCTTTCGCGCACTTATGTGGCTATGATGATTACCATAATTGCGCTTATTATCAATCTTATCTTTAATGTAGTATTGATTAACGGGTATTTAGGGTTTCCGAAAATGGGTCTGAATGGTTCGGCAGTTTCTACACTTATTACCCGAATACTGATGGTGATTGCGATGTTCACTTATTTATTCAGAGCCAAGACCTTTCAGAAATATCTGAAGAAAAAGCATAACCCATTACCTGTAGGCGACTTAGTGAGATATATCTTTAAAATCGGTGTGCCGAGTGGCTTACAATTCTTTTTTGAGATAGCTGCTTTTTCATTAGCAGTCGTCATGATGGGCTGGCTAGGCGAAAACCAGTTGGCAGCTCACCAGATTGCCATCAATGTGGCATCTACTACTTATATGATGGCAGCAGGTTTAGGCGTAGCAGGTGGTATCAGAGTAGGAGAGGGAAGAGGCCTAAAAAATATCTCTAAAATAAGAACCTCTGGCAATGTGGCAATTTTATTAGTAATAGCTTTTATGACATTAATGATGTTATTGATTATTGTTTTGAAGCGTTTCCTGGTAGAACTATATATTTCAGATATTGAAGTAATTGAAATAGCCGTAAGATTGATGTGGATAGCAGCGGTTTTCCAGTTGTCAGATGGGATACAGGTAGTTGCTTTGGGTATTCTTCGTGGAATCGCCGATGTAAATATTCCAACCTGGATAACGATGTTTGCCTATTGGGTTGTAGCTTTGCCACTCGGTTATTTTCTGGGCTTTACTCTGAAACAGGATGCTATCGGTATATGGATAGGATTGTTTGCAGGCTTAACCATGTCGGCCGTGTTACTAACCTCACGCTTTTATTATCTGGTTGGTAAAATCCAGAAATCTGAACAATATTCTTTAGAAACAGCAAGTGCATGAAAGAGAAAAATCTTTTGTCGTATTACAACGAAAGACTAATAGAAGCAGGGCTTGACGAAGCAGGCAGAGGTTGTCTTGCCGGGCCTGTTGTAGCTGCAGCAGTCATTTTGCCAAAAGATTATAAGCACTCGTTGCTGAATGATTCGAAGCAACTGACAAAAAAACAGCGGAATCGATTAAAAGATGAGATTATCAGAGATGCTTTGGCCTATGAAATAGCAGAGGCGTCAGAGGCCGAAATAGATAAGATAAACATCTCAAAGGCAAGTTTTCTGGCTATGCACCGGGCGGTAGAAGCCTTGACAATACAGCCGGAACACCTTTTGGTAGACGGTAACCGATTTGTGACTTACCCCCTTATCCCGCATACTTGTATCGTAAAGGGTGATGAGAAATTTCTATCGATAGCAGCGGCTTCGATTCTTGCTAAAACCTATCGGGATGATTTAATGGAGCAATTAGGATTAGAATTCCCCTCTTATCGCTGGCATGAAAATGCGGGTTATCCAACTCCATATCATCGCAATGCTATTCTCCAAAATGGCTTGACTCCTTATCATCGGTTGACTTTTAAGTGTATAAAGTTGTTTTAGATAAATGTATCACGATTTTTCAAATCGTCTGCGTAAGCTAAAACAATGCAACGATTTGAAAAATCGTGATACATAAAAAAGGGTGGCACAGTTTCAAACCGTGCCACCCTTTTCAATATAATGTCACGTCCTGAAATAGCGATACATTAAAAAGTATCGAAGATGGGAAATCAAAAC